>CAYZAE010000079.1:0-29148 GCA_964476125.1 uncultured Verrucomicrobiota bacterium | reverse complement strand
TGCTGGTGGCGCTGGCGGCCGTGCCGTTCCAGACCATGGCGTAGTTGAACCGGGCGTATTTGTTGCCTTTGGCGGCTTCCTGACGGACCCGCACATCGTAGCCCGCGTACCCCACCTGGCGGGTGCCATCCGTGTCATTGGCCACCGAAATCACAGCTCCCGTGGGATGGAGCACCACGAGGGATCGGTCGGTGCCGCGCCAGAGGGCGGCGCTGGCCTGCTTCTTGATCACGTAGCCGACCTGTTGACCCCCGCCGACACCGTAGGCCATGGCGCCGTTGCCGGCGTCGCCGAGGTCGATGGGAGTTCCGGAGGCAGCATCCCAGACCAGGGCGTGGGCAGGCCCCTGGGTGATTCCGTCTTCGGCCAGTCCGTAGCTGAATCCTGCGATTTGGGTGCCATCGGTGGCGGTGGCCTGTCCGCCGAAGTTCGAGAAGGGAATGGCGAGTGTCGTGGCTGTTGCGGCGGAACCGCGCCAGAGCATTGGAATGGGGCGATTGCTGGTGGAGGAACCTGCGGCCCAACCAACCTGAAGATTCCCG
Source organism: uncultured Verrucomicrobiota bacterium (assembly GCA_964476125.1). Lineage (GTDB taxonomy): Bacteria > Verrucomicrobiota > Verrucomicrobiia > Limisphaerales > CAIMTB01 > CAIMTB01. The sequence continues at coordinate 28,606 of CAYZAE010000079.1, read as the reverse complement.
TTGATATCGAGCACGGCGGATCGGCCGGGAGTGCCGGGGGCGGGCAGATCAAATCCGGTGGGGTGCAGGTCGGTGGTGCCTGCGCCGTCCCAGAGCAGAGCGTGGGAGAGGCTGCTGAAGATGGCGTTGGCGGAGTAACCGGCGGCCACGCCTCCGGAGATGCCGGTGGCCACTCCGTTGCCGGCGCTCTGGGTGAGATCGACGAGTGTGTAGGTCTGGGCCTGGGCGGCGGCGATCTTCGCGAGGGCGAGGGCGAGGGTGAGGGGCAGGCTGGCGGCGGGACGGAAGGCGGAGCGTTGGTTCTGGGTTTGCATGGTCACTGGACTGGATGGATTCGTTGCGTTGGCGCCTGTTCCGGAGTTGCCGGCGGCGCACTCCAACCTTTTAGCAGGAGGCATGCCATGGCGAAAAAGCCTCGGAATTGGCTGCAATTCTCCTGGATGTCGGGCGGATGTTCCGAAGGCCGGAGGTTCCCGGAACACCTGTTCCGAACCCGGAACAGACGGCTCGCGGGCCCGTGTGTCGCGGAGTTGTGGGGAAGGTAGGGCGACCTCTCCGAGGGCGCCGCCTTGGAGGGTGACGTGCAGGGGCGGCGCGCTCGGAGATCGCGCCCTACCGCCAATTCATGGACGCGCCACCTCGGGCAGGAGTCCGCCTGCGGACTTGAATCGATGGGCGAACCGGGGCTTTCTCAGGTTGTTCCACGCCATCGTTCCAATCCCCCATGAAATCTCCATGTTCCAAGTTTTCCAGTGCGGTCAGGTCCACCGGCCAGGGCGTGGCTGGTGGCGGTGCTGCGGTTTTGGGTTTCGCGGTGGGTTTCCTGGTGACTGGGTCGGTTTTGAGGGTTGAGGCGGCGGAGCACCGACTTCATTCCTTCAAGCGCCAGCAGTTGAGTGATCAGTTCTGGGGCGAGGGGGCGAGTTTTGCGGATTTCAACCGGGATGGAGTCAACGACGTGGTGTCGGGTCCGTGGTGGTACGAGGGGCCGGGCTACACGAACCGCCATGAGATCTACGCGCCCAAGGCGACGTTCAAGCTGAAGCTTGGGCCGATGACCACGGTGACCGTGCCCGGGTACGAGGGGGCGTTGGGGGTGGCGAACGCCTACTCCGACAATTTCTTCGCGTTCCCCCGGGACTTCAACGGGGATGGTTGGATGGATGTGTTGATCATCGGATTCCCGGGCAAGGAGACCCAATGGTTCGAGAACCCGAAGGGGGTGGACCGCCATTGGACCCGGCATGGGGTGTTTGACCAGACGGACAACGAGTCACCGACGTTCGCGGATCTCACCGGGGATGGAAAACCCGAGTTGGTTTGCATCACGAAGGGGGCCTATGGCTACGCGACTCCGGATCCGACGGATCCGGCCAAGCCCTGGGCCTGGCATCCCATTTCACCGCAGAAGGGCTACGGCAATTTCACCCATGGCATGGGGCTGGGAGATGTGAATGGCGATGGCCGCACCGACCTGCTGGAGAAGGACGGATGGTGGGAGCAGCCGACGTCGCTGGCCGGGGATCCCATGTGGAAGTTCCATCCTGGGCCGTTCGGGCTTGGCGGTTCGCAGATGTGGGCCTACGACGTGAATGGCGACGGCCTGAGCGATGTCATCACCGCGCTGACCGCGCACGCCTACGGGTTGGCTTGGTACGAGCAGAAACGCGAGGGAACGGAGCTTCGGTGGGTGGAGCACATCCTGATGAACAAGGAGCCCGGGGAAAACCGTTACGGGGTGAAGTTCAGCGAGCTCCATGCGGTGGAACTCGTCGACATGGATGGGGACGGCCTGAAGGACATCGTGACGGGGAAGCGGTTCTGGTCCCACGGGCGCATGGGGGATCCGGACCGGAATCAGGCGGCGGTTTCCTATTGGTTCCGTCTGGTTCGTGGTGCGGCCGGTGCCGTGGATTACGTGCCGTATCGCATCGATGACGCCTCCGGAGTGGGCACCCAGCTGGTGGTGGGCGACGTCAACAAGGACGGATTGCCGGATCTCGTGGTGGGGAACAAGAAGGGAACCTTTGTGCTGACGCACGAGGCGAAAGTCGTCACGCCGGAGGAATGGGAAAAGGCACAACCCAAGGCGCTGCTCGGAGCGCCCTGAGGGGAGTGGGTCTGGGGTCTGGCGTCTGGCGTCTGGGGTTCGGGGTTCGGAGTGGGGCCGTCAGCGGTCGCCGCCGCGTTGGAGGGGGTCCCAGAAGCGGGAGTTGATCAGGCCATTGGCGCCGCCGGCGATGGGGTCGACCGGGGGGTTGATCTGTTTGCTTTTGCGGGATTCGGCGTGGCCGTCGTTGAAGACCACGAGTCCGAGGCCGCCGTGGCGGGTTTTGTCGATGCCCTCCAGCGTGCTTGAGCCGGGGAGGTCGGCCATGCCGGAGGTGGGCCACCAGAGGCTGCTGCTCCAGGTGCCGTCGGGTTTGGGCATGCCGTCGCCGATGCAGAGGTTGGCGGCGGGGCTGAGAATTCCGGTGCGCCGGAAGTTGGGTGCGGTGGAGAAATTGATGCCGCCAACGCTGACGGAGTGGGCGGCGTAGGGGTGAACGCCGAGGAAGAAGGCATTGTACCCGTACCCAACCTTATGCGGGTCGAACCGCCATTCCCAGGTGACGTTCAGGTCCTTGCGTTTGCCTTTGAGATTGGGGCAGCGGAAGTAGTTGCTGGCGGAGGTGTCGCCGTAGCCGACGATGGTGCGGCCCCACCAGTTGGTGAGGGAGGGGTTGGCGTCGTCGGTGGTCAATCCCTGGTTCCGATGTCCGGGGAACCTGTCGTCGTTGTCATCGGTGTAGAGCTGCATGAACAACCCGATTTGTTTGAGGTTGTTCAGGCACTTGGTCCGGTTGGCCTGCTCCTTGGCGCGCGCCAGGGCGGGGAGGAGCATGCTGGCGAGGATGGCGATGATCGCGATGACGACCAGCAGTTCAATCAGGGTGAAACCGGACCGGCGGCGCTGGGGGGCGGTGACTTCGACTTGGTTCTTCATGATTCAGCCATGGCTAATGCCGGGGCTGGAGCCCCAGTGGTGAGGACTTGCTGCCTTGGATTACCCAAACTTAAGACGCGGTGAGCGGGGCAATGCCAGCTTGAAAGTGGGGCGTGGGGAGTGGGGCGCGCGGGGCGCGTGGGGCGTGCGTCGTGCGTCGTGCGTCGTGCGTCGTGGGGAGTTAGGAGAAGGGAGTTGGGAGAAGGGAGACAGGAGACGGCTTAGCGGCGGGGGTTGAAGAGCAGGCGGAGGCTGTTGAGCACGACGACGACGGTGCTGCCTTCGTGTCCGACGACGCCGAGGGTGAGGGGGATGCGTCCGAGGGCGGCGAGTCCGACGAGGAGGATCACGGTGCCCAGGGAGATGACGAGGTTCTGGCGGATGATGGAACGGGCGCGCTGGCTGAGTCGGAATGCGGCGAGGAAATTCTCGATCCGATCGTTCATCAGCACGATGTCGGCCTGTTCGAGCGCGGCGTCGGAGCCGCGGGCTCCCATGGCGACCCCGACGTGGGCGGCGGCGAGGGCTGGGGCGTCATTGACCCCATCGCCGATCATGGCGACGCGCCTCCCGGATTTGGAGAACTCGACCACGGCGGCGACTTTTTCCTCGGGTTTGAGCTCGGACCGGACTTCGTCGAGGGCGATCTGGGTTTGCAGATGCGCGCCGGTGGACTTGCGGTCTCCGGTGAGCGCGACGGTATGGAGTCCGAGGGCGCGAAGTTGCCGGATCACCTCGGCGGCGCTGGGGCGGATGTCGTCCCGGAGGAGGATGCGGCCTGCGAGTTCGCCGCGGGCGATCCAGATTTCCGACACTCCGGGTTCGGGGGTGGGAATGGCGGGGAGGTTGGGGAGGCGGGAGCTCTGGAGTGCGAATTCGCGCCGGCCGAGAAGGGCCGGTTGACCGTCAACGACTGCGCGGAGACCGAGGCCGGTCAGGGATTCGATGTGTTGGGTGTCGCCGGCGGGAATGTTCTGATGTTTGGCATGGCGGACGACGGCGCGGGCGAGCGGGTGGTCCGAGAGCCGTTCCATGCCGTGGGCGATGCGGCCGATTTCGGCTTCCCGCCCGGGGGGGAAGCTTTCGATGGATTCGACGCGCAGTTCGCCGGTGGTGAGGGTGCCGGTTTTGTCCATGGCGACCACATCGACTTCGGCGAGTTTTTCGACGGCGGCACCGCCGCGGAAGAGGATGCCCTGGCGGGCGGCGCGGGCGATGGAGGCGAGGATGGCGGAGGGGATGGAGAGGACGAGGGCGCAGGGGGAGGCGACGACGAGCAGGGTCATCGCGCGGTAGAACGCGCTGGGCTGGGAGGGGGTGGAGGCGAAGGCGGGGTGCCCGGCGCCGAGCCACCAGCCGAGGAACATGACCCCCGTCAGTCCCAGCACGGCGAGGGTGTAGCCGGTGCCGAAGCGGTCGGTGAAACGCTGGGAGGGGGCCTTGAGATGCTGGGCCTGGTGGATCAGTTGGATGATCCGCTGAAGGGCGCTTTCGCGGGCGGGTCGGAGAGTGATGACTTCGACGGCGCCCCAGAGGTTGAGAGTGCCGCCGAGGACTTTGTCGCCGACTCCTTTTTCCACCGGGTTGGCTTCGCCGGTGAGATTGGCTTCATCGGCGGCGGTGGTGCCGCGGGAGATTTCGGCGTCGACGGGGAACAGTTCGCCGGGTTTCACCAGCAGCCGCATGCCGGTGGCCAGTTGGTCGACGGGGTGGCGCTGTTCGGTTCCCTGGGCGTCGAGGACGGTGGCTTCCTTGGGGGCGGTGCGGATGAGGGAGCGGATTTCGCGATGGGTGCGGCCCATGGCGTAGTGTTCGAGGGCGCCGGAGAGCGAGAACAGGAAGAGCAGGGCGGCGCCTTCCTCCAGGGCGCCGATGGCGGCGGCGCCGAGGGCGACGGCGAGCATGAGGAAATGGACGTCGAGTTGCCGTTCCCGCAGCCGTTCCCAGACCTCGATGGCGGGGAACCAGGCGCCGCTGAGGTAGGAGGCGGCGAAGGCGGCGAGTGCGGCGCCCGAGTTGCCGAGTTTCCAGGCTGCCAGTCCGGTGATGCCGCAGAGGGCGGCCCCGACCAGCTGGCCCTTCCACTCGTTCTCGGCGTGTTCGTCGTCGGGAAGCCGGACTTCGCGCGGGACGAATTTGGGCAGTGGCGCCTGCTGCCAGCGCCAGAAGCGTGGCGCGGTGGGGCAGGTGACGCGGGCGATGGTGGTGGCGTCGGGGAGATGCTGGACCACGAAACGGTCGGGTCCGGGCAGCTGGCCGGCGTGGGGGCAGTTGTCGCAGTCCTGTCCTCCGCTCAGCAACGCGCAGACGTGATCGGATTCGGCGGTGGCATCGCGGAGCTGGAGTTTGATGCGGTCGAGCGCCTCGCTGGCGGGCGGTCGGCCGAGGGCGGCGATGGAGAGGGCTCCCGCAGCGCGGTCGACCTTCACGGCCTCAAGCCCGGGATCGCTTTCCATGGCGTGGGCCACCACGGAGACGAGGCACTGTGCTCCGGTTGGGGGGCGGGGCTCCGGGCGGTTCGGGACCGGACTGGAGGGGGCTTGGTTCATGTCGGGCGCGGTGCCTGGGGGAAAGCCGGAGGCGCCGTTCCTTGCATGGACCTTTCCCCGCCGGGTCCGGGCAGGCAAGAGGTGTGTCGTGAACGTGGCGACGGCGGGGGCGTCACTTCGTCTTGTCGGAGGAGCTGTTCCGTTTCGAGTCGCGCGACTTGGTCTTGGTGTTGGGATCGGCGGCTGGCGTGTTGGTGGCGGGGGCTGGGCGGTTGGTGTCGACGAGGCTCACGGACGGGGGTTCCCAGGGGGGGATGTCGGTGTAGGCGGGAGTGCGCTGGCCGCCGGCGACGCCGATGGAGCCGTCGGGGGTTTTGGCGAGGCGCGGTCGGGAGCCGGGGACGATTTCGTGGCGTTGGCGGGCGACGAGTTCGCCGTCGGGGTTGACCACGCAATAGGTGTAGGTGGAGCCGCCGGTTTGGAACAGCACATGGAGCCGGGAGCGGGAGTCGAGCTGTTGCTGGGGGTTGGAGAAGGAGAGGAAGCGGTCGAGCAGGACGACCTTGTAGATGCGGGTCTCGGCTTCGTCGGAGACGCGGGCGTAGAGTTTCCGTTCCTTGAGTCGGGTGGCGGCCTGGAGGGCGTAGCGTCGGAGTTCCGGGGCGGGCGGGTTGTTGGTGGGTGAGCCGGGGGCTGGGGGGACGCCGAAGGTGATTTCCCAGAGCCGGCTTGAGCCCTGGAGAGTGATCAGGGCGGGGTCGCTGATGATGCGGAGATTGGACTCCGGGATGCGGAGTTCGGCGTAGACGTGGTAGGGGCCGGGTTGATCGAATTCGAAGTAGGGCTGGAGATTCCACCATTTGGTGCCGGCCTTGGCGGAATCGAGGGTGAATTCACCGAGCACGGGCACGGAGCCGAGGCGGGTGACGACTTCCCCTTTGCGGCTTTCGATGAGGAAGGTGAGCCAGTTGGTGGTGGTTCCGAAGGTGAGGGGGCGTCCGCTCAGGTTGGAGATCCGGACTCCGACGGGCAGTTCCTCGCCGGGCAGGAAGAACGATTCGTCCAGGATGAGTTCGACGGAGACGGCTGTGGACTGGGCGTTGGCGGGCCTGGGGGAGGTGGCGAGGAGCCCGGCCAGGACGAGGCTGGCGAGGAACAGGAGGCGGGGGAACGCCGGTACCATGCGCATGGGAGGGAGCCTAGCGTGGATCCGGCGGGGGTTCAGCAGGAATCCGGCTGCCGGGCGTCCGGCGGGTGTGGTCCCGTGGGTTGGGTGGGGGTGGGAACGGGGCTGGGCGGTTGCTTGCGATTCGGGTCAAGTACCGTCTGGTCACCGGGGTGGCATCCGCCCTAGGATTCTCCGGACACCACGTCTCTTGTGAGCGGCGAAGGCATCCAGACCGGGTTTGAACGGAAAGCGCCGGCTCGCGGGCCGAGCGGCGGGGTGGCGCGTGTGGTGTTGTTGTACGCGGTGGTGGCTTGCTGCTGGATTTTCTTTTCGGACCGACTGCTTGGGACCGTGGTGTCTTCGCCGGGGGCGATTCTGTGGTGGAGCATGATGAAGGGGTGGCTCTTCGTGCTTGTGACCTCGGCGTTGCTGGCGGTGGCGTTGAGGCGTCTGGTCCGGCAGGTGGAGGAGGGGCGGGAGACGCTGGCCCGGAGTGAGGCGCAGTTCCGGACCGTGGTGGAGGCGGCCTTTGATGCGATCGTGGTGGAGACCAGGGCCCGGTTTGCCTATGCCAACCCGGCGGCGGTTCGGTTGCTGGGGGCGAAATCGGAGGCTGAGCTTCTGGGGGGGCTGGTGGTGGACCGTTTTCCGGAGGACCTGCGGGAGACGGTGCTGAAGCACATGCGGTTGTTGAACGAGCATGGCCAGCGGGTTTCGCCCATTGAATTGACGGTGCTCCGTCTGGATGGGACGCGGGTCCAGGTGGAGTTGAGTGCGGTTCCCTGCGAGTTGGAGGGGGAGAAGGGGGCGATGGTTCTGGCGAGGGACATCAGTTCGCGGAGGGCGGGCGCGGCCCAGTTGGCGGAGCAGTTCGCCCTGACGCAGGCGATCGTGCGCAGCACGCGGGATGCGGTGTCGGTGAAGGATCGCGAGGGCCGGTATCTGCTGGTGAATCCGCCGATGGAGGAGGTTCTCGGGCGGAGTTCGGCGGAGCTGCTGGGGAAGACGGATGAGAGTGTGTTTCCCGGGGAGGTGGCGGCGAAGATCCTGGCGGACGACCGGGACGTGATGGAAGCCGGGGAGGGGAGGCTGGTGGAGGAGACCCTGCCGTCTGGGGGCGGGGAACGCCGGCTGCTTACCTCAAAGAGTCCGTTGCGCAATGTGGAGGGGCAGGTGTTCGGGGTGGTGGGGGTGGCGCGGGACATCGGGGATCGGGTGCGGATGGAGGAGGCGCTGCGGGAGAGCGAGGCGAAGTTTGCGACGTTCATGGCGCACCTTCCGGGGTTTGCCTGCATCAAGGACCAGCAATTCCGGTTCGTGTTCATGAACACGGCGTTGGAGTCCAGCTGCGGGTTGAGGCCGGAGGAGGGGTTGGGGCGGACGGCGGAGTCGCTGCTGCCGGTGGATCTGGCCACGGCGGCCCGGGTGGGAGCGGAGGCGGTGTTTCGGACGGGGGAACCGGTGATCCGGGAGGAGTGTGTCGAGCGTGGGGGTGAGAATCGTACCTTTCTGACCAGTCATTTCCCGATCCGCCGGGCGGATGGCGGGGTGTTTGCGGGAGCGATTGCGGTCGACATCACGGATCGGAAGCGGGCGGAGATGGCGTTTCACGATCTGACGGCGCGGTTGATCAGCTTGCAGGACGAGGAGCGGCGGCGGCTCTCGAAGGAGTTGCATGACACGACGGCGCAGGATCTGACGGCGATCGGGCTGGGGCTTTCGCGGATTTTGCAGCTTTTGCCTGCGGAGTGTCCGGAGCAGCTGACCGAGCTGGTGGCGGACTGCATGCGGCTGGTGGAGCAGTCGGGCCGGGATGTGCGCACGCTGTCCTATCTTCTGCATCCGCCGCTTTTGGATGAAATGGGGTTGCCGGCGGCGTTGCGGGAGTTTGTGGCGGGGTTGTCCCGTCGGAGCGGGATGAAGATCGAGTTTATCTGCCGCGAGGATTTCGGCCGCCTGGACAGGGATCGGGAGATGGCCTTGTTCCGCATTGCGCAGGAGAGTCTGGCGAATGCGCGGCGGCATGCCGCGGAGTCGGCGGTGAGGGTGGAGCTTTTCCGGGAGGGTCCCGATGTGGTACTTGAGGTCAGCGATCGCGGCGGCGCGATGGAACCGGAGCGTCTTCAGGCGTTGCGGCGCGGGTCGGGGACCATGGGCGTCGGCGTGCTCGGAATGCGCGAGCGGGTTCGGCAGCTCGGGGGTGATTTGCAGGTCGACAGCCGGGCGGAACGCATGGCGGTGCTCGCGCGAGTGCCGGCGGCGGCGCCCAAAGGTGGAGGAATAACTTGAGTGCACTAAGGATCTTGCTGGCAGACGACCATGAAATGGTCCGGCGCGGACTGCGTTCGGTGCTTGAAGGGCACGAGGGATGGGAGGTGTGCGGCGAGGTTGGGGACGGCCGGGCGGCCGTGGACCAGGCCAAGGCGCTTCAGCCTGACATTGTGATCCTGGACATCACCATGCCGGAGCTGAACGGGTTGGACGCGGCCCGGCAGATCCGGGAGGTGGCGCCGAAGGCGGAGATTTTGATTCTGACGATGCACAGTTCGGAGCGCTTTGTGCGCGAGGTTCTGGCGGCTGGGGCGCGGGGGTATGTGGTGAAGAGCGACGCCGGGCGGGTGTTGTTGGAGGCGGTGGAGACCCTGCGCCAGCACCGGCCTTTCTTTTCGGCGGCCATTTCCGAGATCGTGCTGGAGGCTTATCTTCATCCGGAACGGGGATCCGGGGAGGCGGAAGGGGCCCAGTTGACCGCGCGCGAGCGGGAGGCGCTGCAATTGATCGCGGAGGGGAAGAGCAACAAGGAGGTGGCGGACGTTCTGGGCATCAGCGTGCGCACCGTGGAGACCCATCGGCTGCATCTGATGCGGAAGCTCAAGGTCCGGTCGGTCAGCGAGTTGACCCGGTACGCCATTCGCAATCGGATCATCGAGGCTTAACGACGAGGATGTGCGCGTGAACAACGAGGAATGCCGGGGTGGGAACCCGGGGCCTTCGGGGGGGGGGGCCTCCGGATCCGACCTTGAGCGCCAGCTGGCCGAGAGGACCGCTCAATTGGAGACGATGACCCGGGACTTCGAGCTTTTCTCCTATGCCGTCTCCCACGATCTGAGGGCTCCCCTGCGGGCGATCGATTTCTTCGGCAACGAACTGGCCGATCAATGCGGCGCCGCCCTGGGGCCTTCGGGGCTCGGGCATTTGGAAAAGATCCTGACCGCGCGTCGCCGGATGGCGCAGACGATCGAATCCCTGGTTCTTTTCTTCCACCTGGGGCGCGGGGAATTGAGGCCGGTGGATCTTGATCTCGGCCGGATGGCGGGGGAGGTCCTGGGGGAATTGAGACGGGCGGATCCGGGGCGGGCGGTGGAGGTGGTGATCCAGAGCGGGCTGCGGGCCTGGGGCGACGCTCGGCTGGTTCAGTCGGTACTCACCGAGCTTCTCGGCAACGCGTGGAAATTCACCGGGCGACGTGTGGATGCGAGGATCGAGGTGGGCCGGGTGGAGTCGGGGGGGGCGCCGGCGTTCTACGTGCGGGACAATGGGGTGGGGTTTGCGATGAGCTATGCCGGGAAGCTGTTCACCACCATCCGTCGATTGCACACCCAGGAGGAGTTCGAGGGGCATGGTCTGGGGCTTGTCAGTGTTCACCGGGCGATTCAGCGGCATGCGGGGCGAGTCTGGGTGGAGGCCGCCGAGGGCAGTGGGGCGACCTTTTACTTCGCGCTTCCCGGCCGTCCGGACCCGGGCGCTGTGAGCTGACCCTTCGCCCTTTCTTTCTTGGCAGATTTTTGCCCGGGCCGGCAGCCTTGGCGCCGGTTTCAGAAGCATGAACGCAACCCCTCCGGGTCCCGGAATTCCGGCCAATATCATGGATCGCACCTACCGGCTTAATCCGCCGAAGACGGTGCTGAAGAAGTTTCTCGCGCGAATGGCGGATTCCTTTGAGGCGCGCCTCGCCAGGGCTTCGGTCATCCCGGATCAGCCGGTGTACGACAACCGCCATTTCCCCTGGGCCACGGAAGTGGAGTCGGAATGGCGGAAGGTCCGGGCGGAGTTGGACGAGGTGATGAAGTTCCGGGATCAGATGCCCTCCTTTCAGGACATCGTGAAGGAGGTGGGGTTGATCCAGAAGGACGACCAGTGGAAGACCTTTTTCCTCACGGGGATTGGCATGGACTGCGAGGGCAACGCGGCGCGATGCCCGGAAACGATGCGGATCCTGAGGAAGATTCCCGGTCTCAAGACGGCGTTCTTCTCGATTCTCTCCCCCAAGAAGCACATCCCGCCGCATCGCGGTCCCTATGTCGGAGTTCTGCGTCTCCACCTCGGTCTGCTGGTGCCGAAGCCCCGGGAGAACGTGCGCATCCGGGTGGCTGACAAGGTTTGTCATTGGGACGAGGGCAAGTGCCTGATCTTCGACGACACCTACAATCATGAGGTGTGGAACGACACGGATGGCTATCGGGTGGTGCTGTTTGTGGATTTCGCGCGCCCCATGCGGTCGCCCTGGGGGGGCTTCAACGACTGGGTGCTGAACCTGGCCACCCTGGCCCCGCTCCTGCGCGAGGCGCGGGGCAAACAGGCCAAGTGGGAGAAGAAATTCTACCAGAAGGGGAAGTAGACCTCAGTCCACGTGATCGCGCCGGTTTGGTCGACGGAGCAGCCCGTTCTGCAGCCAGAGCCGCCAGACCATCCACAGGGCTTCGCGGACAATCCGACCGGACATCTTGGATTTCCCGTGGAAACGGTCGGTGAAGATGATGGGGACCTCGACCACCTGAAGCCCACGCCGCCAGATCTGGTGCGTGAGCTCGATCTGGAAGCTGTAGCCGTTGGAGCGGACGGAATCGAGGTCCAGGGCCGCCAGGGCCTCGCGACGGAAGCATTTGAAGCCGCCGGTCGGATCCGAGAACGGCATCCCGGTGATGATCCGGACGTACAGTGCGGCACCCAGGCTGAGCACGAGCCGGTTGAGCGGCCAGTTGATCACCCGCAGTCCGTCGCGGTAGCGCGAACCGAGCGCCAGATCCGCCTTCGCGGCTGACTCCAGCAGGCGCGGGACGTCGTCGGGGTTGTGCGAAAGGTCCCCGTCCATCTCGAGGATGAAGTCGTAGCCGCGCGCCAGGGCCCATTTGAACCCCGCGACGTAGGCGCGGCCCAGTCCATCCTTCTCGGCCCGGTGAAGCACGTGGATCCGTGAGTGGCGCCCGGCGAATTCGTCGGCGAGCTTGCCGGTTCCGTCCGGGGAATTGTCGTCGACGATGAGCAGTTCGATGTTCTCGGGGAGAGCCAGGACGCGGGCGACCACGGCGGGAAGGTTCTCGCGCTCGTTGTAGGTTGGGGTGACGACCAGAGCGCGGTGGGGCATGACTCGAGCGACAGCTAAGCCGCTGGGACGGGGCGGAGGCAAGCCAAGCGTCGTGCCACGGCGGCGGAAGAGTGGGGGGTGGGGAGTGGGGAGGCGATCCGTGTGAAGGCAGGCCGGGCGCGACGTCCCGGTGCTTCGGTTTCTCAAGCCGGCTTGCGCGGTCGGAGCCGGCCCGCATGCTGGTCGCCATGCAACGACGCCTTTATCGGATGCTCGCCGCGTGCGTGATTTTCGCGGGACGGCTGGGATTGGCGCAGGTGCCGGACAATCTCTTGGTGGAGGGAATCCCCGAGTTCGCTCCGGGCCTGCGCGCCGAGGTGGGTCGCTATCTCGAATTCCGGACCGCCTCTTTCCTCGACTGGCATCCGCGTCGTCGCGACGTCCTGATTTCCACGCGTTTCGCGGACACCGCGCAGTTGCATCGGGTACGGACCCCTGAAGGCGCCCGGGAGCAGCTCACCTTTCTGCCGGAGCCCGTGGTCGGGGGGGCTTTTCGGCCGGGGGATGGCGAGGTGGTGGTGTTTCCTCGGGACACCGGGGGTGGGGAGTTTTTTCAGTTGTACCGGCTGGACCTCGCCGATGGCCGGGTGTCGTTGCTGACCGACGGGAAGTCGCGCAACACGGGCCTGCGCTGGGCGCCCGGCGGTGGTTCCATGGCCTACGCCTCGACCCGTCGAAATGGCCGGGACACGGATCTTTACGTGATGGATCCGGCGCGGCCGGACACGGACCGTTGCGTGGCGGAATTGTCGGGCGGAGGGTGGGCGGTTCTCGACTGGTCGGCCGACGCGAAGCGGTTGCTGGTGATTTCCTATGTTTCGATCAATGAGAGTTCCCTTCACCTCCTGGACCTGGGCACCGGCGAACGGCGGTCGCTCACTCCGGCGGCCGGCGAGAAGGTTTCCTTTGGAGGCGCGCGATTCCTTGCGGACGGAAACTCGGCCCTGGTTTCGACTGATCGCGGCCAGGAGTTCCGGCATCTCGAGCGGATGGATCTTCGGACCGGGGCTCTGGCTGCCTGGGGTCCCGACACCCCGGGGGATGTGGAGGATTTCGATGTTTCGCGGGATGGCCGATGGGTCGCGTGCTTTGTGAATCAGGAAGGGGTGAGTGTCCTGCGTGTCTTCGAGGCAAAGACCGGCCGCGAGCGGCGCTTGCCGGCGCTTCCCTCCGGCGTGGGGACCGGGCTGCGCTGGCATCCGAACGGTCGCGAACTCGGGTTCACTCTCAGTTCGGCGCGTTCGCCGAGCGACGTCCATTCGGTGGATGTTCGCAAGGCCACGCTCACCCGCTGGACGGCCAGCGAGACCGGGGGTCTGCCGGCCGGGCGTTTCTCGGAGCCGGAGACGATCCGGGTCCGAAGTTTCGATGGGTTGGCGCTTTCCGGCTTTCTCTATCGGCCCGACCCGAGGCGGTTTCCTGGGCCGCGACCGGTCCTGCTGGTGATCCATGGCGGGCCGGAATCCCAGTCGCGACCGGTCTTCCAGGGACGATGGAACTATCTCACGGACCATCTCGGCGTGGCGGTGTTCCACCCGAACGTCCGAGGCTCGGCCGGTTACGGGAAGACGTTTCTGACCCTGGACAACGGCTTGCGACGGGAGGATTCGGTGAAGGACATCGGGGCGTTTCTGGACTGGATGGACACACAGCCTGGTTTGGACGGGAAACGGGTGGGTGTTTACGGGGCCAGTTACGGAGGGTTCATGGTGCTGTCATCGCTGGCCATGCATGGCGAGCGCTTGCGCTGCGGGATCGATGTCGTGGGGATCTCCAACTTCCAGACCTTTCTCCAGAACACCCAGGATTACCGTCGGGACTTGAGGCGGGCGGAGTACGGGGACGAGCGGGATCCGGGCGTGGCGGAATTCCTCCGTCGGATCTCCCCGTTGACACGGGTGGATCGCATTCGGAAGCCACTGCTGGTTGTGCAGGGCCTGAATGACCCGCGCGTGCCGGTGACCGAGGCGGAGCAGATGGTGAAGGCTCTCCGGGCCCAGGGCGGCATCGCGGCCTATCTTCTGGCGAAAGATGAGGGGCACGGATTCCAGAAGAAGAAGAACAGCGACTTCATGTTCCTCGCGGCCGTGGAATTCCTGAAGCGCCATCTTCTCGAATGAATCAATCCCGAGGTGGACGCGGGCGGTTTGACGACGTATGAAGCGGCGTCCGTCGAAGCGGACGCAACATGACAACCCTCCTTCGAAACCTCTGGAAACTTGTGCTCGTTGCCGGGCTGTTTCTCCCGGGCGCCGCCGGTGCCGCGGTCGGTGCGCGTGAGATTCCCAACTTCAACCTGCTGGACCTGCGGGGACGCGATCACGAGCTTTACCGCGCGGAAGGGAAGGTTCTGGTGCTTTTTTTCACGGGCGTGGGGTGTCCCATCGCGCGGAAGAACGCGGCGAAACTGGAGGAATTGCGGGAGCGGTTTGGCGAAGCCGGGGTGGGGATCTGGATTGTGAACAGCTACCCGGGGGACTCGACGGCGGATGCGCGCAAGGAGGCGGGGGAACTGGGGTTGCACGGGTTCGTGTATCTTCGCGATGCCCAGCAGCGGCTTGCCGTCTCGCTCGGGATTGAGCGCACGGCGGAGGTGGTGGCGATTGGTCTGAAGGATCGCCGCGTTTTCTACCGGGGGGCCATCGACGACCAGTACGCCGAGGGGGCGGAGCGGCCCGCGGCGAGCCAGCATTATCTGGTGGATGCCTTGACCGAACATCTGGCCGGGAAGCCCGTGACGCTGGCGCGGACCGCGGCGCGGGGATGCCGCCTGAATTTCGCCACCTTCGGGGGGGCTTCGGGGGACGGGGTGCCGACGTACGACCGCGACGTGGCCCCGCTCCTGCTCAAGGCGTGCGTTCCGTGCCATCGGGATGGCGCGATTGGGCCGTGGTCCATGGATGGCCATGCGCGCGTGATGAATCATGCGGCCATGATTGAGGAGGTGTTGCTCACGCGACGGATGCCTCCCTGGGATCCTGATCCTGATTTTGGAAAGTTTACGAACCCGCAGGATCTGACCCGGGAGGAATCGCAGGCCATCCTTCGTTGGGTTCGGGCGGGTTCACCGCGGGGCGGGGCGAAGGATCCGCTCTCGGAACCGCTGCCGGCGATGGCGGACTGGTCCTTGGGTAAGCCGGGTGTTGTGTTGCGACTGCCTGCGCCGGAGCAGGTGCCGGCGACGGGCGTGTTGGAGTACCGGCACATCCGGCTTCCGAATCCCTTTACGAACGAGGTCTGGATCTCGGGCACGGACATCAAGCCGGGAAACCGGAAGGTGGTTCATCACGCGATTCTCTATGCGAAGTGGCCGGGCAGCGGCGACGACGGCAGCGGGAACGGGGTTCATTTCTGCGGCTGGGCTCCGGGCTCGCCACCCTCGTCCTACCCCGTGGGGGTGGCGAAGCGCCTTCCGGCGGGTGCGGAATTGACGCTGGAGATGCACTACACCACGTGCGGATCGCCGCAGACGGACCAGACCGAAGTGGCACTTTACCTCGCCGAAGGGCCGCAGACCCGGGAGGTCACGGTGCGACGCGCAGAGGATTACGATGTGAACATCCCGCCCGGCTCGGAAGAGGCCCGTCACACGGCCACCTACGCCTTCCGGAAACCGGCGATCCTGTACTCGATGTCCCCGCACATGCATGTCCGCGGGAAATGGATGCGCTACGAGTTGCTCCTCCCGAACGGCCGCCGGGAGACGCTGCTGAACGTGCCCCGGTACGATTTCAACTGGCAGCTTGGTTACAACCTTGCCGAACCACGGCGCATTCCGGCGGGGGCGTGGCTCCTGGTCACCGGCGCGTTCGACAACTCGCCGGGCCGCCCGGGCAATCCCGATCCCACACGACGCGTTCATTTCGGGCTTCAGTCGTGGGACGAGATGTTCATCGGGTTTTTCGAGGCGGCGACGGACGTCGCATCCGAAGCGGCGTCGGTCGTGGATCGGCGATAGGGTGCGGGGACTTTCGCGGTTGCGATTTCCGGGAGGATTTTGTGCGTGGCGGAAGGCTGGAATTCGGGGCCTTGCCGGCCTAGGGTTTTCGCACCATGACCGATCCGCGCTACACGAAGCTGGCCCAGTTGCTCGTCGAGTATTCCACGAAGATTGGAAAGGGTGACGCGGCGCTGCTCGACATGATCGACGTGCCGGACGAGTTCACCGTGGAGCTGATGCGCGCGGTGCGCGAGGCCGGGGGCACGCCGTTGGTGGAGGTCCGGCACACGCGGGTGTCCCGCGAGGTCATGCGCGGTTCGGACGAGGCCCATGCGAAGCTCGTGCGCGACATCGAGATGTTCCGCATGAAAAAGGTGCAGGCCTACATCGCGGTGCGCGGCGCGGCGAATGCCAACGAATCGTCGGATGTTCCTTCCGAGCGGCTGCGGGTCTACTCCAAGACGGTCCGGCCGGTGATCGACTACCGGGTGAAGAAGACGCGCTGGTGCGTGCTCCGCTGGCCGACGCCGAGCATGGCGCAGGCCGCGGGCATGAGCACGGAGGCCTTCGAGAACCTGTACTTCGACGTCTGCACCATGGATTACCAGCGGATGGCGAAGGCCATGGTGCCCCTTGAACGGCGCATGAAGAAGGCCGACCGCGTGGAGATCAAGGGACCGGGCACGGACCTTTCCTTCAGCATCAAGGGCATCGGGGCGAAGATGTGCCGCGGCGATCGCAACATCCCGGACGGCGAGGTGTTCAGCTGTCCCGTCCGCGATTCGATCGAGGGCGTGATCCAGTTCAACACTCCCACGATCTATGCCGGCAACCGGTTCGACAACGTCCGGCTCGAGTTCAAACGGGGCAGGGTGGTGGGGGCGAGTTCGAGCAACGACCGGAAGTTGAACGAGATCCTGGATACCGATCCCGGCGCGCGTTACACGGGCGAGTTCAGCCTGGGTTTCAATCCGCACATTCTCAACCCGATGTGCGACATCCTCTTCGACGAGAAAATCGCGGGTTCGCTGCACCTCACCCCGGGGCAGGCCTACGAGGAATGCGACAACGGGAACCGTTCGGCGGTGCACTGGGACATGGTGCTCATCCAGCGCCCGGAATGGGGCGGGGGCGAAATCCGGTTTGATGGAGAGGTCATTAGGAAGGATGGCCTGTTCCTGCCTGAGGACCTTTGCGGATTGAATCCCGACCGACTTCGCTGAATCAGTTCGGTGCATGGTGGTGATGAATGCCTTGGGGGGAATGGCTGCGGGGATCGGACGTTTTCGGTTCCGCAGCCTTTTGCCCACGCGTTTCTTGACGGGGAGGTGACGAGTACACTAAATCGCGGCTAAATGATGGTGATCCCACAGCCTCTCGGGGCGTGGCCGTCCATTGCTTCTTCCTGTGTGGCGGTTGGATTCCTGCCGGGCCGGCGGGGCTTCGACCGTCTTCCTCTCCCAAACCCACAAACACCCACAGAAGTACACCCCTATGACCAAGGCTAATGCAGCGATGACAGGGAGGGCCGTGAGGCTCGCCCTGGCTGCGAGCGCGGTCGGCCAGTTTCTGGCCGTTCCCAACGCGTTCGCGCAGCAACCGGCGGAAACGGATGCCTCGGCAACGGAGCTGGCTCCGATGCTGATCACTGGATCCCTCATTCCCACCACGGACATTGTCGGCCTCACCCCGGTCGACGTTTTCTCCCAGGTGGAGATCCAGAAGTTCGGTGCGGCCAACGTGACCGAGGTGGTGCGCCGCATGCCGGCGGCGGTCGGTGCGGGCAATTTCAACGAAAGCCGTGGCAATGGCGGTGACGGTTCGGCCCAGGTTGCCTTGCGCGGCATTCCGGGCGGCACCCTGGTGCTGATCAACGGCCGGCGCGTGGCCCCGGTGGCCTTTGCCGACTCGCAGGTCGACCTGAACATGATCCCGATCGCGGCGATCGAGCGGATCGAGGTCCTGAAGGACGGCGCCTCGGCGATTTACGGCTCCGACGCTATCGCGGGTGTCGTGAACGTCATTCTCCGCAAGGAGTTTGAAGGCGTCGAGCTGAGCGCCTACTACGGCAACACGACGGAACGTGACGCTGCGAAACAGCAGTACTCCTTCACCAGCGGCACGAGCAGCGACAAGGGTTCCTTTGTCATCGGCGGCAACTACTACAAGGCGAACGCGCTCTTCAGCCAGGATCGCGAACGTTCCCGGGTGGACCTCACCTCGCGAAACCAGGAATACCTCAACCGCGTGTCGACTTCCGTCGGCAATCCCGGCCGGTTCCAGGTGCGCAACGATTCCCGGGGCGGCGGTCGGCTCTACAATCCCGCGGCCGAGGCCGGCACCCTGGTTCCCGTCACCCTCAACCGTGGCGCGGTCCCGAATGCCAGCGGGCAGTACACCACCACGGACTACCATCTCAGCGACGCACGCATCTCGAACCTCAACCAGTCCCTCGCCGATCCGGCCCTGGAGAACTATCCGTTCGACAAGTTCCCGTTCCCCACCTACACGCCGGCCATCCGCCCCGCCGAGCGCTGGAGCATCTTCGGAAACGGCAACTACAAGCTGATCGCCGACGTCCTCGACTTCTTCACCGAGACCTCCTACTCGCACAGCTTCAGCCAGAATCAGCTCGCGCCAACCCCCATCTCGAACGGCTCCGCCGGCTTCGCGATTCCGGCCTCGAACTATTACAATCCCTTCGGAACCGATATCGGCACCTGGGCCTATCGAAGCGTGGAACTGGGGCCCCGCGTCGATGCGATCGACAAGGACGCCTTCCGATTCGTGGCCGGTCTGCGCGGCAAGATTCCGGAAACCACCTGGGGCTATGAGGTGGCGGTCACCTACTCCGAGGAAAAGGGCAACAACACGGAGTCCGGCGACATCAACCGGGCCCGGCTCGAGGAACTTGCGGGGCTTTCCACCCCCGACGCCTTCAATCCGTTCGGCAACCGGGCCAACAACGCGGCGCTGGTCAACCAGATCAGCCGCACGCTCCTCACCCGGGGCCAGTCGTCACTCCTCGCGGTCGACGGCCGGGTCTATGGCGATCTCTTCGATCTTCCTGCGGGCGCCGTTTCGCTGGCGGTCGGGGGCGAGCGCCGCGAGGAACAGGGCGAATCCATCCCCGACGACAACAAACGCTCAGGCGACCTGATCGGGTTCAACGGCGCGGAAATCCTGAAGGGCAGCCGTGACATCACCGCCGGCTACGGCGAGTTGTTCATTCCGATCTTCAGCAAGGAAAACGCCATCCCGGGCATCTACTCGCTGAACATCCGCGGCCAGGGTCGTTACGAGGACTACAGTGACTTCGGCGACACCCTCAATCCCGGGGCCAAGTTCGGTTACAACCCGATCGACGAGAATTTCACGGTTCATTTCTCGTACTCGGAGTCGTTCCGGGCGCCGACCTACTCGGACTTGTACACCCTCGCGGCGGAGAACTTCCCGGAAGTGCGCGATCCGTACAGCGGTGCGTTCACGCAGATCCAGGCCAGCGACATGGGCAATCCCGCGCTGCGTCCGCAGGAGGCGAAGAACTTCCTGGTGGGCGGCGAATGGCGCGTGAAGCAGGTTCCCGGACTCAAACTGGCGCTCGATTTCTTCCGCATCGAACGCGAGAACATTCCCGGGGGCAGCACTCAGTACGTCATCGACCAGAACGCCCGCACAGGCGGTCCGGCGAATGCGGTCGCCAATCCGGCCTACGATCCCAACGCGCCCATCTCCGACTCCAACCGGCCGCTCATCCCCGGCGCGAACGCCACTCCCGGTCAGTATGCGGGTCTCATCGACTACGATCCCGCCACGGGTGAGTACGTGAACGTCCAGGTCCCGACCCTCAACCTGAGCTCGGACGTCCTGCAAGGCTTCGACATCTCGGCGGGCTACGATTGGAAGCTCGGCGAACGTTTCGGCACGCTGCGTTTCGAGATTGAAGCCCAGTACCTCACCACCTACGAGCAGGTCCAGATCCCCGGCGGTTCGGCGGTGGACCGGCTGGGTGACTTCTCGGCCGACGAGTTCGGCTACAACAGCCTGCCCCGTCTCAAGGGCTACGGCAGCGCGTTCTGGATGTACAAGGATCTCGAGCTGGGCTTCTTCGCGAATTACACGGGAAGCTATCTCGACGACAAGCTGGTGGCCGATCGGGAGGTCGATTCCTACCTGACCTTCGATCTCCAGGCCTCCTACCAGCTGCCTTACCAGATCAAGGCGATCGTCGGATGCCTCAACGTCACGGATGCTCCGCCGCCGCTGGTGGTGGCTGCGTTTGCCGACAGCTACGACCGCGACCTGCACGATCTGCGTCAGCGGTTCTGGTACGTCCAGGTCACCAAGCGCTTCTGAGCGCTATCTCGCTTCGCGGGTTCCCATTCCGCGCTTTCCATCCGGGCCGGTCCCCCACGGGACCGGCCCTTTTTTCGCTTCTGGGCTCGTGCGGCTGGCGTCCGGGCGGCGTGCAAAAGTCAACAATTTAGACACGACCCCATTGCCTTTCCTAAAGTCTTGGGGATTTCGGACGATGGATAAGGGCAGCGGGTGTCGGACATCCGTGACCCGGAGCACTTAGGACTTCGGAGTCCGAGCCATCATGAAATCGAAGTCATCCCGTTCGAGTTCCCCTCACCCCCCTCGGCAGTTCGTGGAAGTGCTGTTCCTCTCCACCTGTTTCGTGGTGCCGGTCGTTCGCAAGCCTTGTTCCGACCGCAGGGGGAGGATGGCCGCCCTGGCTGCGGCCGTGCCGCGGGCCGGAACGGATTCTCAGAGACCGCCGCGCGGGATGGACGCGAGCGATCGCTCGATCCGGGAAAGGTAATCGTTCGGGCCGTCGGGCCAGGGGGAGTTGAGGAAGCGGTAGGCGCCCCGGTACTCCCGCTGGAGTCGGGGCCGGACGATATCCTGCCAGAAGGCGGGGGTTCCCTCGATCAGTTCCTGGACGCTTCCCAGAAGGTGGGGGCGGGGGACGTCGGGGGGTTCGGCGGTGGCGGCTTCGGAGAATTCCGCGTGGAGCAGGGGCAGTTTCTGGAGGTAATCCGAGGCCGCCATCTGGCCGAAGAGATCCGCGGTGCCGAGCGCGCAGCCGACCATGAGGTGGAGATCGCTCTCGAATTGCGAGCGGTCCGGACGGGCGTTGACGGCCGTGCACAGGATCATGGCCTGGATGGCGCGGATGTCGTTGGGGAGGAGACCTTTGCGGGAGAGAATGTTTTGGGCGACGAGGGTGCTGCGGTGGACGTGGGTGGCGGTCAGTTTCGCGCCGGTGCCCTGGAGGTCGCCGCGGTCCTTGAGGTAGCCGGTATCGTGGAAGAGGGCGGCGATGGTTCCGAGGTGGATGGCCCGGGCGTCGAGTTGGGGAGAGGCCTGCGAGGTGTGCCATCCCGCGAACAGGCGGGTGAGGCAGAGCGTGGCCTGGAGCGTGTGTTCGAGGTCGTGATACGGGGTGTCGAGCGGTTCGTAGGCGGGCTCACGTCCGGCGAAGGCTGCCAGCACCCAATCCACAGCGTGGACCATGGGTTCGGCCGCCCCGGCGACGGGGAGGCGCCGCCATATCTCCTGGCATTCGGCGAGCACCGCCGCGGGATTCCGGGTGTCCACACTGGGAAGCACGTGCTCACCGTAGCCGAATCCGGACGGCGATTCATCAGGAAAGGCGTCCGTCCCGGAATGAGCATCTCCGGACTCCACAACCACCGGGGTTCGGGTGGAAACTGCGGGCGATGTCGCATCATCCCGGTTTCGGTGCCCACACGGATCCGACGTTCCGGTCCCAACCCCGCCCGGCGGGGGAGGTGATCCGGAGGGTGGCGGTCTATTTGCGGCCCTATCGTGGATTGGCGGCGGCGACCATTGCCTGTGCCGTGCTCGGGCTGGGGTTTGGGTTTCTTTATCCCAAGCTGACGCGGGTGCTGATCGACGATGTGATTGTGCAGGGTCGTCGCGACGCGCTGGCGCCTGCGGCCCTGGCTTTGCTGGGGGCGTTTTTCCTGCGGGAGGTGTTCAGCAGCCTGCGCATCCGGGTGAACAACCGCCTGGAACAGAACGTCATTTTCGACATGCGCCGGGAGGTTTACGGGCGGCTCCAGCGGCTTCCGGTGTCCTGGTTTGATCCCCGGTCCTCCGGCGACCTGATGACGCGGGTGATCGAGGATGTGAACGGGGTTGAACGCCTGCTCATCGACGGCACGGAGCAGGGGACGGTGGCCTTGCTGAGCATCGTGGGGGCCCTGGTGGTGATGTTCAGCTCAAGCCCGGTGCTCGGGTTGGTGTCGCTCATTCCCATCCCGTTCCTGATCGGGGGGGCGCTCTGGTACACGACCACGGCCCACCGCCGGTATCGTCGCCAGCGGGAGGCGTCGTCGGCGATGAACGCGCTGCTCATGGACAACCTCCAGGGCATCCGACAGATCAAGGCTTTCGGACGCGAGAGCCACGAGGATTCCCGGTTCGAGTCCCGAGCCGACGAATTGCGGCAGGGGACCCTGGTGGTGATGCGGGCCTGGGCGTGGTACGGGCCGGCGATGCAGTTCACTGGGTCGCTGGGCATCGGTTTGGTGCTCTGGGTGGGGGGATCCGAGGTCATGCAGGGCCGGATGGCGGTCGGCGAGCTCGTGGCCTTCATGCTTTATGCGGGCATGTTTTTCTACGAACCCATCGGCCGGCTGCATGCCCTGAACCAGATGCTGCAGTCGGCCCGGGCGGCGGCCGCGCGGGTGTTCGACATCCTGGATGCGATTCCGGAACGGCCCGATCGACCGGGGCGCCTGCGGGAACCGATCCGGGGCGAGATTGTGTACGAGGACGTTTCGTTTGGATATCCCGGGGGCAGGACGGTGATCAACCGGGTGTCGCTGCAGGCCCGGCCCGGGGAGGTCATCGCCCTGGTTGGGCCCACCGGGGCGGGGAAGTCCACGCTGGTCAACCTGCTCCCCTCCTTTTACGAGGCGACGGGTGGGAAGATCACCCTGGATGGCCAGGACATCCGGGAGGTGGCGTTTGAATCGCTCCGGCAGCGGATTGCGGTGGTGAGTCAGGAGCCCTTCCTGTTCAACGGAACCATCCGGGAGAACATCCTTTACGGTCGATTGGAGGCGGGGGAGCCGGAGGTGGTGGCGGCGGCGAAGGCGGCGAACTGCCATGCCTTTATTGCGGCTTTGCCGGATGGCTACGACAGCCGGGTGGGGGAGCGCGGGGTGAAGTTGAGCGTGGGCGAGAAACAGCGCGTCAGCATTGCCCGCGCCCTGCTCAAGAACGCCCCGATTCTGATTCTCGACGAGGCCACGGCGAGTGTGGACACCCAGACGGAGCGGTTGATCCAGGAGGCGCTGGAGCGGCTGATGCAGGGACGCACCAGTTTCGTGATCGCGCACCGGCTCAGCACCATTCGCAATGCCGACCAGATTCTCGTCCTGCGTGCGGGGGAGATCGTCGAACGAGGCACCCACGACGCCTTGATGCAGGCGGGTGGCCTGTACTCGCGGCTGGCGCGGATCCAGAACACGTCGACCATTGAGGAAGGCTTCGAAAGGCTGGGGCTATGAGCGCGCGCCTGATCCGGCTTCCGGTTTGGATCGCCCTGGCATGTTGGATCCTGGGGCCTGTGCGGGTCTCGGCCGAGATCCAACGCTTGGCGGCGTGGCGTTTCGAGTCCGGGGATCTGGCGGCCGAAGATGGCTCTGTCCCGCGCCTTCGCTCCGGCGGGACCGTGGTTCCCGGCGCGGTCGGGAAAGGCATCGAGTTCAGGTCGGCCGGCGGATCCCTGGTCTATCCGCTAGCCGGCAAGGCGGGACGGTCCAACGTCGCCATCGATCCGCTCGCGATGAGCGTGGGGTTTTACTATCGCCCGAACTGGACCAGTCCGGGCGAAGGCGGCGGGAAAGGACCGGGGGAAACCGCTGTTCTGATGGCGATCGGCGATCGTGAACGAAGTCCGGGCGACGGCTGGTGGGAGCTCTCGATGTCGGCGGATGGGACCCGGATTTTGCTGGCTTACGGTTCCGGGGGGCGGGAGGTCGTCGAGTTGAGCAGCCAGCCGGTTCGGTTGAAGGAGGGATTCTGGAGCGACCTTCGTCTGGCGATCTTTCCGGGCCGGGTTCGGCTCCACTGCGATGGCACCCTGGTGATGGTGGAATCCCCCCGGAAAGTGTCAGGACCAGGGCCGGTGGCCTTGCGGAAGGGGATTGTTTTTGGCAGCCGGCCGAACGGCAGCCTGCCTGCGCGGGGGGCGCTGGATGAGATAGAGATCCACGACGCGCCGTTGGAACGGATCGAAGCCTACAAGAGCGGCCGCGTGATGAGTGCGCGATCCCTGACGAATGGCGTGGGGCTGGATCTCCAGTGGCGTTGCCGTCCCTCGGCGTTGATGGAACTTCAGCGGGCGGACGAGGGATCCACGAACTGGGCCTCCCTGGCTTCGCGGATCGGGTTGATGGCGTATCGCGATGCGACGATCCAGCCGGGTCGACGGTATCAGTACCGGGTGCTCACCAATGACCGGCCGTGCGAGCTGACCTTCACGGGCGGGGTGCGTTTGCCGCCGATCGAGGATCGCGGCGGGATCCTGGTGCTGGTGGATCAGACCCTGGCCGGCGGGTTGGAGCCGGATCTGGTCCGCTGGGAACGGGACGTGCGGTCGGATGGCTGGCGGGTGCGGCGTGAGACGGTGGCCCGGCACGACGACCGCGAATGGCGCAACAACACCAACGCCATCGCGGCGATCCGGGAATTGGTCCGTGGCGAATGGAAATCCAGTGGAAGGACGCTTCGGTGCGTCTTCCTGGTCGGCCACGTCGCCGTGCCCTATTCGGGCATCGCGGCCGAGGACCTGCACACCCGTCCGGGAGACAACCATTATGGGGCCTGGCCGTCGGACCAGTATTACGCCGACATGGACGGCCTTTGGACGGACAAGGAGCCGTATCCGAACTACCTGCCGGAGGCGACGCATCCGGCCAACCGGAACGTTCCTGGCGATGGGAAATTCGATGAGCGCTGGGTTCCGCCGAATGCGCGTGGGGACACCCGGCTGGAGCTGGCATTCGCGCGCGTTGATTTCGCGAACATGCCCGCCTTTGGTCGCGGAACCTCGGGAGAACTGAGGCTGCTGAAGGACTATTTCGCGAAGGTCGGCAAGTACCGGGCCGGCCGGACCCCGGCGAGTCCGCGGGTGGTGGTGGGGAACTACTTCGAGAACGGCACGGATTTCGATCTGCTTCCGGCCGCGTACCGGACCGGCAGCCGGCTCTACGGTTACGAGCCTTCGGACATCTTTCAGGGCGATCTTTTCGACCTTGGGACGGAGACGGCGGCGTGGGGTTTTCAGAGCGGGGCGGGAAAGATCGATCGCATCCGGGATGGGAGTCCGTCGATGGTGACCTCCGCGCAGCTGGCTTCGGGGGCGCGACAGCCGCGGGTTCTGTTCGCGATGCTCCTGGGATCGTGGTTTGGGGACTGGGCGGTGGGGGAGAACAATCTTCTCCGGGGCGTTCTGGCGTCGAAGGACTACGGCTTGGCGGCGTTCTGGGTCCGGTACACGGAATGGCGGTTCGACAGCCTCAGCTGGGGCGGCACGTTGGCCGATGCGCAGTGGGAGACCGCGAACGAAGTCATTCAATGGCAGAACCCCAACCGGGGGACCACCCGGACGCTGACGATCCTGGGGGATCCCACGCTGCGGCTGCTGCCGACGCCGGCGCCGACCAATCTGCGGGGAAGGACATCGGATCGGGGGGTGACGCTGACCTGGGACCCTCCGGGGCGTTCTTCCGCGGTTCGTTTCTGGGTGTACCGGACCCCGGGAGGTGAGGGAGATGCGGCGGGCCGCGAGGTCCGGCTCACGGAGGCGCCGCTGGGGGCGCGGGAGTTTCTGGATCCCGCGCCGGTGCCGGGAGCGGCATACCGGGTGAAGGCGGTGGAACTGATTGAAACCGCAAGCGGTTCCTACACCAACCTGAGCCTCGCTGCCGAATGGCCCGCGCCCGTTGGGCCGTGATCGATTCCCCGCTTGGCCCCCGGGGTGGGTTCGCCATACTTGCCGTCGTCCATGTCCCCCGTGATGCGAGTCGTTTCGGTGATTGCCTGCTGTCTTGCCGCGGGGGGGTGTTCGCGTCCCGGGGAGTCTGCGATGGGCGCGGGAGGCAAGGCGGCCGGGGCGGTGGTGGATGCCGGGGCTTTCCGGCTGGCGACGGTGGAGTCGCGTCGGGTGGAACGGGCGATCTGGGCCACCGGGACCCTGATGCCGCTGGATCAGACGCCGGTGTCGGTGAAGGTGGCCGGGCGGTTGGATAAAATCCTGGTGGATCTTGGCAGCGTGGTGAAGGAGGGGGAACCGGTCGCGCATGTGGAAGGTGCCGACTACGAGTTGCGCGTGAAGCAGTCGGAAGCGGCGCTGGGCCAGGCCCGGGCGAGGGTGGGGTTGTCGCTGGAGGGTTCCGACGACCGGGTGCGCGAGGAGGATTCCCCGGCCGTGAAGGAGGCCCGCGCGGTGTTGGACGAGGCCCGCGCCAACCGGGAACGGATCGCGGCCCTGTCGGGGCAGGGAATCCTTTCCGCGTCCGAGCTGGAGACTGCGAACGCCACGTTCAAGGTCGCTGTCAGCCGCCATGACGAGGCGCTCGAGGAGGCCCGCATCCGGGTGGCGCAATTGCAGCAGCGCCGCGCCGAGCACGAGATCGCCCGGAAGCAGCTCGCCGACACCGTCATCCGGGCGCCGTTCGAGGGGGCGATCCAGGAGCGTCGGGCGAACGTGGGCGAGTACATGGCGGTCGGCGCGCCCGTCGTGGTGATGGTCCGGGTTGATCCGTTGCGTCTCCGGGTGGAGGTGCCGGAGCGCGAATCGGTCCGAGTCCAGAGGGGCCAGGCGGTCCGGGTTTCGGTGGAAGGGGACGCCCAGGTTTATTCGGGTGAGGTGCGGCGGTTGAGTCCCGCCATTCAGCAGGGCAGCCGCACGCTGGTGGTGGAGGCGGATGTTCCGTCCCGGGGCCGGCTCCGGCCGGGATCGTTTGCCCGGGCGCAGATCGTCACGGTGACCGAGGCGCGCGCGCTGACCATTCCGCCCGAGGCCCTGGTCACGTTCGCGGGCATTGAAAAGGTGTTCGTGGTGGTGGACGGCTTGTCGGTCGAGAAACGGGTCGTCACCGGGGACCGGGGAACAGGCTGGGTGGAGGTGACCTCGGGTCTCAAGGAGGGGGAGCAGGTGGTGCTGGGTCCCGGAGGGTTGCAGGCGGGTCAGAAGGTCCGCTCCTCCGAGGCCCCGGCCGCGGCGGTGTCCAAGTCACCGGCGCCTCCCGCCGGGTCGTAGTCCGCTGACCGATCGCATGCAAACCCTCGCCGAGATCTGCATCCGCCGCCCGGTGTTTGCCTGCATGCTGGTGCTCGCCCTCGTCGTGGCCGGGGCGACGGGTTACTTCCGGCTGAACGTCGATCGATCGCCGAATGTCGATCTGCCCACGGTGTTCGTGGCCACCTCGCTTCCGGGTGCCTCCCCCGCCGAGATGGAGTCGCTGGTCGGCCAGCCGATCGAGCAGAACATCAACACCATCGAAGGCATCGACGAACTCCGGTCCATTTCGGGCCTGGGCCGCTCGTTCGTCATCGTCCGGTTCAATCTCAACCGCGACGCCAATTCGGCCACGGAAGATGTGCGCAATCGCGTCGCGACCACGCTGGCGGAGCTTCCGGAGGACACCCTCCCGCCGCAGGTTTCCAAGTTCGACGTGGACAGCTCCCCGGTCCTGTCGTTGTCGATGTCCGGCGACCGGCCGGTGCGTGAGTTGACGGAGCTTGCCGAGAAGGTGGTGCAACGGCAGTTGGAACGGTCGGAAGGCGTGGGGGAGGTGGAGGTGTCGGGGGGGGCGTCCCGGTCCATCAACCTGTGGATCGATGCCGACCGGCTGGCGGCCTATGGCCTGACCATCATGGCCGTCCGGGATGCGATCGTGCGGCAGAACGCGAACATTCCGGGAGGCAATGTCACGGGGCCCCTCCGGGAACGGGTGCTTCGGACCATCGGCCGTTTCCAGGATCCGCGCGAGTTCGACGAACTGGTGGTGGCGACGATCAACAACGCGCCGGTTCGCATCCGGGACCTCGGACATGCGGAGGATGGGACGAAGGAGATCCGATCGGTGGCGCGGTTGGATGGACGTCCCTGTGTTCAGCTGGATGTCCGTCGACAGTCGGGAGCCAACACGGTGGCGGTGATCGAGGGAGTGAAGGCGAAGCTGGCGCCCCTGTTGAGCCAGTTGCCGCCGGACGTGAAGATCGAGGTGATTCGCGACCAGTCCCGGTACATCAACGAGGCGTTGTCGGAGATCCGGCTGCATCTGGTTTTGGGCAGTGTGCTGGCGAGTCTGGTCGTGCTGGCGTTCATGCGCAGCTGGCGTGCCACGTTCATCGCCGGGGTGGCGATCCCGGTGTCGGTGGTGTCGACGTTCGGCATGATGTGGGCGCTCAACTTCACGTTGAACAGCGTGACCATGCTGGCCTTGGTGCTGATGGTCGGGATCGTGATCGACGACGCCATCGTAGTGCTCGAGAATATCTTCCGGTTCGTTGAGGAGAAGGGGATGGGTGCCTTCGAGGCGGCGCGATCGGCCACGGCGGAGATCGGGCTCGCGGTGATGGCGACCACCTTGAGTCTGGTGGTGATCTT
>CAYZAE010000078.1:28061-29205 GCA_964476125.1 uncultured Verrucomicrobiota bacterium | reverse complement strand
CAACAATTGAGACGCGACCCCATTGCTGTTTCGTTATGCCGCCGCACTCGAAAGGACCTGTCCTTCCGCCCCCTCCCGCCGCCGCTGCCGGAACGCTGCCATGCCTGCCGCGGCGGCGACCGCGCCGAGGGCCAGCGTTGAGGTGTCGTCCGGGACCGACGTGGCGATGGATCCGAGAGGTGCCGAGGCATTCACCGTGCCGAGGGAGGAAAGGATCCCGCTCATGAGATCGAGGGCGAAGAGCTGGTTTCCGTTCGAGACGTACGCCTGATTGATTCCCACCGCGGGGCTGAAGACATCGAATCCCGCGTTCTGGCCCAGGTCGAACGGCAGGCCGCCGAGGGTCAGCGGAACGACCGTGTTCAGCGTGGAGAACTGCGGCCCGCCCGAATGCCGGATGAGGGCGTCGACACCCGCGTCCAGGCTGAACAGGGTCGTGGCTCCCGGGGCATCGACGTTGTTGATGTACGCCGCAGCCACGAGGTTGGGGACGGCGCCCGCATTCGCGTCGGCGGCGGCGTAAACGAGCGAACCATCGTTGCTCACCACCCCCGTACCCGGGGTCAGCCGGTAGTTGCCGTTCCCCGAGAAAATCCGGAGCCGATCCGCCGCGGGATTGAAGTCGATGACCGTGGGGGAACCGACCGCGGCATTCGCCACATTGACCGTGGCCGCCCCACTCATGGGGTCGAGGGTGTAGAGGGTTCCGCTGGTGCCGAGGCCGTAGAGACGTCGGTCCCCCGAGGCGAACACATCGATGTCGACGAGCGAATCTCCGGGCTTCAGCCCGGACACTGATACGTCATTGTGCACCGTCCCCGAGGTTCCCAGGGTGAACAGGCGGTCGCCGGCCTGGCTCAGCCCGTAAAGGTCGAGCGCCAGGGTGGTGGAGGGAAGCAAACCGAGGCTGGCGCCGATCAAAAGGGCGGCGGCGCTGCGGTTCGTGTTTCGTCGTTCGGTCGTCATGGGATTTTCTGGATTGTCCGATCGCTCGACCCGACCGCCCTCTGCCCGGATCCACTTCAGACCCCCGGCAGGGACTTGTCCGTCTTGCGACCGGAACTACGAACGGGACCGCGAAATGGATGCATGGTCGGGAGGTCGCGCGGGGAAGAGGCGCATCTCGGGGTGGTCGAACGCTCAG
>CAYZAE010000078.1:0-27961 GCA_964476125.1 uncultured Verrucomicrobiota bacterium | reverse complement strand
CAGGAGCCGGTCCTTTGGAGTGCTGCGACATGTCGCAGCTTTCGATTCGCCGCCCCGTCCGCTCCCGATGTCGGAGCGCCCACCGACGTCGGTTCCCGAGCCCGCGTGGAACGTGGTGCATCCGCAGTTTGACGGTGGTGGAACTCGTCGCGCTGCGACGAGTGGCGCCGCGTCCAGCGGCGCAACGATATCGCCCAAGCGCAACCCCCCAAGGCTACCGCCCGTTCCACGCGGGCGGGGCTGTCGCAGCGCGACAACCGCTGCGAACAATTTCCGGACGCACGGCGTGGAACAGGTGCCCACGCTTCCCCCTTGCCCGGTTCCTCCGCCCGGCCGCAGCCTCGCGCATGCTTCGTTCGTGGCTCGGGTTTCAGGTCGTGACCGGCCTCGCCGCCTTCCAGGTTGTGGCCGCCGCGGAAGTGCCTCCGCCGCGACCCGGTTTGCCGTTGTACGAATCGGGCCGCGATGGATTTCACACCTACCGGATCCCCTCCCTGCTCGTGACTCCCCGGGGAACGCTCCTGGCTTTCGCCGAGGGACGGAAGGGAGGCAGCGGGGACGCCGGCGACATCGATCTGCTGGTGCGGCGCAGCACCGACGGGGGCCGGACCTGGGAGAATCAACGCACGGTCTGGAACGACGGAGCCAACACCTGCGGCAATCCCTGCCCGGTGGTTGACCGTGAGACGGGCGCCATCTCACTGCTGATGACCTGGAACCGGGGCGACGATCCGGAACCGAAAATCATCGCCCAACAAAGTCACGACACCCGCCGCGTGTTTGTCGCCCGGTCGCTCGACGAGGGCCTGACCTGGTCGACGCCGCGCGACATCACTCCGGACGTCAAACCCACGAACTGGACGTGGTATGCCACCGGCCCGGGAGCCGGGATCCAGATGGAGCACGGTCCCCACCGGGGCCGGATGGTCGTTCCCTGCGACCACATCGAGGCGGGGACCCGGCGCTATTATTCCCATGTCATCCACTCGGACGACCGGGGAGCGACGTGGAAGCTCGGGGGCACCACGCCTTCGGATCAGGTCAACGAATGCGAAGTGGCGGAGCTCTCGGGGGGACGGCTGCTGCTGAGCATGCGCAATTACGATCCGTCACAGAAAGCCCGCCAGCAGGCGGTGAGTTCCGATGGGGGCGCCTCCTGGACCGAGCAGCGGCTCGTGCCCGAGTTGTACGATCCCATCTGCCAGGCCTCGCTGCGCCGTTTGTCGTGGCCCGGGAATGCGCTGGGGAGCGTTCTGCTCTTCTCGCATCCCGCCGGTCCGCGACGGGAGCGTATCACGATCCGCGCGAGCTACGACGAGGGCCGGACCTGGCCTCTGGCCCGGTTGGTGGATGCGCGGCCGGGGGCTTATTCCTGCCTCGCGATTCTGGCGGACGGCTCGGTGGGTCTGCTGCACGAGGCGGGGAACAAGGGGCCTTACGAATCAATCGTGTTCACCACGTTTCCCGCGGCCTGGTTCCATGAGGCGAAGCCCTGATTGGCATTGCCCCGGTTTCGGCTGGGCCGACATGCTCCAATCATGTGGGCGCGTTATCGCCGCTGGAAATCCTGGATCTTTACGGTGCTTATCGTGGCTGCGGCCTTGCTGATGCGCGGCGAACCCGATGCGTCCCCGGGCTGGAAAGCCGGCATCCTTCTCGTGGGCACGGTGGGCGTTGCCTACGTTGGCGAGGAGGCTCTCCGGATGGCCCGGAAGCGTGGACGCCCTTGTGGCCGGTGTGCGCGGAAGATCCAGCCCAAGGCCTTCACCCTCCGCATCCGCTGCCTGCACTGTGGCCATTCCGAGTAGGCGCCAGGACCCCATCGTGATGCGGTGCATCCGCGTTTTTTTTGGCTGGTGAAACACGTCACGCTGCGACGGGTAGCACCGCGTCCAGCGGGACAAATAATGGGATGGCGGCCCGGGCCAACCGCTTCTACCGGCTGAAGAAGCAGTCGGTGGCGGGATGGCTGAGGCGGCGTCCGGGCTTCCCGCCCTGGGGAGGAAACCAGGGCTTGAGGGGCCATCGTGATTCGCGATCATTCGTCAGGAACCGAACCATGATGCCTCGCGTGATTCAGGGATGGACCGGTTGGTTGCTGCTTTTGGCGGTTCAGCTGGTCTGGGAGGTCTCCGCCGCCGAGTCCAGCGCAGCGGCTCCCCGGAAGGATCTTCCCCTGCCCGGGGAGGTGGTGGAGGTGGAGGGACGCGTCGCCTTCGTCATTCCCGCGAAATCAGCGGAGGGGACGTCCTCAAAACCCTGGGTCTGGTATGCTCCGACCCTGCCGGGGCTGCCGGGATCCGAGGAACAATGGATGTTCCGGCGGTTTTTAGAGGCCGGCATTGCCATCGCTGGCATTGACGTGGGCGAATCGTTCGGAAGTCCCGCCGGACGGAAACTGTTCAGCGCTTTTCACGCGGTCATGACCGGCTCGCGCGGCTATTCGCCCAAACCCGTGCTGCTGGGACGGAGCCGTGGCGGATTGATGACGCTCGCCTGGGCGGCCGAGAATCCGGAAAAGGTCGGGGGCTTCGCCGGGATCTACCCGGTTTGCAACCTCGCGAGCTATCCGGGCATCGCCAAGGCCGCAGGAGCCTACGGGCTCTCCCCGGAAGCCCTGGAGGCACAACTCAAAACGCACAATCCCATCGATCGCCTGGAAGCACTGGCCAAGGCCAGGGTGCCGCTGTTCGCGATCCATGGCGACGTGGATGCCACGGTGCCTTTGGAGGCCAACTCCGGCCTCGTGAAGTCGCGATACACCGAACTCGGCGGGGCCATGGAACTCGTCGTGCCGGCCGGTCAGGGCCACAACATGTGGCGCGGCTTTTTCGAGTGCCAGGCGTTGGTGGATTTCGTGAAGACCCAGGCGAAACGATCCGGTCCATGAAAAAGGCCCCCGACAGGGCGCATGCGCCGCGTCGGAGGCCCTCCGGTTCTCTCGAAACCGGGTTGGCTTAAATCACTTCACGGGAGCGACTTGGAAGGTCGGCTGAATCGCCGCGGGCAGCGTTTGGCGGGCGAGTTCCGGATTGTCCTCCAAGGCCCGGGGATTGGCGGCCAGCGGAACACCCCACATGCGGCGGGTGAGTCCGTCCCGCCGGTTCGCCGGGCGGCTCGGGCGTGCCAGTTCCACGAAATCCTCGATGGCCCGCGGGCTGGCATTGAAGGCGACGTTCGGCGCGGTGGCAGTGGCGGCGGCGGCAGGCCGGACGGCTGCTGGGCGGGCCAGGGCGGGGAAGGCCTCCTGGGCGCGCGGGCTCATGGCGACAGCGGTGTTGTGTTTGGCGTCGGCATTCGCGAATTCCTGGGCATTTCCAGGCAGGGCGGTGAGCGAGAGGAGGGCGACGCCAAGTCCGATCGAATGAGAGATGCGAGTGGTTTTCATGGTCATTTCCTTCACTTCACCCGCCACAGTAGAACGGAAGTCCGAATTCTCAAGTTTCATGGCCGCCATGAATTCCGGGGGGGGCTCCCGTACGGGGGGGGCGCCTAGCGCGATTCGCGCCGGCCGAAATGAAGACGGCCCGCGGCAGTATCGAAGGTCACCGTTCCGAACTGCGCCAGCAGCCCGTTGCCGAGCAGCCCGGATTCGCCCGGGAAAATGGGCTCGGCATGAAGACCGGTGGGGACGGTGTCAAAGACCCGCGTTCCCAGGCGCACTCCGGTCAGGGTCTGGCGAACCGAAAGCTCCGCCAAACCCACCGCCCGAGTCGGTTCCCCATGGCGGGTCTTGTCTCCCGGCCGCACCCACTGGAGCGCGGTGGCGCAGCCGGTGTCGACTCGCACAGGCTGGGAGTCGCCGCCATTGACCCGCACCCCAACCCGGAATCCGTAAGGCCCGGACTCAAGCGGGATGGAGTCGCCGGGTCCTTCGAGTCGGGAGGAATCGGACGAAAGCACACGCAGGCGTTGGGCCTGATAATCGACTTCAATGACCCGGTCCCGGAAAAAATCGGCGCCCAACAGTCCATCCACGGGACGGTCGCAGGCCTGCGAAAGACGCCCCAGATCCAGGGCCAGATAATCCGTCGGCAACGCGAAATCCCCCAGCCGCGCCGACAGCTTCACCGGCCAGAACCCGGTGCGCGTGGAGGCGACTCCCGCAACCCGCACGCGGTCACCCAGGGGAAGGCGGAGGCGCCGGGCGGTTTCGAGATCGAGCACGCTCGCGCTGGCGCCCGAATCGAGCAGAAACCACAACGGTTGGGGACGATCGCCCACCGCCACGGCCACCCAGATGAGACCTTCCCGGAACTCCATCGGAAACTCGATGGGCTCCGCGGTCCGTGGACGCGCATCCGCCAGCATCGTCCGACTCAGGATGATGATCAGGGCGGTCCAGATCCACCGACGCATGCAACCGCGCAGCAACATCCGGGCCAATGCCGGTTCCATTTCGAGCGTTTTCGGGGCGGCCTGCTGCGGTTTGGCCGGTTTGGGCGGGGGCTCTTCCCGGGACGCCCTGAACCCCACGGGTTTGCCCTCAGTTCAGTCGGTTTCCAGGCCGCTTTTTCGCAACCGCTCTCCCCGGTCCTCAGCGTTTCGAAAGGCAACACCCTCCACCGCCAGGGGCCGTGGGCATGGGGCGATTCAGGCAAGCTGATCAAATCGAGCCAGGGCGAGAGGGTCGGAGATTGGGGCCGGGGTGGGTGGTTCTCCGGCCGGAGACCGGCTTTCGTGGTGTCCTTCGGATTTCCGGCCATCCGTGATCCATGGGTCGACGTTTGCTCCGGCCCTTGGGCAGCGGGTACGCTTCGGCGATGCCGTCTTCAACGCGTTGTGCACTGCCGATGAACTCTCGCGCCACGGGCCTGGGGCGTGACCTGGCGAAGGGATGAGCCGGGAGCCCGCATGAACGCATCCGAGTCGGCGTCGGGAAACCTTCTGTCCAACCTGCTGGCGGGACTCACTTCGGGGCTGGTCAATCTGGTCTACAGCCTCTCGTTTGCGGCCCTGATTTTTTCGGGGCGACTCACACCGTATTTTCCGCAGGGCGTGGGGATTGCGCTGGTCGGGGCGACGGTGACGGCCGTGCTGGTGGCGTGGCGTAGTCCCTTTCCGTTCACGGTGGCGGGGCCGGAGGCGAACTCGGCGATTCTCATCGCCCTGGCGGCGGGGTCGATCGCCACGGCCCTTGATGCGGCGGGGCGGGAAGCCTCGGTGTTTCCCACGATCTGGGCGGCGATCCTTCTGAGCACGGTCGCGACCGGCCTCTTCCTTTACCTGCTGGGGAGGTATCGGTGGGGACGATTGGCTCGGTACATTCCGTACCCGGTGATCGGCGGCTTTCTGGCGGGGACGGGTTGGTTGATCACGCGGAGTTCCTTCAAGGTGATGACCGGGGTGCCGCTGGGGTGGGCCGACCTGCCGACGCTTCTGAGCGGGGCGGCTGCTTCGCACTGGATGGCCGGGGTGCTGATGGCGGCTGTCCTGTTCCTCGTGATTCCGCGGTCCCGCCACTTCCTGACCCTGCCGGGATTGCTCGGGGGTGGCATTCTGGTGGGAAATCTCGTTGCGTCGGTCCTGAGCCGGGTCTCTCCGGGCGGGGATCTGCAGGGTTGGTTTTTCGAGCCATTCGCCCGGGACGCCATCTGGCTGGCCTGGAATGCACGCACCCCCGATTTGGTCGACGTGCCGGTGCTGGTCCACCAGGGAGGGACCCTGCTGGCGATGATGGTGATCGTGATGCTCTCGATCCTGCTGAACTCGACGGGTCTGGAACTGGCCACCTCGCGCAGTGTCGATCTGGATCAGGAATTGAAGGCGGATGGGTTTGCGAACCTGGTGAGCGGTCTTTGCGGCGGGATGGTGGGTTATCTTTCGATCAACCGCTGCCTGCTGAACCAGCAGGCCGGGGCCCGTTCCCGGATGGCCGGGGTGATCGCCGGCGGCGTGTGCGGCACGGTACTTTTCCTGGGGTCGTCGTTCCTCGCCTACGTGCCCAAGCCGGTCCTGGGCGGACTGCTGCTCTACATCGGCGCCAGCCTTCTGGTTCGCTGGGTGATCCAGGCCCGTCGGCAGTTTTCCCGGACGGATTATTTCCTCATCGTGGTCATCCTGGTGGTGATCGCCACCCTGGGTTTTCTCCAGGGCGTTGGCGCGGGCATTCTGATCTCCTGCCTGCTTTTCATCCTCAGCTATGGGCGCACCTCGAGCGTGAAACATCTGCTTTCGGGACGGCATCATCCCA
This sequence comes from uncultured Verrucomicrobiota bacterium, assembly GCA_964476125.1. GTDB lineage: Bacteria > Verrucomicrobiota > Verrucomicrobiia > Limisphaerales > CAIMTB01 > CAIMTB01. The sequence goes on along the minus strand of CAYZAE010000078.1, from coordinate 21,768 downwards.
GCAACGTCTATCGCACGGGACCCCAGCAGCAGCGGCTCGAACAGGAAGGCGATACCATCGCCATCCTTGTTCTTCAGGGATTCGTCTTCTTCGGAACCGCCAACGACCTGCTGGAAGTCATCCGCCGCCGGCTCGCCTCGCCCGGTCCGGTACCACTCGCCTATGCCGTCTTCGATTTCCGGCTGGTGACCGGACTGGATTCCTCGGCCGTGATGAGCTTCCTGAAGCTCCGACAACTGGCGGCGAAATCGGGACTGACGCTCCTCTTCACCCAGCTTCAGCCTTCGATCCAATCGCAGCTGAAACAGGGCGGCCTGTTCGCGGAGGGCCCCGCCTGCCCGCGGCAATTCGCCGATCTCGACCGGGGCATGGAGTGGTGTGAGGACCGGATCCTCGCCGGCGACCCGGGACTCGATGTGCCGGTGGCCACCCTGGATTCCCAGTTGCTGGCTCTCCTGCGGGATCCGTCGCTGGCCGCCGCGATGTGCGCCTACTTCGAAGGGATCGAAGTGGCGCAGGGACAGCCGCTCTTTCGGGAAGGGGAACCCTCCGACGGGCTTTACTTCCTCGAGTCCGGTCGCGCCTCGGTGGTGGTGGTGCTCCCCGGGGGGAGGACCCTCAGACGTCGCACCTATGGCGGAGGAGCGATTCTGGGGGAAATGGGTTTCTATTCGCTCGCTCCCCGGTCGGCGACGGTGATTGCCGACCAGCCTTGCCGGTTTCACCGACTCTCCCTCCGGACGTTCGAACGGATCGAATCGGAAGCCCCCCACCTGGCGTCGAGCTTCAGCCGGGGCGTGGTCAGTCTGCTGGCGGAGCGATTGCGTCGGTCGGAGGAGGAATTGCGTGGATTGCTGCAATGAAGCGGGCGAACGCCGGTTCGGGGGAAATCCCCTCGCGGGTGGCGGGGGGGGCTCGTAAGGTCGGACTGAATCGTGCAGGCCATGAAGGAACGGAAGACCGTGGTGTTGGGGTTGCTGGGCAGCGTCCTGGATTCCGGGTTCCACCAGGAACGCTGGAACAAGTGGCGTCCGACGGTGTCCCTGGTCCGGCATGACAACCTGCCGATCGACCGGTTCGAGCTGATCTACCTCGCGCCGCACGAGCACATCGCCCGTTGCGTGGCGGCAGACATCGCCCGGGTGTCCCCGCGGACGGAGGTCAAGCTGACGGTTCAGGCGGTGGAGAATCCATGGGACTTCGAGGAGGTCTATGGCGTGCTCCACGACTTCGCCTGGAATTATCCGTTCAAGCCGGAGTCGGAGGATTACCTGGTCCACATCACGACCGGAACGCACGTGCAGCAGATCTGCCTTTTTCTGCTGACCGAGTCCCGCCACTTCCCGGCGCGCCTGGTGCAGACGGCCCCGGTGGCGCCCCGGACGAAGGCGCCGGAGGGCAGGTACAGCATCATTGATCTCGATCTCTCGAAGTACGACCGCATCGCCGCCCGGTTCCAGCGGGAGTCGCGGGATGCGGTGTCGTTCCTCAAGTCCGGGATCGAGACCCGGAACGCGCGGTTCAACCAGTTGATCGAACAGATCGAGCACGTGGCGATTCACGCCCGTGACCCGATCCTGCTCATGGGTCCGACGGGTGCCGGGAAATCGCAGCTGGCCCGAAGGATCTTCGAGCTCAAGCAAAGCCGTCACCAGGTGGCGGGCGCGTTTGTGGAGGTCAACTGCGCCACGCTCCGTGGCGACGCCGCGATGTCGGTGCTGTTCGGTCATCTCAAGGGGGCCTTTACCGGGGCGATGAAAGATCGGCCCGGATTGTTGCGGGCTGCCGATGGTGGGGTGCTCTTCCTGGATGAGGTCGGGGAACTGGGGCTGGACGAACAGGCCATGCTCCTGCGGGCTCTGGAGGAGAAACGGTTTCTTCCGCTGGGCAGTGATCGCGAGGTCACCAGCAATTTCCAGCTCATCACCGGGACCAACCGGGACCTCGCCGCCGCGGTGCGCGAAGGCCGCTTCCGGGAGGATCTGCTCGCGCGCATGAACCTGTGGACCTTCCGGCTGCCCGGGCTCGCGGAACGTCCCGAGGACATCGAACCCAATTTGGACTACGAACTCGGACAGTTCGCCCGCCGCAGTTCGCTGCGGGCCACCCTGAGCCGCGAGGTCCGGGATCGGTTCCTCGAGTTCGCCAGGTCTCCGGGCGCACGGTGGACCGCCAACTTTCGCGACCTCAACGCGAGCGTGATCCGGATGGCCACCCTCTCGCCCGGGGGCCGCATCACGGACGAGGTTCTCTCCGCGGAGATCGAGCGACTCCGCAACGCCTGGTCGACCACCCCCCCGAGCGAGCCCGATCATGACGCGGTGCTCGCGTCGGTGCTCGGCCCCGAGTCGTTGGAAAGCCTGGATCTCTTCGACCGTGTGCAGCTGGCCTTTGTGGTTCGTGTGTGCCGGGACTCCGCCACGCTTTCCGAGGCGGGACGACGGCTGTACGCGGCGACCCGTGAAAAGCGGAAGATGCCGAACGACGCCGATCGGCTGAGAAAGTATCTCGCCCGGTTCGGACTGGACTGGGCGGCATGCCGGGACGGGGCGGGGAAGGATTCTTCGGGCGCCGGTTTGAGACCGGTCGACGGGAGGTGAGGAGGGCGGAGGCAGCCCGGGTCAGTTTCGCTCCACGAGCCGGTAGCCAACGCCGGGTTCGGTGAGAATCCAGCGGACTCCTTCCCGGTCCGCAGCCGCCGAACGCCTCGGTTCATGCCGAACGATGGCGGTCCTGGCTGAATTCCCGCCAATCAAGAGGCGGCCAGGGCGCATCAAGAATTTGTTAAGGTCCCGGGGCAGGGTTGCTCTGGCATTTCGCACCGGGTCTGTTGCAGGGTTGCGCCGTTCAACGTACCAACCTTAGGAAATCACCATGTCTCTGCGTCTAGGCGATCAGGCCCCGGATTTCACGGCCGACACCACCGAAGGCAAAATCCGCTTCCACGAATGGCTCGGCGCCAGCTGGGGCGTGCTCTTCTCGCACCCCGCGGATTACACCCCGGTTTGCACCACCGAACTCGGCACCGTGTCGAAGCTGCAACCGGAGTTCGCCCGGCGCGGTGTAAAGTGCGCGGCGATTTCCGTGGATCCCATCGATTCCCACCGGGGCTGGGTTTCCGACATCAACGAGACCCAGGGCACGACGGTGAACTACCCGATCATCGCTGATCCCGACCGCAGCATCGCCGCGCTTTACGGCATGATTCATCCGAACATGGATGACAAGGCCACGGTCCGGTCGGTGTTCATCATCGGCCCCGACAAGAAGGTCAAACTCACGCTCACCTATCCCATGTCGTGCGGCCGGAACTTCGCCGAGATCCTGCGCACGATCGACTCGTTGCAGCTGTCCGCCAAACACAAGGTGGCCACTCCGGCTGACTGGCAGAACGGCCAGGACTGCATCGTCACGCTGGCGGTGAAGGACGAGGAGATCCCCGCGCTGTTCCCCAAGGGTTCGCGCAAGGTGAAACCCTATCTTCGCTACACGCCGCAACCGAACGTGTGATCAGGATGCTGCTCCTTCGCGCCGGTCGCCTGGCGCGGCCGACGTTGGGAGCCGAGGTTGCATTTGGGCGGCCCTGAAGTCGTTTTGCCATGGAACCTATTCCGCCGGCTCCGGACTCGGACAGTTCAAGGACCCAGTTCTGGGTCAAACGCTGGGAGGGCGGCCGCATCCCCTGGGATCTCGGCCATGTTCCTCCGAATCTCCTGAAGTTTCTGGAGAAAGCGGACCTGCCCCCGATGCGTGTGCTCATCCCGGGCTGCGGTTCGGGATACGAAGTCCGGGCGTTTCACGATGCCGGGCATGATGTGACGGCCATTGATTTTTCCGGGCCTGCCGTCGCCTATGCCCGCGAGGTGCTCGGACCTCTGGGAAGCCGGGTGGTGCAGGGAAACTTTTTCAAGCACGACTTCGGTACGGAACGGTTCGGCCTGGTTTACGAGCGGGGTTTTCTTTGCTCCCTGCCCGTGGCGCGTTGGCCCGATTACGCGGCGCGGATCGCCAGCCTGCTCGAGCCTGGCGGACGTTTGGTTGGCCTCTTTCTCTACGGTCAGGAGCCCGAACCGCCGCCCTTTCCGCTGACGGATGCCACGGCCGCCGAGTTGCTTGGGGCACGCTTTAGGCTGCTCGGCGCCGAGACGGCTTCGGCGGATTCCGTTCCCGTCTACCAGGGCATGGAACGCTGGCAGGAATGGGAGAGGCTTCCCGGGACCCCATGAACCGTGTGTTTTTCGGGATTCTGGGCGCCTGGCTGCTCCTCGCGGGATTGGCCGGCCGCGGTGCGGATCCGGCGCCCAAATGGCTGATCTCGCGGCCGGTCGTTTATGCGGAGAACCATGACCCGGGCATGATCTGGCTGCGGGACGGATCGAAGCTCGAGGTGCGCTTCACGGAAATTCCCTGGGAGATCGTGGATTCCTGGAAGCCGGGCAGGCCTCTCGCCCTCGCCTATTCCAGCGCCACCGGTGCCGTGTTGGTGGATGTGCAGACCGGCCGGGCGCTTCCGGTGGTGTCCGGATGGAAGACGCATCCGCTCGACGAGTACCTGGCGGGACGGCCGGGGCGGGAAGGTTCGACGCTGGAAATGGTGGAGGCGCTCTCGAAGGAGCATCAACTCTGGCGACGGGAGATGGAGCGGGTCTATGCCAGCCTCCGGCGGCGGTTGGATGAGAAGCAAAAGGAGAAGCTCGTGGAAGCCCAGGCGCGCTGGGAGCACTGGGCCAAAACGGAGATCGAACTGATCGGCGCCCTGGACGATGCGAACTCTGGTACCATCGGTCGGGTGATTGCCGGCAGCCGGGTGGTGAGCCTCGTCCGGGAACGCGCGTTGGCCTTGGTCGGGTATTGAGCGGTCGAGCCTTTCCGCCGTGCGAGGCTCTCTCCCAATTGTCAACAATTTAGATGCGACCCCATTGGAACAGGAAGGTCGTTCCGCCCTGGGTAGCGCTGCGCAAATCCTACCAACAACTCGTGTGGGTGCGCGGACTGGAATGGGAGGCGATTGTTTGTACTCGCCCCCGCCCCGCCGGTGGCCTACCACGGAGCCGTTCAATCCCTGTCGCAACCGATGAACCCTTCTCTTTCCCGTCGTTCCTTCGTGAAGGCTTCGGCGCTGGCCGCCAGCGCGCTATCCACGGCCCCCTTTAACATCCTCAGGGCCGCGAACGCGGGCGACAAAGTCCGCTTCGTCCAGATCGGTTGCGGCGGTCGCGGATTGTCGGCGCATCTTCCCGCGGCCAAGGCCGAGCACCTGGTGGCGGCGGTGGATGTCGACGACGCGCGTCACACCACGGTTCGCAAGTGGCTTCAGGCGAACGGCGGGGAGGGCGAGAAGCTGCAGGTTTTCACGGATTACCGGCGGATGTTCGACAAGGTGGGCAAGGACATCGATGCCGTGTTCATCGCCTCGCCGAACCATCACCATGCGCTCCCGGCGATGATCGCCATGCAGCTGGGGAAAAGCGTCTATTGCGAGAAACCCGTCTGTCACGACATCGGCGAAGCCCGCGCGATGCGGGCCATGGCGGCGAAGACGAAGGTGGCGACGCAGATGGGAAACCAGGGCCACTGCGAGGAGGGTTACCGGCGGTTGTGCGAATACATCTGGGGCGGCGTCATCGGCAAGGTCACCGAAACCCACAGCTGGACCAATCGCGCCAATGGCGGCGAAGGACCGCGTCCGCCCAAGCTGCCCACGCCCACCGGACTGCACTGGGACGAATGGATCGGGCCGGCGCCGTACCGAGATTTCCACGACGACCTGCATCCGCACGAGTGGCACGGCTGGTACGATTTCGGCAACGGCTCCATCGGGAACATGGGCTGCCACGTGCTGGACGGCGTGTTTTGGGCCCTCAAGTGCGAGCATCCGTCGAGCATCGAGGCGGAGCAGTTGCGCGGCGGCAGCGAGGAACGGTATCCGACCGGCAGCCGCGTCCGCTGGGACATCCCGGCGCGCGGCGACATGCCGGCGCTCAAGGTTTACTGGTACGAAGGCCTGAACGAAACCACCACCGGCAAGCCCCAGGGCAACCTGCGGGCGGTGAAGGGGGATGACCGCAACCTGCCCGCCCTCCTGCTCGAGCTGCGCGCCAAATATCCCGATGAGGGCCTCGACTCCGGCGACAGCGGCACACTCTACGTGGGCGAAAAAGGCGTCATCTTCACCGGCACCTACGGCGAACGAATGCACATCGTGCCCTACGCCAAGATGACCGAAACCCCGGCCGCCCCGCTGTCCCTGCCTCGTCCACGCAACATTTTCGCCGACTTCCTCGACGCCGTGCGCGCAGGCAGGAGCGAGACCGCGGTCCCGTTCGAATACGGCACCCGGCTGACCGAATTCGCCATTCTGGGCAACCTGGCAATGAAGGCGGGGAAGGGGCGCAAGGTCGAGTGGGACGGCCCGGGCATGAAGGTGACCAACCTCCCCGAACTCAATGCCTGGGTGCAGCGCCCCGTCCGGGATGGCTGGAAGGCGTGACCTTCCGGGCCCGCTTCGAATCCGCCCCTCCCGCTGTGCCCCTTTTCGTCCAGAGCCGGCGCGGAGCAGGGCGGGGCGGAGCGGAGCGGAAGCGCCGGCCTGACGAGTGTTTTCTCCGCCCCAAACCCCTTTTGATTTTTCACTTCTCCACCCCACCCTAGGAGCGCCTGCATGAAACAGCCCCGGTTGAATCCGTTCCGGTTCGTCAACGCCACCGCGCTGGGCGCCGTCCTGGTGCTCGCGAACGCACTTCTCCTCGCTCCCACCGCCCCCGCCGCGGCCGCGGAGGAACTCGCGCCGCTGCCGGTCAAGCCGCCCGCGCCGACGCTCAAGGGAACGCCGAGCGACCTGCCCACCGGCCCCAACGTCGAGCCGCCCTCCGACAAACCCCGGCCCCCGTTCATGGCACCCAAGGGGGTGGTCAACGTGGCGGCTGGAAAGAAGGTCACCAGCAGCGTGAAGCCCTTTACCGGCAGCCTGTCCCAGGTCACCGACGGCCGGAAGGAACCCGAGGACGATCAGGTCATCGAAATGCGCAAGGGCAAGCAATGGGTCCAGCTGGATCTCGGCGAGCCCGCCACGATCCATGCCATCGTCATCTGGCACGATCACCGGTGGCTTCAGGCCTTCCGCGACGTGATCGTGCTCGTCGCCGACGACCCGGATTTCACCCAGAACGTCCGGACGATCTACAACAACGACGTCGACAACTCGGTCGGTCTCGGGATCGGCACGGACAAGGAGTACTTTGAAACCCATCATGGCCGCACCTTCGATGCCAAGGGGGTCGTGTCCCGCTATATCCGCTGCTACAGCGCGGGAAGCAGCCTCAGCGCACTCAACGCCTACGAGGAGATCGAGGTGTACGGCTTTCCGGCGAAGTGATTCGAACCCCGGATTCCGCGGGCCGCCTCCATGAACCGACGGCTCGCGATCCTGCTGTTCCTGGTCGTGGCCGGCATTGCGCTGGCCCTCCGCCTGCCCCGGCTCGACCTGCGGCCGATGCACAACGACGAGGCGGTCAATGCCATCCTTCTCCAGGGGCTCTGGGAACGGGGCGAGTACCGCTACGATCCGGACGAATACCATGGCCCGGCGCTGCATTATGCCGCCTTGCCCTTCCTCCGCTTCGGCTCCGCCAAGAACTTCGATCTTCTCTCGGAACGCACGCTCCGCCAGGTGACGGTGGTCGCCGGCGTCCTCCTGATCCTGCTCCTCGCCCTGCTGCACGATGCGCTCGGGAAAGGCGCGGCCCTGGCAGCGGCCCTGTTGGCGGCGCTTTCGCCAGCCATGGTTTTCTACAGTCGCTACTTCATCCACGAGATGCTTCTGGCGGCTTTCACCACCCTTCTGCTGGGGGGCGTCTGGCGCTATCTGCGTTCACCCGGACCGGGATGGGCCATGGCGGCCGGGGCGGGGCTCGGCCTGATGCACGCCACCAAGGAGACGTTCGTCCTCACCCTGGCGGCCCTGGGGCTCGGGGGCTTCGGGGCGGTTCTTGGATCCCGGAGACGCGTTTCCGGCACCGGCACCGGCACCGGCACTGAGGAACCAGGACTGCCCGGAGCCCGGTGGAACTCCCGGCATCTGGCCCTCGCGCTCGGCACCGCCCTGATCGTGTCGGTTCTTCTGTTCACGTCCTTTTTCGCAAACCCCCGGGGCCCCCTGGATTCGGTGCTCACCTACCTGCCCTGGCTGCGCCGTGCGGGGGGCGAGTCCCCCCATGTTCAGCCCTGGCACTACTACTTGGGGCGGTTGTTCTGGCATGCCCCGGTTCGCGGACCGTTCTGGTCCGAGGGAATGATCGCCCTGCTGGCGCTCGCGGGTGGGGTGGCGGTGGCGACAGGGCGTGGGCTGGGGACGGCCTCAAGGGGTTTCGGCAGGTTCCTGGTGATTTACACGCTGGCCATCACGGGGGTGTACACCCTGCTCTCGTACAAGACGCCCTGGTGCCTGCTCAATTTTCTCCTCCCCCTGATCCTGCTCGCGGGTCTGGGGACCGTGGCCGTCCTGCGCTGGGCGGGGAAGGGGCCCGGGGGGTGGGTCGTTGGAGTGCTGCTGGCCGTCGGCGCCTTGCATCTGGGCTGGCAGGGATGGCGGGCAAGTCACGACCTGGTCAATCACCGCGGCAATCCGTACGCGCATTCCCAAACCACGCCGAATGTTCTCGAACTCGCCGACCGGGTGAAGGCCATTGCCGCGACCGGTCCGCAGGGGGCGTTCACCGAGGTCCGGGTGGTCGCCCCGGACAGCGCCTACTGGCCGCTGCCCTGGTATCTGCGGCAGCTCCGCAACGTGGGGTGGTTGGACCGGCTGCCCGACGCGCCGTACCCGCCCATCGTGATTGCCGCCGCCGCATTGCACGCGGCGCTCGACGAAAAGACGAACCGCGGCCACCTCAGCGTGGGCTATTACGAACTCCGGCCCCGCGAATTCTTCGAGCTGTTCGTCGAATTCGAGCTCTGGAAAAAGTACGTCGCCACCCTGCCTCGGCCGAAGGACGACGACGAGTAGCCGGACCCGCGTCCCATGCACACGACCCCTTTGCGATTGCCAAATCTCCTCCCCTCGGCGAATGGAGAACGTCATGGGTCACCCGTCGCCACGAAACATCCCGGCCCCATCGTCTTCAGGAGGTGACAAAACCCTCTGATTTTCCCCGACCGACCGCATCCCCGATTCTTTCGCTCCACCCGATTTCAATCCCCAGGACTCGAACAACGCAGTTCCCGAATCTCATGAAGACCGCAAAACGCAATCCGGCTCGTTCCACCCGCCGATCCTTCCTCGGCCGACTCGGCGCCATGGCGGGCGGCGCCATCGCCCTCCCGCAATTCATTCCCGCCAGCGCCCTGGGCCGCGACGGCGCGGTGGCCCCGAGCGAACGAATTGTTCTCGGCGCGATCGGCATCGGCGGACGCGGTTCCCACGTCCTGGAAGCCTTCGTGCATGAACCCGGAGTGCAGTTCGCCGCCATTTGCGACGTGAAGGCCGCCCGGCGTCAGTCGGTGAAGAAGATGGCCGACACGCTGTACGGGAATAAGGACTGCGAAATGTACCGGGACCTGCGGGAGTTCCTCGCCAGGCCCGACATCGATGCCGTGCTGATCGCCACGGGGCCGAACTGGCACGCCGCGGCCTCCGCTCTCGCGGCGCGGGCGGGCAAGGACATCTATTGCGAAAAGCCGTGCACCAAGACCATCGCGGACAGCCTGGCGCTGGCCCAGGTCATCCGTCGCACGGGCCGCGTGTTCCAGGCGGGAACCCAGCGCCGGAGCCTGCCGAACTTCGCCTTCGCCGCCGAACTCTGCCACCAGGGCAAGCTGGGCAAGATCCACACGCTCCATGCCCACCCCGGGGGACTGGGCACCGCCAGCAGTGGCTGGCCCAAACCTGAGACCGAACCGGACAAGGACGACGCCGATTGGGATCTGTACCTCGGGCCCGCGGCCTGGCGGCCATTCAACCGCAGCTTGCTCAACAACGGCGGCGGCTTCGAGAAGGGCGGGGGCATGGTCGGCGGCGGCTGTCTCGAATGGGGTTCCCATTGCGTCGATCTCTGCCAGTGGGCGAACCAGTCCGACGACACCGCCGCGGTGGAGTACTGGCCGGAGGGCGGTCAGTTGCACGCGCGCTACGCCAATGGCGTCAAACTCGTCCTGCGCAACGACGGCTGGCTGCCCCTGGGTTCCTGCCCGGTGCGCTATGAAGGGGACGCCGGCTGGGTCGAGACCGCCGACAACGGCGACGTCATGGTCCAGCCCGAGTCGCTCATGGACAAGACCCGGCCCAAGATCGGCGGGTATCCCGCCAACTTCCACGTGCGCGATTTCCTGTCCTGCGTCCGCAGCCGCGGGCTCACCCGGGCGAATGCCGACGTCGCCTGCTGGTCTCATATCACCTGCCACGCCGCCAACATCGCGCTGTTCCTCAACCGGCCGGTCAAGTTTGACCCCAAGAAACACGAGTTCATCGGTGACGAGGAGGCGAATCGGCTCCGCTCCGAAGCGCTTCGCGAACCCTGGAGGATGTAACCCGGGCCCACCCACCCACCAACCCTCATCCAAGGAAACGCATGAACCGAAATTCTTCCGGCCAGGGACCCTCCCTCCTCGCCGCCCTCCTCGTCGGCCTGGCTCTCGCCTCACCGCTGCAGGCCGCCGACGCCCCGCGCTCCTCCGCGGAACAGGCCCGTCAGTCCCTCGCCGTGCTGCAATCCAACGCGCCCGCCGAGGAAAAAGCCCTGGCCTGCAAACGGCTCGCCGTCTTCGCCGGCCCCGAATCCGTCGCCGCACTCGCCCCGCTCCTGGGCGATGAACGGCTCGCCTCCTGGGCCCGCATCCCGCTTGAGGTGATTCCCGGGCAGGCCGCCGACGACGCCCTGCGCGAAGCCATGGGACGGCTCTACGGCAATCTGCTGGTGGGCGTCATCAATTCCATCGGCGTCCGCGGCGACACCAAGGCCGTCGAACCGCTGGCCGGCCGGCTCAAGGACGCCAATGCCGAAGTGGCCGCCGCCGCCGCCATCGCCCTCGGCCGCATCGGAGGGTCCGCCGCCGTCAGCGCCCTCGAAGCCGCGCTCGGCTCCGGACCGGTCGTGGTTCGCTCGGCCGTGGCTGAAGGGCTCGTGGTGTCAGCGGAACGATCCGTCGCAAGCGGGGACGCCGAAGGCGCCGCCCGGCTCTACGATGCCGTCCGCCGTTCTGATCTCCCGCCCCAGCGCATTCTCGAAGCCACCCGCGGCGCCATTCTCGCACGCCAGGCCGCGGGATTGCCGTTGCTCCTGGAAACCCTGCGCTCCCCGGATCGCGATACCTTCGACATCGGCCTGCGGACCATCCGCGAACTTCCCGGCCAGGCCATCACCGAGGCTTTGGCCGCCGAGTTGAACCGCACCCCCGCCGAACGGCAGGGGCGCCTGCTGCTGGCCCTGACCGACCGTTCCGACGCTGCCGTGCAACCGGCCGTGCTCGGCGCCATCAAGCAGGGCTCAAAATCGCTTCGTCTCGTCGCCATCGGGGTGCTCGAACGTCAGGCCAATCCGGCATCGCTGCCCGCGCTCCTTGAGGCCTCCATCGATGCCGACGCCGAAGTGTCCAAGGCCGCCAAAACCGCCCTTGGCCGGTTGCCCGGCAAGGAACTCGACAACGAACTGGTGAAGCGTCTGCCGCAATCGACAGGCGCGACCCGCCAGGTCCTGGTCGAACTCGCCGGCCAGCGCCACGTCGCCGCCGCCGTCCCGGAATTGTTCAAGGCCGCCTCCGACAGCGAGGCCGACCTGCGGAGCGCCGGAATCAAAGCCCTCGGAGAGACGGTTTCCGTCAGCGACCTGGGAACACTGACCGACCTGCTCGCCAAGGCGAAATCCGAGGACGACCAGGCCGACATCGAAGGCGCCCTGGACGCGGCATGCACCCGGCTGACCGACCGCGCCGGGGCCGCCGAGGCGCTTCTCTCCCGTTTCGACGCCAGCTCGCCGGCGGCCCGTTGCGCGTTGCTCCGGGTGCTCGGAACGGTCGGCACCCCGAAGGCGCTGGCCGCTGCCCGCGGTTCGCTGACGCACGCGGACGCCACGGTGCGTGAAGCGGCGTTCCGTGTTCTGGCCGACTGGCCGGAATCCTCCGCCGTTCCCGCGCTGGTCGAAGTCATCCGTTCACCGGCCGATGAAACCCAGCGCACCCTGGCGCTCCGCGGCGCCGTGCGGTTGCTGGGTCTCGGCGACCAGCCTCCGGTCCAGACCGCGAAAACCTACGGGGAACTTCTCGCCCTCGCCCGCCGCGTGGAGGACCGGAAACTGGTCCTGTCGGGTCTGGGATCCGTTCCCGACCTGGCCGCCGTGAAGCTGGTCGAACCGTTGCTGGCCGACGAGGGGGTCAAAAAGGAGGCGGAATCCGCCCTGCTTGGCATCGCCGGTGCCCTTGCCGGATCAGCCCCCGCCGAAGCCCGGGCGCTCGCCACGCGGTTGCAGAAGGACGCCTCGGACCCCGCCACCCGGGATCGCGCCGGCCAGCTTCTCCAGCGCACCGACAAGTTCGAGGATTACCTCATCGCCTGGCAGTTTGCCGGGGCCTACAAGCTCGCTTCCGGGGAAAGTGGTTCGTTGTTTGCCCGGGAATTCCCGCCGGAGAAGGGCGAAGGCAGCGTGACCTGGCGTCCGCTGGCGGCGGGAACCCAGGCAGCCCGGCCGTGGATGATGGATCTCCTCGCCACCAAGACCGGGGACGCCCGGTGCGTGGGATATGCCCGGACGTGGGTTCACTCCGACCTCGCCCAGCCGGCGCGGGTCGAGTTCGGGACGGATGACGGTCACAAGCTCTGGTGCAATGGCGAACCTGTGGCCCAGGCGGACCGCGGTGGCGCAGCCGTTCCCGGGGAATTCAAATCCATCGTCTCCCTTCGCCAGGGATGGAACGCCCTGCTGCTGAAGGTCGTGCAGGACAGTGGACCCTGGGAATTCTGCCTGCGGTTGCGCACCTCGTCCGGAGCGAAGCTGGAGGGTCTGCGGGTGCAGGCGATGCCCCCGGAAAAGTGATCCGGAAACCCGGTTCCTGGTTCAACAGTCAGTGATGGACGGACCGCGCGGCAATCGCGCGGTCCGTTTGTTTTGGGACGTTGGACGGCACGCTCGATTCCGTGGTTCTCGTGCAGCGGTTTCCCTTCGCCTGGGGGGCCGCCTCCGTTGCTGTCGTCCTTGGTTTGCTGCTTGCGTGGAGGTCCGGGAGCGGGCGGGTCGACGCGCTGAAAGGGGAAGTGCTCGCTTTACCGAGGTGGCGAACCGTCAGGGACCCGCCGAGGGGAGGCGGTGGGAGATGCTTTGGGAAATGGGATTGGGGTAGGGGAAATAACTTACGTAAATGCTGCATAAGCAATGTTAGCTAATAAAAGAGGCAATGTGGTTTGACTTAGGGTGCGATAAGTTTAGCGTTTCGCCGCCTAGTCAAAGTTTGTACGCATTCAACCAATGAAAAATGTATTGCTCACGACAGCAGTATCTGTTCTCGCGTTGTTCCCCTCGGTGCCGGCTTTCGCCGTCGCTGTCCTGCCGACGCTGACGCTCACCGAGCGCGACAATCGGCATCTCGACTGGTCCTGGAGCGATGGCACGGGGTCCGGGACCTTCGTGACCACGGTTCCTGACTCCTGGCACAACGTTGGGATTCCTCTGCCGACCGGGATTTCCGACGGATTCTACGGTCGTTAGGCAGAAACCATTTTCACCCCTTTCACCACGTATCGTAACGACGTTTACATGAGCTCCTCCGGGCCGGGTGTTGCCACCTTGTGGGTTACCTCGGACTTGGTGGATAACTCCCCGTCACTGGCCACGCTCGGCACCGCTCTTCCGAGCGACAACAAGCGGTTCCAGGTGATTTTCAAGGATCTTGGAGACCATCACGCGACCCCGGATGCCATGTCCACCGCGGGAATCCTCGCGGGTTCCTTCGCGGGTCTGACTCTCATCCGCCGGTCGAAGTCCGTCACCCGCGGCGTCTGATTCTCCCGATTCGATCCATCCCGGGCCGGGTTCGCCACGAGCGGGCCCGGCCCGGTTCGTTGATTGCCGCGCGGGTTCCCACACGCGGTTCGTCTGCGCCTCCCGGAAGTCCTGATTCGTGGGCTTCCTCCGAAGGAAGTCCCCCACGCGACGAAGGTCTTGTCGTTGAGGCCGGCGGTCGACTGCGCGGAGGCACCGAGGAGGTGCGCGGCCAGAAGGCAGGCGACGCCGAGGAACCGGGGAGTCACGGTCCTGGGATGCTGAAGCCGGAGGCGCCGGGGCTCAAGTCCGTGGCCGATCGTCTCCGGGGAACGAATTCGTCCCTCCACGATCGGCCCCATCACTTCCGCTTCGCGGCATCCTCGCGCCGACGGCGCAGCTCCGTGAGGGTGATCTCGGAGGGAACTTCATGTTCGAGAACCTTCGGGATCGCCACGCGCTGCGAACCATAGATGCCGGAGTGTCCGCTGAAGAGGTAGGCCACGAAGCAGGCCACGGCGAGGTAGGGGGCGTGTGCGGCTCCGAACAGTTCAATCCCCATCAGCGTGCAGGCCAGCGGCGTGTTGCTCGCCCCCGCGAACACGGCCACGAAACCAAGTCCGGCAAAGAGTTCGATCGGGGCGCCCACCAGGATGCCTGCGGTGTGGCCCAGCGCGGCGCCGATGAAGAACAGCGGCGTCACTTCGCCTCCCTTGAACCCCGATCCCAGCGTGATGGCCGTGAACAGGAGTTTCCACAACCAGCTCCAGGCGGTCGCCCCGTCCGGCTGAAAACAACTCAGGATCGTGACCTCGCCCGGGTTCGGGCTGCTGACGCCGAGACCGAGGTACGAGCGCGTGCCCAGGACCATTGTGAAACCAATGACCAGGACACCGCCAATCACCGGCCGAAACCACGGCTGGCGGATCCACCTCTTGAACCCGCCTTGCAGCACGTGGGTGAGATCAGCGAAGAGCAGCGCCACCAGACCGAACGCCACTCCCGCCGGCACCACCTTGGCGAGCAGGAGGAGGTCGAGATGGCCGAACCCGAATCGGGCGGACGGCGGCACCATCGCGATGGAGTAGGCCGTGTGATGGATCCCCCACGCCGAACAGGTCAGGTCCCCAATGAGCCCGGCCAACAGACAGGGCACCAGGGATTCATAACGCATCCGGCCTATGGCCAGGACTTCCATGGCAAAGACCGCCCCGGCCAGCGGGGTGCCAAAGACGGACCCAAAGCCCGCAGCCACTCCCGCCAGCAAAAGCGTTCGCCGGTGCTTCTCCGCAATGCGGAAAACGTCGATGAACCCACCCGCCAGACCGCCTCCCATCTGGATGGCCGTACCCTCGCGTCCCGCCGAACCGCCGAAGAGATGGGTCAGCAGGGTGGTGAGCAGAACCAGTGGCGCCATGCGCAGGGGAACACCGCCCCCGGGTTCGTGGATCTCGTCCAACACCAGATTCGTCCCGCGCTCCGCGGTTCCGCCCCAGGCCTGGTAGAGTCCGACAATCACCGGTCCGGCCAGCGGCAGCAGGAACAGCAGCCAGGGATGTTCGAACCGCAGGCCTGTGACCCGATCCAGGGCCCACAGGAACAGGGCACTGGCGGAGCCCGCGAGCATCGCGACGGGCGTGACCAGCAGAAGCCAGGTTCCCAGCAACCGCAGGCTGCCCAGGTGGGCGCGATGATTCAGCAGTTCCTTCATCGTGATTGGTCGAAAGAGGCAAACCACCCCCCGCCTGCTCCAGCCCTCGCTCGAGAGGGGTGGGCCCGGCTCTTGCGTGCCGGCGGGGGCAGCCCACTCATCGTCCCGCATGCCCAGCCTAGGTGCCTGGCCCTCCCGCGGCGAGCGTCGGCGTGGGGATCCGGTCCCTGCACCTGTCCCATGGACCGCACGATCGCCACCTGTCACGCTTCCCGCACCTCATGAGCTCTGAGAACGTCTCCGAACGGCACTCCGCAGAGGTCACGCGGCGCGGCTTCCTTCAGCGCCTGGCCCTGGTTCCCACGGCATTGCCTGTTCTCCAGTCCGGTTCGGCCTTCGCCCAGGGCCGCCCCCAGGGGCGCCTTCGCTTCGGCATGATCTCGGACATCCACCCGGACATGCTGCCCGACGGACTGGATCGCGTGCGCGCCTTCGTCTCAGCCATGCAATCCGCGGAGGTCGAGTTCATCATTCAACTCGGCGACTTCTGCTGGCCGGCCCCCTCCAACCGCCGCTATCTCGAAGCTTGGAACGAATATCGCGGCCCGGCGTACCACGTGCTCGGCAACCACGACATGGACGACGGTTACACGCGGGAACAGACCGTGGCCTACTGCGGCATGCCGGGCATGCATTACACCTTCGAGGCGGGACCGGTGCGCGGCGTGGTCCTGGATGGCAACGAGCCGGGGGGCAAACGGAGCGGTTACAAGCGGTTCATGGGAGCGCAGCAGCTGGCCTGGCTGGAACGCGAATTGAACCGCGCGGACCGTCCCCTGCTGCTGTTCATCCACCAGCCGTTTGATGCCGATCACCCGGACTATCTCGAGAACAGCGCGGCGGTTCGGGCCGTGGTGGAACGCGCGGAAGCCAACCGGCCGGGAACCGTGCTCGGCGTTTTCTGCGGCCATCTGCACATGGACTACCTCCGGGTGGTGAACGGAATCCGTTACTGCCAGATCAACAGCGCCGCCTACTGGTGGCTGAACAATCCCGCCGCACGCCGCGAAACCTACCCGGCCGAAGCCCATCGGAAGCACCGCTACCTCACGCACGTCGCGGCCTACCGGGACCCGCTCTGGTCCATCGTGACCCTGGATTTCGATCAGGGCCGGATGGAGATCGAAGGACGTCGGACCGAATGGGTCGGACCCGATCCCGTAACGCGGGGCGAAACGACCGACAGACCCCTCGAGCACCTGCACCCCTGGATTTCCGACCGCCGAATCCCGCTCGGTTAAGGCGCCGGCGGA
Organism: uncultured Verrucomicrobiota bacterium; assembly: GCA_964476125.1. Taxonomy (GTDB): domain Bacteria; phylum Verrucomicrobiota; class Verrucomicrobiia; order Limisphaerales; family CAIMTB01; genus CAIMTB01. Next base: position 4,840 of record CAYZAE010000078.1, on the reverse strand, counting down.
ACTCATGTTCCGCCGGTCCCGGGTTCCTTGCTCCCACCACGGGAGCCGGGAGCAATCAGAGCGTCCAGCCCTTGCGGTATTCGCGATGCAGCAGCTGGCTGGCCGGCTGCGAATTCAGGATCTTTCCACTCAGGGTGTCGTACTCGATGGGTCCTTCCACCAGCGTGGCGAGGTTGGCGAGTTGGGCGAGTTCCGTGAGCGGCCCGCCGATATCAAAGCTCGAGAAGGTCTTTCCGTTGCCCTTGCAGGCCTGGATCCATTCCCACTGATGGCTCTGCACCCGCGGCAAAGATTCCGGCGGGCCACCCTTGAAATCCTCGAAGCGGCTCTCGGGCAGGAGGACATAATGGGCGTTCCACGGATTGTCGGAGTAGATCGATCCCTTCGAACCCACCAACAGATCGCCCCATCCGCCCCGTTTGTGTCCAAGCATCAGGTCCTCCGAGGGCTTCTCCTTCGCATACCAGGTCAGCTTCACCGGCGGCAGGGATCCACGCGCAGGCAGATCCATCACCACCTTCGCCGAGCTCGGATAACCTTCCAGGTCCACTTCGGACGGCCAGGCCTGGAGGCGGATAACCACCTTGTCCGCGCCGGGATTCTGCGACTTCTGCCAGAGGCGCTCCAGGTGCAGGGCCCGGAACATGATGTTGGCCGTGTGACAGGCGAAATCACCGATGATGCCGCTGCCGAATGCGCGCCAGGCACGCCAGGTCGCAGGCACGTACGCCGTGCTGTACGGACGTTGCTCGGCCGGTCCCAGCCAGAGGTCCCAGTCGAGTCCCTGCGGAACCGGCGGCGTCTCCGTCGGACGCTTCATCGGCCCGTTCCCACCGTCGAACCAGACGTGGGCTTCGCGGACTTCCCCGATGACGCCGCCCCACACCAGTTCGACCGCGCGACGGAGCCGGGTTTCCGCCGAACCCTGGTTGCCCATCTGCGTCACCACCTTCTGGCGGTCGGCTGTTTCGCGCATCACCCGGGCTTCGTGCACGGTCCGGGTCAGGGGCTTCTCGCAGTAGACGTGTTTACCCAGCTTCATCGCGGCCACTGCGGCCACGGCGTGGGTGTGGTCCGGGGTCGCCACCAGCACCGCATCGATCTCCTTCTCCATCCGGTCGAACATCTGGCGGAAGTCCTGGAAGCGCTTTGCCCCGGGATGCTTCTGGTAGATGTCGCCCGCGCGCGCGGCATCGACATCGACCAGCGCGACCAGGTTGTTGCCCATGCGGTGGAAGGCATCGAGGCTGCCCCGGCCCTGACCGCCGACGCCAATGCCCGCGATGTTCAGTTTGCTGTTGGCATCATAGGCCAGGGCTTGTCTGCGGCTGCCCAGAATGAGCAGTCCAACCCCGGCGGTCGCCGAGCGTGAGAGAAATCCGCGTCGGTTCAGGGAGGTGCGCGAACGGGAAGCTGCGGTGGTCATGCGCCGAACCTAGCCTCCGGACCGGACCCGTGAAACGACAATTCCCCCCCGGCCGCCGGAAGTCGGTAGGGCGACCTCTCCGAGGGGGCGGTAGGGCGCGATCTCCGAGCGCGCCGCAGCGGTGGGCGGGTTTGGAAGCCGAGGCGCCCAGCCTGCGTTCAGAGCGGGACGAACCCGCCCCATTCACTTCCACGTCACGTTCAGGTAGGCCGAGTAACGCCCGCGGGCTTCGTGAAACGGAAGCAGGGTCGCGTCGCCGATCCGGAACCGGAGCGTCGCGGGGCCGCCCGTGATGCCTTTCCCCAGATCCGCGGCATCCAGGGTGACCGGTCGCCAGTCGGCTCGCGGTCCGGTCTCGTCCGCCGCGAGCAGGACGGGGAAGGCGCCTCGCGGGCGTCCGATCACCGTTTCGGTTCCCGCGCCGATTCCACGGTCCGGATCCATTCCTCCGCCATCAACTGGTGGCCGGCATAGGTCGGGTGCACGCCGTCCCAGATCCAGTATTCCGCCGGGGCGCGTTGAAGCGCGTCCTCAAAGGCCCGTTGGAACCGAACCAGCGGGGCGTGGTACCTGGCCGCGAGCCGCCCGACGATCTGCTGACGTTCCAGCAACTGGGGTTGGTACGTGGGCCAGACGTCCTGCTTACGACCGACGGGCAGGCCGAAAGGCTCGCACAGCACGAGACGGACGTTGGGCAGGGCCGCCATGGTTTCGGCGAGGAGCCGGTCGTACTGCTGTTCGTAATCCGCCGCCGACACGCCCGCACCCAGGTCATTGACCCCGACGAGAATGCTGAGCAGGTCGGGTCGCAGTTCGAGGGTGTCGGGAGTCCAGCGTCGGGCGAGATCGGACACCTTGTTGCCGCTGATGCCCCGGTTCAGGAACGCCAGATTGCGTTCCGCGAAGTCCGCGCCGTACCGCGCGGCGATGATGAATTGGTAGCCGTGGCCGAGAATGTGATTGGGATCCGCGTTTCGGCCGCGGTTGCCGTCCGTGATCGAATCGCCCTGGAACAGGATGCGGGTTCCCGGGGCGAAACCAGCGACCGGGGCAGGGGATCCCGGCCGGTGGCTGGAGCAGCCGGAGGTGACGGCCAGCAGGCCCATGGCAGCGAGGAGGGAGAATGCATGGCGCATGGAAGGAAGGCGGGTGTTGGGATGCATTGGGTGAAAAATTTCAGTCCATCCGTGAGCCGAAACAGTCGATGCTGACCGGGCGGGTGCTCATGGCGCTGGGCGGTGAGCTTGTTCGCTTTTCCGCGGGATTCCAGCATGTGGTGGGGCGGGGTGGGTGTGGCGCCGTGCATCCCGAAGTGGTTGGTAGCGGTTGTCGCGCTGCGACAACCCCTGGGAGCGCCGGCGTCTCGCCGGCCTGTTCGTCCGAGTGCGCTGGCATCCCGTCGACTTGCACCAGCCAGCCAGCGAGACGCCGGCGTTCCCACAGGGTTCATTCTTCCCTCGATCTCCAGGCGCCGCTGGACGCGGCGCTACTCGCCGCAGCGCGACGAGTTCCGCCACCCACAAATTTGGGATGCACCGGGTGCGGAGGGCGGAGGGAGGGAGAAAGAGTCCGATGCCAAAAAGTTCGCCTTGCGCTGGAGGGAGTTGGACCGGAACAATGCGTGCCCTTCGATTGAAGGCGGGGTAGCCAAGTGGTAAGGCAGGGCTCTGCAAAAGCCCCATCCGTCGGTTCGATTCCGACCCTCGCCTCCAACAACTCATTCACTGCTCCGGCACTCCTCGGCACTGCTCGCCCACGGCTCGGTTGACGGAGATTTCTCGGCCATCGACGTCTTACAACGCGATGATGCGGAATGGGTTCGGTTTGAGGTGTATCGCAGGCGAAGGATGAAAACCGACCCTAGCCTCAAACGGCTTTCCCCAAGAAGTTTATGGTGACCCCTCTTGCTTGTGCCCGCATCCACGCGACGATTCGCTGTCGCCGTGGAGGATGGTCCGCTGATCCTTAGATGGCGGGATGGAGATTTTGACCTTGGAATCATTCCTCGAGTGGAACGAGGGAGTGCCAAAACTGCGTGTTTTTCAAAGTCCGGAGATCCGTGCCTTGGAGCGCGATCGAGCCACGCGCCGAGTCCGCCACCGACCCCAGGGTGTCGAGACTGTTGCTGTCGCGGCGAGCGAACTATTCAAACACGAGGCATCCCGTAACCGAGGCCGTTGATGGCTGCGTGAAACGATTCTTCCTTCTCCACGGGAATAACAAGGCCTCGATCACCGGTGCGCTGACAGAGCGTGCCGGCCCGGGGGTCGCGGGCGATGGCTTCGGCGATCTCTGGTGAGACGCATTCGACCAACAGGCAACTGCCCTTGTAGACGCAAGCTGCGCCGCGTTGTTCGACGGAGTTCAGGAAGGACTCGACAATCTCGGGCAATGGCTGTGGGTCACGGGCGCTCAGAAAGGTGCGGAATTCGCCGACCCGGGCGCCTTTTTCGACCGCCTCAATAGCCTTACGCTCACTGAGTGACAAGAGTCGGTCGGCTTCACGGTCTGCGAAGCTCTCGATCAAAAGGAGTTCGTCGGGCGAGAACTCCCCTTGATCCACACGGATCTGCCGCTTCGGCAGAACCGACAGCGACACGCTCGGCTTGGCTGGAGGTGGCTCGTACCTTTCGATACGGCCCAGAATGAACGCGCCCAGGAGTGTGAGACGGAAGTACTTCAGGACATTATATCGGCTGAGAAAAATGAGATCATCGGTGCCCCATAGGCTGGTGTAATCCCTTCTGGCACCCGAGGGATGCTCATAGGCGATATCAATCATCCCAAGCGGCGCGGCGTATTCGAACAGGAGGCAGAGCAGATAGCGTTCCTGCAGGATGTTCCACCCCCCGTGGCCATCGTATCCAAGACTGCCGTATTTTGGATCGCAGAGATACAGATTCCAGGCGTTACGGGTCACGGCAAACCCAAATCCCGCTGCCTGCATGTAGCGTGAGAACTCGGCCGTCTCGACCCACCGTCCAACGGGACACTCGGCCAGCGCGTTTCGGATCGCCAGTCGTCGCTCCGGGGGCGGGGTGAACCCTGTCCGTCCCTTACCCTTTTGACCTTTGATGGTGTCGATGCGGCTGAATTCATCGATGATCTTGTTGGTGAGCCAGGCGTCCCAGATGTCGCGGAGAACTTCCTCCGGGGGCTCCTCGAGCGAGCTTCGACCGACTTGGGTCAACGAAAGCCTTCCGTTCTTGACGGTGGCTAGCTTGGCCGCCTGAACGAGTAGCGGCCACGAGAACCCCTTCATCGGGCCGATCTCCGGATCCCAGTCGTTGAGCTTCTCGGTCAACTCGAAGAAGTCATCCTCGCGAAGCAGATCGCACAGAAGCGTCATCGAGGCCCTCGACGGGAACAGTGTCGTGGTACTGACCGAGATCTTCTCCTGATCGATGAGTCGCA
>CAYZAE010000077.1:16670-29273 GCA_964476125.1 uncultured Verrucomicrobiota bacterium | reverse complement strand
AGCATTCGAACAAACCCAGGGCGGACGCATGCAGCGTGGCCCGCGCCACGGATCGGCCCGCCGTGAAGGTCTTGCGGAAGTGACGGGCGGGCGGGAGCTCAAGGTGTTCGCGGTCCGCGTGCAGAGGACGGTCATCCCGCACCGAAATCCAGGTCGCTTTCCAGTCCTCCTCCCGCAGCACGCCCATGGTCCACCGCGCTGTGTCGCTCCACCCCGACACCTTGCCCGACCGATCCCAGACCTGGACGCGCCAATGTGCCACGGCCCCGGAAGGCAGGGGTTTGCCGGCATACGGAACATTCACCGTCTCCTCGCTCGTCACCGGGCCCGAATCCCAGAGATCCCATTGGCCCCGCTTCGCCTTCACTGCATCGCTCGCCACCACCACCCGATAGGCGGTCTGCCGCTGGCCGCGTTCGTCCGAGATAACCTGCCAGCTCAAACGCGGGGTCACGGTGTCGAGGCCCGCGGGATTTTCGAGATACTCGGTCCGCAGTCGCACCGCCTCCAATCCCGCGACGGCCGGAACGGTCACCCCCAGGAGCAGGCAAAACCCAAGGAACCCACGCATCACCGGCCAGATTCGGGGCCACCCATCACCATGCCAACGCACCAAGCCTGGGGAACCGGATGTCGGAGTCACCCCCACAGCATCCGCACGCCCGCCCCCCGCCGCAACCGCCCGTTGGCCAAACGCCTTCCCCCGGGCGCATCTCCGGCTTGTCGGCGCGGCAGCCCCCCTTGGGAAGGGAAGACAGACTGGACGGCACGGACTGCGGAGACATGTCGCCGCTTTGGATTCACCGAGGGCTGGAGAACTGACGTTGGTGGGCGCTCCGACGTCGGGGAAGGCTCGGACGGCGAATCGAAAGCTGCGACGTGTCGCAGCACTCCAAAGGACCGCCGCTCGGCCCGCCCGATCCCATAGTCCGTTCCGAAAACTCGGAGATGAGCCCCCATCTCCGATCTCCCCTCTCCCCACTCCCGCCTCCCCACTCCCGCCTCCCCCAGCTCAAATCTCCACCCATTGGCCAGGCACCGGCACCGGGTAACGTCCGCGCGCATCCTCCCGCACCGGGGCCGGGCTGTCGGGCGTGAGATGGTCAATCTCGGGACAGAACCTGAACTCCGACGCCATCGCCTCGTCCCAGGTGATGATCCGGCCCATGTGAATGGCCGCGCGCCCCATGATGGCCGCCAGGTTCGATTGCGCCGCCCGCTTGGCCTGGTTCATCGGTTTGTTGTTCCGGATGGCGTCCAGGAAATCGTTCCACTGCGCCTGCCACGCCGTCAGCTCCTCCTTCGGCGCTTCCCACGCAATGTTGTCGCGGGTCATCCGCTGGTCCTTGTAGGTCCGCACCGTCGCCGCATGGATGTTGCCCGAGAACTGCGCCGCGCGCTTGGTGCCGTGGATGTACGTGGCGAATTCGTCGTGGCACTTCGGAATGTACCGGACCACGTCATAGGCCTTGGTGCCGTCCCCGTACGTCCACTCCGCCGAGAAGGAATCCAAGTTCTGGCTGCAATCGGCACTGTCCGCGATCCGCCCGCCCACGCCATGCGCGGTGACCGGCAGGGAATCCTTGATCCAACAGAGTTCGTCGATCTGGTGAATATCCATCTCCGCCCACAACCCGCCCGAAACCCAGAGGAACTTCGTGAAATTCCGCAGCTGCCATTCGAGTTCGGGCGTGGTCGCCGGACGCCGTCCCAGCGGCCCGCTCGCTTCCATGCGATAGGCGCGGATGGAGAGAATGTCGCCGAGTTCCCCGTCCCGAATGCGGCGAATGAGTTCCTGGCGGTTTCTCGAATGGCGGCACATCAGGCCCGCCGCGATCTTCAACCCCTTGCGTTCCGCCAACTCGCCCGCCTGGATGATGCGCCGAACTCCCGGAGGATCCGTGGCGAAGGATTTCTCCATGAAGACATGCACGCCACGTTCCACCGCGTACTCGAGCTGGCCCGGACGAAACCCCGCGTACCCCGTGAGCATCGCCACGTCGCCGCCGCCCGGACGGAGGCAGTCGATGGCTTTCTTGAACGCGTCGAAGCCCACGAACTGCCTGTCCTTCGGCACATCGACCCGCGACCCGAGCGCCGTGGTCAGGGACTTGTGGGAGGCGGTCAGGCGGTTCTCGTAAAGGTCCGCCATCGCCACCAACTGGATGGGGCCGCCCGAAACCTCCATCGCGTTGGCCACCGCGCCGCTGCCGCGCCCGCCGCTGCCGATCAACGCCAATCGCACGGTGTCATCCCCGGCCGCATGAACATGCGGCAAGGCCATCCCCGCCAGGGCCACCGACGCGGTGATGCGACCGCCCGTCTGCAGGAATTCCCTCCGGTTGGTGACGCCCGAAGCCGGGGACGTCATTCCAGTCGCGTGGTTCATGGCGCTACTCGACCACGCCCGCGTCACCCTGACAATGCCGCGTCCTTGGCGTCCTCAGCCTTTCACCTTCCGCGTCGATCGTTCCATCATCCAGAGCGCGTCCATGTTGTTCGGCGACGGCACGTTCAACGGCAGGTCAAAGGTCCGGCTGCGCAACGGCGGCATGGTGCGCCCGTCCTTCCACCGTTTGATCTCCGAATGGCCGTCCGCGAAACTGAAACCGCAGGCGCTCCCGTGGTAACTGGCCGGGTAATCGACGATCTTCCAGGAGGTCGGTCTGTCCGCATAGCCCTCCATGCCCACACAGAATTCGCCGTCATTGATGCTGTCCTCGCGTTCATCCACGAAGATCCAGGTCATCGACGGGCCGGGATCCACCACGTCGTTCATGGTCTTGTACACCCGGAAACCCGCGCCAAAGCTCTCCACGTCCGTGGAGTTGAACCACGCATTCATCGAGATGCTGCGAACCCGGGGCATGTTCACGCCACTGACCTTCACCATGCTTTTGTCCGAGGGACACTTGTAGATCCCCGCTGCGTTGCCCGAGTAACTCCAGAGCAGGCCCTTCTTGATGTCCTGCTCGATGTCCCAGTTGCTCCGGTTCCCGCCGTTGGCATCAAGATTGCCATTCATCCACTGACCCGGGCCGTAGGACGGCGGCACTTTCTCGTTGTTGTCATCGGTATACATGCGCCACGCCAGTGCCAGCTGCTTGCCGTTGCTCATGCAGAGGATGCCCTGGGCCTTTTGCTTCGACTTCGCCAGCGCGGGCAGAAGCATGCTGGCCAGGATCGCGATGATCGCGATCACCACCAGCAGTTCAATCAGGGTGAACCCACCCCGCCGGCGGAGGTCAGCCAGCAACCGTGCGCTTCGTTCGGATCGTCCAGATTGGAAGGTGCCTTGAGAGTTCATCGTGGTCATCGGTGAGATCTTCGCCCCCGGTGTTTCAACCGCCCTCCATCCGCACCGCACCGCACCGCTCATTCCGCGGAATGGGATACATTTGACCGAAGGTCGGATCACGCTAGGCCACGGTGGAAAGGCACACCAAGTGATTTTCCGGTCACGGCACCCCGCACGGGGCATCCCGAAAGGTGGTATCGGGAGCAATCTCCAAGCGCGCCGCCCCTGGCAGGACCTTTGCCTTGGCACCTTTCCTTGGCCGTTTCGCACGGCGTCCTCGCAAAGGCCGCCCTACCCACCGCCCGCGTCGCCGGGATTCACGGCACCCCGCGCTGTCGCACTGACCACGACAAACCTGCCCCCAACCCCAGGGAATTGCCGGAGCAAAGGGCATTCCTGAACCGGTTGATCTCCGTCAAGGAGCCACCCTCCGGTTCATGAGACAAAGAGAACACTTCGCCCCGGCAGCTTCCGCAGTTGCAACCTTCGCTCCCCAAGGCCCTGGTTCCCCCCCCCGGTCTCCGAGCTTCCAAAACTTCCCCTCGTCCCGCGCCCCATTCCCTTCACCTCGCAACCGAGTTCGAGATAGCGACGGATCTGAGCGTCATTGAGCATGCAGAAGCAGTCGATGATCGCGAACGGCCGGCCCACTGCCTTGAAGATCCGGTCGGGTTCGAGCTTCAGATACGCCACGTGCCGGACGGCCAGAACGATGGCGTCGACGTTCTTCATTGCCGACACCAGATCCCCTTCGAGTCGCAGGTGCTTCAGCGATTCCTGACGCGCGAAGATGTTCTACCTGCCGCCTCCATACTCCCGTTCCACCCGGCAAACCCGGAGCTGGAAATGCTCGTACCACTGCGAGCGCCCCAACCGCTGCGCCTCCTGATGTTCGGCGTTCCGCCGCCAATGCAGGATCGCGTCCTCAGTTGACCAGCAGGAGACCGTGATCCCCAGCCCTGACGCATCCCGGACCGATTCCACTCCCAGAAACCCGGGTTGTTCCCGGGCGAGTTCCACCATTCGGCCGGCCATGGCCGAGTACCCGGCATCCTCGGCATCACCCCGGAAACTGGTGAAGATGACCGCGCAATAAGGCGGCTTCAGCCCCAGCACCATCCGATCGCCTTGCATGGGGTCCAACATCCCCAACCCGGGAGCCTTTGGCCAGCTGCCACCTGCTCGCCCACGATCCCGAGTGGCTGGCCGCCGGAATTCGGAATTCCACCACGAAGGTCGGCGACTGGGAAATGCGGCCGGAATTTCATTGTCCAAAAACCGTGGTTGGTCGGAAGTACAGGCAACCCATTCCCTGCCCATGCGTAAGCTCCGAACCCAGATGACATTTCAGTTCCAACGGTTTGCCGGGATGTGGCTCTCCCTGGCATGGCCGATTGCGGCCGCCGAAATTCCCACGCTGAAAGACTCGTTCCGTGACCAGTTCCTTGTCGGGACCGCGGTCAACCGAAGCCAGGTCACCGGCACGGCCGCGTTCCGGCGTTCCACGGAACTCCTCGAAAAGGACATCGCGCTGGTCAAAGCCCAGTTCAATCAGATCACCGCGGAGAACGACATGAAGTGGCAGCTCATCCACCCGCGGGAAGGAACGCAGGGCTACGATTTCGGCCCCGCCGACGCCTTCGTGGAATTCGGGACAAAGCACGGGATGAAACTCGTGGGACACACGCTGGTCTGGCACAGCCAGACGCCAAACTGGGTGTTCGCCGGCACGAATCCGCCCCCGCCCAACGCGACGAATGCATCCACCGCTCCGACCCCGCCCCCACCGGCTGCCCTCGCGACCGACACTTCGGGTTCCAACACCAACACCAATGCCTCGTCAACCAACCGCCCTCCGGGACCCGGTGGACGCGGAGGCTTCGGCCCCAGGTTCGGTCGTTATGACGGCCCCCGCGCCTCCCGCGACGAGTTGCTTGAGCGCATGCGGGAACACATCCACACCGTCGTCGGCCGCTACAAGGGCCGGGTCAAGGTTTGGGATGTCGTGAATGAAGCCCTCGCCGACGGTAATGGCACGAACGTGCTCCGGAATTCGTTGTGGTCCGAGATCATCGGACCGGACTTCGTCGCCAAGGCATTCCAATTCGCCCACGAGGCGGATCCCCAGGCCGTGCTCCGCTACAATGACTACGGTCTGGAGAACCCGGCAAAACGCCGTCGGCTCCTCTCGCTGATCCGTTCCCTGCAGGAACAGAAGGTGCCCGTCCACGCCATCGGCTCGCAGGCGCACGTGAATGTGGCGACGACCTTCGAGGCCATGGACCAGTCGCTGACCGAAATGGCCACACTCGGCCTGCCCATTCACATCACCGAACTCGACGTCAACAGCGCGCAAGGAGGCCAGCGCGGGACAGGTGCCGATGTCGGAGCCAACGCGGCAACAACCCAGGGCGGTCTGGTGGAGGAGGCGGAACGTAAGCTCGCGGAAGCCTATGCCGGAATCTTCCGGGCCTTCGTGAAACATCGGGACACGGTCAAGATGGTGACCTTCTGGGGGGTCAACGACGGAGTCTCCTGGCGGGCGGCCGGCAAGCCGCTGCTCTTCGATGGTGAGAATCGTCCCAAGGCCGCCTTCGACGCGGTGATCGCGGTCGGTCAAACGGCCCGGGAGAAGTGACGGCCGAATCCGATTCCTCTTTCCGGCCTGGGCTGACACCAGCCCATTGCCGCGCCGCGTCAGTCGTGCCGGCTGCCCCCTCCGTACTCCCGTTCCACGCGGCAGACCCGGAGCTGGAAGTGCTCGTACCATTGCGATCGCCCCAACCGCTGAGCCTCCTGATGTTCCGCGTTCCGCCGCCAATGCAGGATCGCGGCCTCGGTCGCCCAGTAGGAGACCGTGATCCCCAACCCCGACGCATCGCGGACCGATTCCACCCCCAGAAACCCGGGTTGTTCCCGCGCTAAATCCACCATCCGGCCGGCCATGGCCGAGTACCCGGCATCGTCGGCATCGCCCCGCACACTGGTGAAGATGACCGCGTAATACGGCGGCTTGAGTCCCTGCACCATCCGATCGCCATGCATGGCGTTCAACATCCCCAACCGGGATGCCCTTGGCCAGTCGACACACGCTCCGCTGAGGGGGCAGGGAAGTTCACCACAGAGGGCACAGGGAGCACAGAGGGAGGGAGGAACCGTCGGCCTGTTCCAATGGGGTCGCATCTAGATTGTTGACAATTGGATGTATCGGTTCGCGGTCGTTGCCATGGTCGCATCACCATCTTGTCGACCTGGGGTAGGGAGTATGGGGGACATTTGGACAGGATGAACGGGATGAACAGGATCCGAGATGGTGTTCCCCTGGGGTTTTCCTGATCGTGTCCCTCCTCTAGATCCTGTTGAAGCGCGCAGGCGGGAAGTTCACCACAGAGAGCACAGGGAGCACAGAGGGAGGGAGGAACCGTCGGCCTGCTTCGAAAGTCCGGCTCAACTCCACGGCGCGCGTTTGAAGTTCGGATTGCGGAATGGGATTGCGTGGACACCATGTCCCATGCACGGCTCCGAGGCACTTCGGACCTCGAACGAGGTCGGAGGCGCGCGCCCCGCGTAGGCTCAAGGAACAGAACTCATGTCCGTATCGTCCCCCCCAACCCGGTCGGTCCTGGTCACCGATTTCGACGGAACCATGACACGCACGGACTTCTACCTGCTCGCACGCGCCCGTTGGTGGGACGAAACGAAGCCGGACCCCTGGCTGGATTACATCGCCGGGCGGATCACGCACTTCGACGCGCTGAACCTGTTCTTCGCGCGCATCCGCGCCGACGAAGCCACTCTCCGGGAGTTCGTGGACGGCATGGGCCTCGATCCCGCCATCCCCTCGGCGTTCGCACGTCTGCATCAGGCCGGTTGGGCCCTGGTCATCGCTTCGGCCGGTTGCGAATGGTACATCCGCCATCTCCTGCGGGACATTGCCACGCCGTACGTGCTGCATGCCAATCCGGGCCGACTGACCGCCGAAGGCAGTCTCCAGATGATTCCCCCCACGGATTCCCCTTTCTTCACTCCCCGGACCGGCATCGACAAGGTGGCGGTGGTCCGGGACGCCCAACGTCGGTTCGATCGGGTCGCCTTCGCCGGCGACGGTCCCCCCGACGCGGAGCCCGCCCGGCTTGTGCCGGCGTCGCTGCGATTTGCCCGGGGTCACCTCGCCGAAACACTGAGGCGCGAGGGGGAGGGATTCCTGCCCCTGACCGATTGGGCTCGCCTGACCGACACCCTGCTCCAACTCCCTTCTCCATGATCCATCAACGTCAGATCTGCATTCCCACCCTCGTCCGGATCAAGCGCGGGGCGCTCGATCGGCTGGGGATCTACGCGGCCCGACACGACTTCAAACGCGTTCAAATCCTCGCCAGCCAGGATCTGCCTGGAACCCTGCTCGAACGACTGGAGACCTCGCTTGCGGCGAATGGCATCGAGGTGGTGGGAAAGGAGACCGTCCGCGAGGCGAGCCTGGAATTCGCCCAGTCCATCTTTGCCAACCTTCCGGGCCGAACCCAGGCCGTGATCGGTCTGGGCGGAGGGAAGGCCCTGGACATCGCCAAGTACGTGGGCTTTCTCGCACGGCTGCCGGACATCTCGGTGCCGACGTCGTTGTCCAACGACGGCTTTTGCAGTCCCCAATCCAGCCTGACCATCACCGGCAAACGCCGCTCCCTGCCCAGCCAGATGCCCTTCGGGGTGGTGGTCGACACCGAGGTCACCGGCGCGGCCCCGATTCCGCTCTGGTGGTCGGGTGTCGGGGATCTGGTGTCCAAGGTGACCGCAGTACGGGATTGGAAGCTCGCGTTCCATGCGCGCGGCACGCCGGTGGATGACTTCGCAGCCCTGCTTTCCGACGCAACCGTGTTCCAGTTTGTCGCGCGTCCGGTGCGGGATGCCGAGGGCGAGGCGCTGCTGGCGAATGCCCTGATGCTGAACGGGGTGGCCATGGAGGTTTGCGGGTCGTCGCGTCCGGCGAGCGGCAGCGAGCACCTCATCTCCCACGCCCTGGATGCCTCCAGCCGGAAACCGCGGCTGCACGGGCTTCAGGTGGGCGTGGCGACCTATCTCATCAGCCAGCTCCAAGGCCAGGGCACGGAGCTGATCCGGTCCTTGTTTGAACGCACCCGGTTCTGGGAGGCCTTCCAGGAACAACCCCTGTCCCGGCGGGAATGGCTGGAAGCCATCCGGGTGGCACCGGGCATCAAGGACAACTTCCACACCATCCTCTCGGAACGCGACTGCCTGCCCGAAGCCGAGCGGCTGTTGAACGAGGATCCCCAGCTGTCGGCGGTGTTTGAATGATCTTCGTGGTGCGATCAGGATTTCCGACGGTCCGATAAGGGGGATCGGATGCTCAGCCGTCACCTTGACATCATGATGCGCATCAAGAAGCCTGCTTGAGTGAGAACGACGGTGTCCATCGATGATGAAGTCCTTGAGAAGGCACGACGCGAAGCCCATGGCCAAGGCGTCACGCTCAGTCAGATCGTGAATCAGGCCCTGATTCAATCGTTGTCCAAAACGGCACCCCGCAGTCAGGGACAGGCGTTCCGAATGTTGACCTTTCAAGGGGATGACGGCCGGCCTGACTTGGATCTAACCCCGGCAATGGTAGCTCAGCTCCGCGACCGGGAAACGGCCTGACGCCAACGCCGTCGCCCCCGTTCATGCGCTGTCCCGACGTCAACATCCTGCTGTACGCGCACCGCCGCGATCAGCGCCATCACGGTTTCTATCGCGCTTGGATCGAGAGTCTTGCCAACGGCCGTGAGCCATTTGCGCTGTCCTCCCTGACAGCGCTCGCCCTGGTCCGCATCGCCACGCAACCCTCGTACCCAGGCGGCCCCACTCCGATGGCCCTGGCACTTGCCGAGGTGGATAATCTGCTCAGCGTCCCCACCTGCCGTTGGATTTTGCCGGGGCCGAGGCATTGGGATTTGGTTCGAGGCCTGATCCGGTCAACCGGCGCGGTGGGCAAGCGCGTGGCCGACGCGCAGCACGCCGCAGTGGCCATTGAGAATGGCTGTGTCTGGGTCACCCGGGATACGGATTTTGAAAGTTTCGTTCCCCACGGGCTACGGTTGGAGATTCTGGATCCCGAATGATCTCGCCCTAGCCCCGGCCGCCGAGGGTTTCGAGGGCGCGACCCGCGGCGGCGCTGCGCGTCTCGACGCCGAGCTTCACGAAGATCTCCATCAGATGCTTTTTCACGGTCGATTCGCTGATGCCCAGAATCGCGCCGATATCGGCGTTGGTCTTGCCCTGGGCCACCCAGAGCAGCACCTCCGCCACGCGGGGGGTCAACCCGAGTGACAGCAGCGGTTCGTGCGATTCGAAGTTCGGCCGGTACTCGCGACGGGCCAACTGCTCGGCGCGCGCCAGTCGGGTGTGGATGCAGCGAAGCAGATCCGCCTTGTCGACGGGCTTGGTCAGGTAGTCGTCCGCCCCGAGATTCATGCCCCCGCGGACATCCGCCTTCTCGCCCTTCGCGGTAAGGAAGACGAAAGGGACATTCATGGTGTCGGGGTCGTCGTGGAGCTCGCGCAGCACGCCGTGCCCGTCGAGTTCCGGCATCATGACATCGCAGAGAATCAGATCCGGACGCTCGGTTCTCGCGAGTTCAACCCCGCGACGTCCATGTTCGGCAGCCACCGGTTGAAACCCCTCGAGCCGGAGAATCGTGGTCAGGTTCCTCCGCATCTCCGGTTCGTCCTCGATGACCAGTATCTTCTTCATCACGCATTCACAGGCTGGCTGATTTCGTCTGGGCAAAACCTGGCGCCGCCGGAGGGAAAGAGAGGCAGCCACACGGACACCACGGTTCCGCGGCCCACCTCGCTCTCCACGGCGATGCGGCCGCCATGAAGCTCCACGCAGCGTTTCACGATCGTCAACCCCAGTCCGCTGCCCGGACGGTCCCCCACATTCCGACCGCGGTGAAACGCGCCAAACAACCATTCCCGATCCTCCTGGGGAATCCCGATTCCCCGGTCCCGAATCAGAAAGACCGCTCCCTCGCCGGAGCGACGGACTTCGAAGTCCACCGGATCCCCCGGGTTGGAATACTTCACGGCATTCGAAATCAGGTTGGTGACGATGTGCCGGAGCAGGTTCTCGTCGGCGTGCGCCTGGCCGCATCCGGGAGCGATCTCCAGCCGAATGTCGGAGGCGCGGTTTGTCGAAGTCGTCGACCGCACCTCCTCCGTCAGCCGGTGGCAGAGACCGGCGAGGTCGAGGAGCGGCGGTTCGAAGGTCATCTTGCCGGACTCGACGCGACTGAGCACGAGGACCTCCTCCATCAGATGGGCCATCTGACGGGTGTTCTTGGCGATTGAATCCAGATGTTCCGCGCGCTCGGCGGGGCCGAGTCGATCGAAGTAATCCGCCAGGATCTGGGACGAGGAAAGAATGATGCCGAGCGGGGTCCTGAACTCGTGGGAGACGGTGGAGACAAAGCTGGTCTTGAGCTGACTCAGTTCCTTTTCGCGGGCGAGGGCCCGGTGAAGTTCCTCCTCGGCCCGTTTCCGTTCCGTGATGTCCTCGACCATGGCCTGCATCAGCCATCGGCCCCGCCACTGAACGCGGGTGAGCAGGACATCGATGGGCGCGGTCTGGCCGTCGGGCCGGAGGCAGGTCCACTCGAAATGAATGCTGCCCTTCTCCAAACATTCCGCGATGGCCCGGCGGGCCACCGACTCCGAGAGCTGGCCGTCGGGCTGGAATTTCGGGGCAAACACCGACGGATGAAGACCGACGATCTCGCTCGCGTCGCGACGGCCGAGGATCCGAACGGCGGCCGGGTTGACCTCAAGAAACTGGTGTTCGTCGTGGAGCATGACCCCCTGGCTCGAGGCCTCGAACAGGGCCCGATGTTTTTCGACCCATTCCCAAAGGGATTCCTCGGAGCGCTTGCGTTCGATGGCCACCGCGGTCTGGGTCGCGACGTAGCCCAGAATGCGCTTCTCCTCCTCGCCGTAGGCCTGCTCGTTTCGGTAATCCTGAACCGCCATCACCCCGATCGAAGCGCCCTTGATGGTGAGCGGGACGCCGAGCCAGACGGCCGCCGGCCTCCCGGACTCGATGTAACTGACCGGTTCCCCGTCGTCGACCACCACCCGGTTCCCCTCCCGGCGGGTGCGCTCGGAGAAGGCGCGATCGGCGAGAACCGCCTTGCCGGTGCGCAGCACAAGCCCGGTCAATCCCGTCGATATCTTACGCGGCGTGGGCACCTCCGTCGCCAGCTCGTCCACGTAGTACGGGAAGGTGATCATCGCCGTGGCGGCATCGAAGAGGGCGATGAAGAAGTTCTCGGCCGGCATGAGTCCCCGGACGATGCCGTGAATGCGCGCATAAAGCGCCGAGAGATCGGCGGCGGTGTGCACGGCTTCGGAGATTTCATAGACGGCCCGCTGACTCTGCTCGCGCCGACGCCGCTCGGTGGTGTCGATGATGCTTGCGCGCACCTGGGGGCGCCCTCCCGAGGTCAGCCGGACCAACCTCACTTCGCTGGTGAACACACGACCGGACGAATGCAGATGCAGCCAGTCGAACACCGGCCGCCCACCCTCCAGGGCCTCCTGGATGCGGTCCCGGGCGGCGAGGGCGGAGGGGCGGCCGTCCAGTTGGAAGGTTGGACTCACCTCCCAGGGACGCAGCCTCAGCAGTTCCTCGCGGGTGCGGCCGTACAGTTGAACCGCGTTGTCATTCACCACTTCGAACCGCCCGGATTCCCCGTCGAAAACGACGATGGCTTCGGGTGCGTTTTCCACCAGGGTCCGCCAGCGATCCTCGCTGGCGCTCAGCTCGGCGGTCCGCTCGGCGATGCGCTGCTCGAGGGTCGCATTCAGCCGGCGCAACTCCTCCTCCACCTGCCGGTTTCGCTCGAGCATTTCACGGAACACCGCCTCCGCCGCGACCGGGCCGTCGGGCAGTCCGCTGGTCCTTTCGTTCCATAGGCGATCGGAAGGATCCGGTGTTCTCATGGGGCCATGAATTACGGAATCAGATTGGCGACCTTCAACCGCGAGACAAGCCCCCAGACAGGCCTCGACCACCCCGGGCCGACCCTCCTCCCAACCGCCGAACGGAACCGCCCAACTCGCACCGACACCCCGGTGCGGACTCCGTGGCGCCGTCCACCCACGCTGGAATACCTGCGCGCCTTGCGGGACGCCGACATCGCCGTGCGCAAGGCCGTCCGCCGCCGGATCGTGCTCCAGCACACCGCCCGCCTCCACCCCACCCCGACGACAACCACCGCCTGATCCGGCGCTCCCCACTCCCGTCTCCGCACTCCG
>CAYZAE010000077.1:0-16570 GCA_964476125.1 uncultured Verrucomicrobiota bacterium | reverse complement strand
CTCCGAGCTCCCCACTCCCGTGAGCACCACCTTCTTCACCGCGTCCCCGGAGCAGTCCCTGCGTGCCCGCACGAAGGCGCTTTGGGAATCGGGCGATTTCGGGATTGTGGCGCCCTATCTCGAACCGACCGCCGCGGCGTTCGCGGCCCGGCTTCCCCAACGGCACGGTCGACGCCTTCTGGATGTGGCGTGCGGAACGGGAAACCTGGCGAGGGCGGCGGCGCGGGCGGGGTGGATGTCGACCGGCGTGGATCTCGCCGCCAACCTGATCCAGCAGGCCCGGCTGAAGTCGGCGCGGGAAAACCTGGCGATTGGATTTCTCGAAGCGGATGCGGAGTTGCTTCCTTTTCCGGCGGCATCCTTCGACTGCGTGGCGAGCTGCTTCGGGATCATGTTTGCCCCCCGGCCGGAGTCGGCCCTGCTCGAACTCCTGCGGGTTTGCCGGAGCGGAGGCTGCCTCGCGCTCGCGCATTGGACGCCGATGGGCCTGGTCGGTGAATACCTTGGGGCCCTGTTCAAGCACAGCCCTGCCACGGCGAACCGTCGACTCTCGACGGATTGGGGCGACGCGGCGCATCTCCAGATCCACCTGGGACCCGACCTCCAGGAGATTCATAGCGAGACGCGGACGGCCCGGATCCACTTCCCCTTTCCGCCGCACCTGGTCGTGGATTTCTTCGGTCAGTTCCACGGACCGACCCTCCGCACCTTGGTCGCGCTCGACATTGAGGCGCGGGAAGCGTTGCGGCACGAACTCGAGAGTCTGCTGCGCAGGCACAACCAGGCGACGGACGGAACCACGCTGGTGGAGGCCGAGTATCTCGATTTCCAGGCCACCCGCCGCTGACAGCCTTTTGTAGGAAGACCCCCGCCATGAAGATCCGTCCGGCGCTCCTGCTCCTCCTCCTGACCTTGATCGTCCTGGTCACCCGCCCCCTCCGGAGCCGCGGTGCGACGTTCGACACGCCCGCCGCCCGCGAAAACTCCGAGGAAGTCCCTGCCGCAACGTCCTGACACTACCGCGACGAGTTTCCGGGGCGGGTCTTTGCGAGCACCTCCGCCAGCCGTTGAGCCAGCGCCGAGTTCTGCTCGACGACCAAAGCGCGGCGGAGATAACCGGCCGCGACTTCGAACCGGCCCTGGCGGGAGGCCCCATCCGCGGCGGCAATCAATCCGGCGCGAAAGGTCGGAACCACCTGGAGGCATCGCTCGAAGTGCGTACCCGCCCGGGAAAAGTCCTTCTCGCCGAGAGCCACCCTCCCCAGCCAGTACTCGGCCAGGAAACAGCCCCCGTCCGCTGCGCGAACCCGATCCAGCGCCGACCGAGCCGCCTCGGACATCCCCTTGGCATACAACAAAACTCCCAGGGCCAGATCCCCCGCCACGGCCGGCGGAAGAGCCTTTTCGAGCGTCCCCCGATCCGCACCCGTCATGGCAAATCCGGGCAGGAACTCCGTCGCCGCCATGAAATGCCCGTGGGCGGCAGCGTAGTTCGTGAGCGAAAGCTCCCGGCAGGCGCGCACAAAAGCAAAGGCACGCCCCGTTTCATCGGGTCGTTCCGCCATCGTTTCCCAATCCTTCGAACCCGGTTCCCCGCGCGCGAGACGGAGGACTTCCAGGGCGAGACGCGTCCCCCCATGTCCCGGCTCGAGGCGAAGCTTATGTTCAAAGGATTCCTGCGTCTCGGTCAGGCGCCCCAGCGCGAGCCAGCGGAATCCCTCCAGAAAAAATCGGGCGGATTCACGGTCGGAAACCTTGCCCAGCTGCTTCTCCGCCTCCGCGTACTTCCCCGACCGCAACAGGACATCCGCCAGCCGGATGCCGGCCCCCGAAATGCCGAGGCTCTCCATGCGAAGCGCGCCGGTTCGGGACTCGTCGAGGTTTCCCGAGCGGATCTGCAGTTCGACGAGCCGGGGCAGCAGGATCGGATCGTCCCGGCGAAGACCGAGTCCGGCTTCGAGTTCCCGGATTGCCGCCGGCAAATCCCCGAGACCTTCCCCCGCCAACGCCAGTCCGTAACGCGCCTCCACGCACTCCAGGTGTTGGGCCGCAGCCTTTCCAAAATAAACCCGGGCCTCGGCATGATTTCCTGATTCCAGGGACAGGCCCCCGGCATTCAGCCGTCCGGGCAGGAAACCTTCCTCAAGCTCCCAGGTCTTCCGAAAGGCCACGAGAGCCTCGACCCGGTCACCGACGTCCCACAGCGCCAGCCCAAGCACATTCCATCCCCAGGGATGCCGGGGATCGATCTCGATGGCCTCGCGTGCGGAAGCCAGCGCCCCCGACGCATCCCCGGAACGCCGGCGCAGCACCGATTCCGCCCACCGCGAAAGACCGCGTCCCCCGGCGGTCCGTTCGGCGGCTTGGGCGGATTTCCGAGCCTCAGCGGCGGCTCCATTCACGGCACGGAAAACCGCGACGTACCCGTTCAACTCCGGATCGTTCGGGTGGTTCTGCAGAAGGATCGGTCCGAGCAACCCGATGCGACGCAGGTTCCCCTGTCGCAGGTCCGCCTTGAATTGGACGAGGTCCGCTTCGAGGCCTGCGGAAACCACGTTCCCGACCAGGGGAACCGAAGTCTCATCCCTGCGGACCCAGGTCTCGGTGCGATGGGGGCTGCCCGGATCGAGCAGATCGATGGCGGCGGACGCCTGCCCAAATCCCATCGCCAACCACCCCACCACCGCCAACCACCCTCCAAAGTGCCGGGAACGCCTCATGACCCGGACATGCTTAGCCCCAAGGCGACAACTCGTCACGGAGCGAGGGCGGCTTTCGAAGGCGTCCCGTGCCTCCCGAAGTTGTTGGTGGCGGTTGTCGCGCTGCACCAACCCCGACCGCGTTCAGCGGGCGATCGCCTTTTTTTTGGGGGTGCGCTTTGGCGTTGTCGTGCGCCGCTGGACGCGGCGCCACTCGTCGCAGCGCGACGAGTTCCACCACCCACTCACTGCGGGTGCGCCGCCAGATCTAGCGCGGATGGAACGTGCCAATCGGAAAACCGCTCCGGTACGAAATCACGTACTCTCCGCCTTCCACCGAATAGCGGATCTCATCGCGGATTTCGAAATCGGTCGGCCCCGGCCGCTCGAACGCCTCGGGCCCCCCGGCACGCAACCCGTTCCCAGCCACCCGCCCGGGAATCAAGGTACGATCCCCCAACGCATGCCCCGTCCCCGTGAACACCCGGCCGTCCAGACGCGACGCGGTGATCTTCTCAAGCCGATAGTCCAGGCCGGCTCCACGCATGTTGGCTTCCAGTTCCACCGCATCCTCGAAGAGGCAGGAGGTATCCTCGACCCCATGGACACTGATAATCCGCGCACTGTTCCCCAACCGCTTCATCACCGCGAGATGGCCGGGGTGCCCCACGAACCGGATCTCCCGGGCTGCCATCGATAGAAAATCAGGGCTGGCCGGATCCCGACTCCATCGCGCATGGAGCGTGGATCCGCCCGGCAGACCAAAGGCGACGTCGTCGGTGAGCTTCTTCATCCCACAGAGATCGATGACGCAGGCAAACGTGCGGGGCGCCAGCTTGTTGGCCATCAGGGCGACGTTGCCTCCGCCCGAACCGCCGGTGGCAAAGATCCGTCCCCGGGCGTGAGGAATTCCCGCCGACTGGAGTTGCAGCCGGACCCAGGCCAGGGCGCGAAGGGCGTCGAGTGCCTGGAACCAACCGAAATCGTAGGCCTCGGGTCCGTCGATCCCTTCCTCGCGTCCGCTCTGGAGATAGTTCACGCAGACCGCGATCGCATCGAACTCCTGCGCCAGGCTTCGGGGATCCGCCGTGCCCACGCAATCGGTCCCGCCCCAGTTGTGGAGGGTCAGGAAAATGCCGGTCTTCGGCCCGATGCCGGCCCGGGTGCCCCCGGGGTAATGCACCAGCACCCGGATCTGGCGCGTGCCCGGGCGACGCGGCCATTCCTGGGCCGGAATCATCACCGCGCCATCGCGCTCGGGAAGTCCGGGCCAGGGAGGCACCACCGATTCAGCCCGGCTGTTCCTCGCCCCCATTAGGCCCACGACCAACGTGAGCAGGAGAACGGTGGGGAACCTGATTCGTTCCAGGATGGAGACCCTGGAGTTGGACCACGGCCAACGAATGCGATCCGACGCAAGGCCCGGGACCTTGCCCATCGTGCCCATGCGGTCAGGGAAGAACCACGGCCCGGTAAAACCGGCGCGGCGCCGTGGGCTTGGTTTCGTAGCTTACCGTCGCGGCGCCGGCAGCTGATTCCGCCACCCGTCTCCACGCGGCCGCCGCTTCCAGGCCGTCGGATTCCTCCACAGCCACCCGGCTACCGGCAACGGTCGAGGCCTCGATGCGAATCGCCCCGTCGGGGCCCGGCCCGATGCGCAGCGTGGGAGGAGTTCCGCCGGCCGTCCCGCTGACCGTCAAGGTCACCACCGCCCCTCCATAGCCCGCGCCCGACCACGCATCGCGATCATCGATCGGCAGCACCAGAAAGTCCGGATCCAATCCCCCGCTCCCCACCGGCGCCCGCAGACGAAAGCTCGCCTTGCCGGGAGCGAGAGCGCGAAGGGTCACGGAGAACAACTCCACCGCCTGCGCTACACCGGCGCCCGGCAATTCCAGGAAGCTGTCGCGGATCCCACGCAAATGCGGGCCATCCGTGACGCCGACGGAACCCAGGACCGGATCCTTGTCGGACACGGGCCGGACCAGGCTCCCGGGATCGGGCACGGCGACCTCGGGATCCAACGACAACAGGTCGATGTTCCAGGAAAAGATCCGGTCGGCCGTGGAACGTAGACTCGCGTCCACCTGGGCAAAGGCGCGGATCACGGTGGTTTCGCCGGCTCCCAGACTGGCCCGATCCAAGCGAAGCGTCGCCTGGACGGGCACGAGTGCGGGAGAATTCTCCTGGGCCGACGCCGTCATCCACGCGGCGCCCGCCAGCAAAAATCCGCACGCGATGGACGACGCCCTGCACCGAGGGTTCGAATGGGATGGGTTCACGGAGTCACTCCCTTTCCGGAGGCCCGGCCTCCATAGTTGCCACGCACAAGATCAAGGTCTGCGGTCGTCACCTTCCCATCGCCATCGACGTCCGCCTGGAGACTGCGCGAGGCCTCCGTCTTTCGAAGTTCACGCCAGACGAACAGGTAATCGCGTTCGTTGGTGATTCCGTCGCCGGTGACATCCCCGGGCGTCACCGCGAAGCGGACGACGACCTGGCGCCCGAGCAGGTTGAAGTTGCGGTCGGAGATCGCCCCCACGCCGAGACGGGCCACGTATTCGCCGGCCGGCAGCACCCCGCCGGGCAGGCCGGGGAAACTCCAGGTCACGGTTCGCTTCACGGGATCGACCACGAGCACCATGGCCGACGGATCCACCACCGCACCGGTGGTGACGTTTTCCAATCGCAGGATCGAGGCATCCGTGGGCGCCCGGAAATCGCGGTTGAAACTCACCGTCAACGATTGCACCCGGGATAGCTGCCCGGCTCCCCCATTGAGGACCGCTCCGTTCGACAGGAAAATCGGCGGAGCAACGTTGATCGCCCTGGCTCCGACATTGTTCAGATCGGATTTCTCCAGGATCGCCTGCTGCCGATCGACGACCACCCGGATGCTGTCCGCATCCTCCTGAAGCAGCCGGGTGTCGAGTGTCACGCGGAGGGTCGCGGAGCCGAGAGCGCCAACCGAGGCGATGGTTCCGGTTCCGAGCAGAACCCCTTCCCCGATCTGCCTGAGGCGGCGGGAGAAGATCTCAACGACCACGCCCTTGGCTGCGGCAATGCCTGTGTTGCGAACCGTGACATCCACCGTCGCCGCGCCACCGACGCGAAGGTTCGGGGGATTGCCGGAGGGCGTGACAAAGGTGACCGCGGACACTGACAGGTCCGGAAGGCCCTGGACCACCACCGAGGTCATGGCCACGTTGTCGAAGGTCGCAGGTTCGGGCAGGCCCACGGGCAGATCCGCAGGCAGCAGGATCACCTCGGCCCGGTAGGTGTTCGTCCCGGCCAGGGCATTCGCCTTGCGGGCCAGGATTTCGTAATTCCCGGGCTTCAGCGGCACATTCACCGTTTCGGTGCTCAACACCGTGAACGGGCCGTCATCCACCGCATGCAGGATGCGGAGGGTGAAGGCGCGCACCGGCGCGGAACCCACGTTGGAGACCACCACCCGGAGCTCGGCATTGCCCACCCCGGAATCGCCGTTCACGCGGACGGCCATCGCCGGAACAATCTGCGGAGGCTGCCCCCGGATCTCGATCGGCACGTCGCGAAGCGCCAGGTCGGGTCGAAGATCCAGGGTCGTGCGCGCCCGGTTGTTGGCGGTGGACAGCTCAGTGACCGACACCTCCGAGATCTCCGCCCCCAGCCAGCGAAGGCCGGCGGTATTGAATTCGAACAACCCAGGCAGAGCCCTGCGGTCGAAGGGCGCCAGAACCATCTCCAGCACGCCCGAATTCACCGGAATGGTCACGTCGGGTTTGGTGGGATCCACCCAGAAACCGGTCACCCGGAACGACCCCCGGAACTCCACGCCCGACCGGTTCACCACCTCGTACCGCAACCCCACCGGAACACCCGTCTGCGGCTTGTTCCCCGCCACGGAATCCACGACCTCCATGGCTTCGATGGCCAGATCCATGCGGCCCGTGATCTCTCCTTCCGCCTTGTTGTCGGCGTTGCTGAAGGCATCCCGACCCGAGGCCAGAGTCACCTCGGCCGTGAATTGATTCAGACCGAGCCGCACCTCGACCGGCTGGACCACCTTCAGCGTTCCGCCCGGCAGCAGCCGGATTTTTCGCTCACCCAGCTTCTCGAGCCGTTCTCCCAGCCCAATCGCAGTCCTGCGGTAGAACACCACCATCGCCTCGGCGGTGGACCCTCCCGAATTCCGAACCTCCACCAGCGCATCCACCGTGGTTCCAGCCAGGCCCTCGGACTTCGCATCGCCCGGGGTGCCTCCCAGCAGCATCGGACCGGTCATCGAGAGTTCCGGACCGGCGACCGCCAGACTCGACCCGACCCGACCCAGGGATCCACCCGGGACACGCAGGTCAGGCCCCAGAACCGGCAACGGCGTTCCGTCGACCGCCGAGAACGCATGCACGCCCCGCTCAAAAACCGTCTGTACGGAGCCGTCGGCCGCGACCTGGAAGGAGAACGAACGCTCATCGCCCACCCCCAGGGTGGCCCGGGCCGGTCTCGACCAGGTGCCATCCGCGGCACGTCGCACGGTCACCACATCGCTGAACTCTCCGCGACGTTCCTGCCAGCCCGCGACCAGGGTGCCCCCGGGACCGGTGGCCAGTTTCAGGCCGGAGACGCCTCCGGTGAGCGCAACGACCTGGAAGGCCTTCGCTTCCGCCGAGAGTTCACTGAACGTTCCCGTTCGCGAAAGCACGGAGGTCCGAATCGGGGTCGAACCCGTCGCCGCCTCGGCGAAGGCGATCAACACCGTCACTCGCCCGTCGGACTCGGCGGCGAGGGCAATCTTCCGGAATCGCCCGTTGGTGGGCAGGGTCGTGTCCCGCAGGGTGGTCGTCGCCCAGGTGCCATTCGTCTGGCGCGAAGCCAGGCCAATGCGATCCACACCGCCCACCTGTTGGATGGCCGCCACGGTGATTCCTCCGGTCGGCGTCACCACCACGGCGGGCTGGTTGTACACCCCATTGCCGCTGACGGTGGCCGGCGTCCCCCAGCGATGCGCGACCTTGTCCCAGCGCGAGGCCATGACACGATCAGTGGCCGTCAATCGACCCAATGGAGTGATCGGGGCTGCCGCCGAGTTCTGGATCCACACCAGCGCTCCATCGCCCCCGGCGTTGAACGACATGCTGGCCTGCCAGTCGATGACCGCATTGTCCGTGAGCGTCAGCTCCTCGCTCCACGCCGTGCCGTCAAAATAGCGGTATCGCAGATCCAGTCCGGTCAGGTGCTGGTTCCGGGTCGTGGTCGCAATCGGATTCGGGGCCGACTGATACACCACCACGGCTCGCAACCCGCTCCCGTCATTCGTGGCGGCCAGAATGGGCTGCGAGATCCACTCGGATGCCTCCAACGCCACCGGCGCCGAGAATCCGGATCCTGTGTCGACCGCGTAGTACAACCGCGGCGCCGCCCCCGGCGTCGGAACATCGAGATAGGTCACCAGCCGCGCGCCCGTCGAAGGATCCAGGATCAACTGGGGATTCGCACGCACCGCCGGCGTGGTGAGCAGGGCATCGCCTCCCAGCACGCGTTGGGTCATCCGGATCTTGGAGTCGTTCGGCAGCGGCTTGACCGTCGACAACAGCGAAAGGCCCGACAGCCCCGCGCCGGCATCCGCCACGCCCGCCAGCGACGACGTCGCCACGTCGCAATCGGTCAGCTGAATCTCGTCGCTCTCCAGTTCGATCGAGAACACCTCGATGCCGAAGATATCCGCCGAGAGTTCGCCTCCCAGCGTCGCCGACAGGCCGAGGCACGATTGGTCGAAGAAATCCTCCAGCGGGATCGACGTCGCGATGTCCTCCAGTCCGAAGCGCGGCTTCAGGGTGAAGAAGAAGCCACCTCCCACGGAGGCAATGTCCAGGAAGCCCAGCAACTCGATCTCCCCCTCGAACCGCAGGTTCACGCGGAGATCGAGACCCACGAAGCTCGGCGAGGTGATCCGCAGCGGGGCGTTGGTCTGGGTGAGGTCGAAGGCGAACGTCAGCGCCGCATCGAACTTGAGATCCACCAGCACCTGCGCCTGCACCGCCGCCGACGCCACCCCGGCATCGAAACCGAAAATCGGGATCTCAGGGCCTTCCCATTGATCCACCGGATATTGATCGATGCGGGTCGTCAGTTCGAAGTCCGAGGCCTCCAGGGTGTCCGACCGGACCTCGATCCGCCCCGTCACACTGACATGATCCTCCACCAGGCCCGCGACGAAGACCTTGTTGACGATGTCCTGGCCCAGAACCGTGGCCTGGACTCTCACCGACGGCAGCACCACCGGAATCGACGCGTTGGGATCGAGGCTGAAACTCCGGTCGGCCTGGGCCTCCACGAAGAACTGGTTTTGCAGGCTCCCCACCAGCGGCACATTCGCCTGCAGCATGCTGCTCAGCGTCGCCTCGTAATCGACCGGGCGGGCCCGGAACTTCACGTCGTACTTCCCGGTGTCCGGATTGAACTCCACCTCGGTCTCACCGGCATCCATCCACTTCGGGAAGGGAACGACCTGGATGACCCGGACCACCGTCTCGCTCCGCAATCCGAAGCGATCCACCGTGTAGGCCGAGAAAAGATTCGGACTGTCCGGTCCGGTCGGCGCCAGCGCGCTGATTTCGACCCGCTCAAAAGTCCGTTCCTCCTTCAGCAAGGTGTTGGCGGTCGTGAAGGACAGCGGCGAATCCGACCGGATCCGGTAGATGTCGCCGTCGCCGTTGAACGTGTCCACCGCATCATCCGCGTCCGCCGCCCGGAGCCGGATGTCGACCATCACTTTCACGCTGTTGCGCCCGCGTGACTCGAGATAGCGCCCCCACACCGTCGGATCCGAATTCCCGTCGAAGCCCAACAGGTCCACCTGGAAGGTCGGCCGGTGTGCATTCACCGTCTTGAGCGTCTCCTGCTCCAGGTTGTTGGTCTCGTCGACCTCGACGATGTCCTCCCCGGAATCCACGAGATACCGGGTAATGTCATTCGGCGACGACGGATCCACCCAGTCGAGCAGCCAGACGCGGCGCGACTGCGGGCCGAGGGGGTTCTCCTCGAGCACCGCCTGGATGGGCTGATCGGCCTGGGCCGTCGGGTAGGAGAACGTGGATTCGCTGCGCGGCGAAACGGCATAGCCGCGGTTCAGCACCGACACTTCGACCAGGGTCTGTCCGTTGTTGGGCAGGAGCCGGAGGGTTTCGACCGTGAGATCGGGAACCCCCGACCGGGGCACCTCGAACTGAGCCTCCACCCCGATGGAAAAGCTGCGGGCGGAATTGTTGCCAGGAGCCAGCCCCACCCGGCCCTCGGACTGGATGCCGATGATGTAACGCTGAAAGGGCTTCGCCACGCCGGGCGTGGTCAGGTCCGCCTTGAGTGCCAACCCCGCGAAATCCGGACCCCGCCGAAGCGTCTCCGACATAATCATCCCGGGCTGACCGATCTGGCCGCTCCCCTCGGACACCGCCCAGACCTTCATGCGCGCCCGCAGATCCAACTCGATGGCTTTCCACTCGGGCGGGGACACGGTTCCGTCGAGTCGCAGGAACGGTCTCCCGTCCAGAAGATCGAGATCGTAGGCCAGAAAGGTCGCCGGCCCCCAACTGCCCACCGGGGCGGTGACTTCGAAGAATTTGGTTCCGTCCGCACGCCCCATTTGCGATCGCAACGTCCAACCCTGGTTGGGATCCGGGGTCAGTCGCTCGAGATCGTACTGGGGTCCGCGGAAATCGATCCGCGCCGTTCCCCCGTTGGTGTTGCTGCGCGCCACCTCGATGTAATACCGCCCCTTTCCCAGGAAGGTGGTCAGGGTGAGTTTCTTTCCCTCCGCGGTGACTTCCACCGAGGATTCATTGGCAAAATCCACCAGCGTCGGCGTCTTATTCTCGGCGCTGTCATCCTCCCGGTAGATCGAGATCCGCACTTGCGTGGATCCTTCCACGAGTGCGGTCAAGGTCACTGGTCCGGGATTGGGCACGGAATGTTGCCACCAGACCGAGCGGAGGCCTGCCAGGGACGATTCGGCTGAAAAATCCCCCCACGGATCCGGGTAGACCCAATTCGGAGTGAAGTCTTGATTGACGGCGGAAGCCGGAACGCTGTGAATGAATTCACCCCCCGACTTCGCCATCTTGGTGGGGCGGAACTCCAGCTTCAGGGGAAGATTCTCTTCCAACGGCTGATCTCGGGGCGCGAGACGCAGGAGATACGCTTTGCCGCCTTCAAGTTCGGGAAGCGCGATGCCGGCCTCCACGTTCGTGAAGGTCTTGGTCCCGGTGGCCACCCGCACCCGACCCGCCGCGTCATAAACATCGTAGCGCAACGGATAGGCCGCACTGCTGGTCGGCAAGCCGTCCAGGATCGGCGCCTGCCCCGGGCCATCCGGGACGGCGAAACGCATCCATTGATCAGGCATCCAGGCCCTCGCGGTGGTTCCGTCCAAGTTCAAGAGCTTCTCCCCGCTCGGGCTCAGAACCGCACGGCTTTCCGCCGCAATGACCGGAAGCGCCACCGAGGTGTTCCGCGGTTCGAAGGTGCCGAACTCGAACTGGGTTTCCCGCTGGATCGTGATTCCAAACTGCGCCGGCTGAACACTCCCGGAGGCATGCCGGACCACCAGCAGCAGGTTGCGCCCCTGCCCCAAATTGTTCGACTCCCCCGGTCCCGCACCGAGGGTCGTGGTGTAACTCTCAGGTCGTCCCGGCACCGCCAGATCCCAGGCCACTAATCGGCCGTCGCCATAGAGACCCCAGAGAAAACTCACCACCGAACCCGCGATCGGTGTCACGGAAACCTTGATCGGTTCCGACGGAGCCCGGAACCGGAACACCCTCCCCGAGGAATCCACCGGCGTGGATCCGTTGAAATCCCCGGCATCCAGTTCCCCCCACGGATTCGTGGGCAGCAGGGTGTGGGCCACCCCGGACAAACCCAGCGAAACGAAATTCGTCGGCAATCCGGCATCCTCCCGCAGGGTCGTACGCAGCGTGATGCGATCGTTCGCCTCCGTCACCCGGCCGGTTTCATGCAGGCGAAGAAACACCGGACGCCCCCCCAGCGGAACTTCGAACCTCCGTTCCCCATCCACCGTGCCCAGCGAGGTCAGGGCATTGCCGTCCGCGTCGTACACGCCGAATCGCCACGCCCCAGCCGCCTCCCCTTCCACACCGAGATAGCCCGCATGCCACTCCGGCATCTGGATCGGCACGATGCCCACCCGGTTCTCGTATTGAGCCACTCCGGGCACTTCGAGGCTGAGCACCGACCTTAGCCCGGTCGCCGTGGGCCGCTGCGGTAGCGCCACGGGTTCATCAACGAGCTCTGGCAGGGGTTCGGTCTCCACCCGCAGCCGGTAGGCTCCGGTCGATCCCTGCTCGTTCTTCACCACCACGAAGTAGACATGCTGATCGTCACTGAACTGGCGGTCCTTCGGCAGAAACGGCGTGTCCAGAAACTGCTCCACCGGCTCCGGGTTGTTGCTCGTCGTGGATTGCCCCAGGAGATCAGTGGGCTTCTTGTACGCCGGAAAATCCGCGTCCTGAATCAGCACCTGGGCATCGATGACCGAGCGATCCGCGGCGTACCAATCCAGGTTCGGCCCCACGTTGTCCAGGGTCTCCAGGAAATCGATGGTTTCCCACCACGACGTGCGCTCGGCCTCGTCGTTCACGACATACCGGGCCCGGTAAAGACGAAGCGTGGTGTTCGCCGCATTCGCCCCGAGACCCTCCGTCCACACCCGGAACGGTCCGCTGGCCGGTGTCCAGAACCGGAAGACATGCACCCCGACCGCCTGGCTGGTGAACAATCCGAGCCCGAAGCCCTCGCCGGACTGATTCTGCGAGATGTCGATGATGTTCGTGCCCGAAGGAAACGAGGCCATGGTGCCAAGCTCTTGGGGAATCGGATCGCCACCGGGGAAGATCCATCGCGTCTCCGTGACCTCGTACGGATGCGGATTCGGCGTCCGCACGGTGAGCGTGAGGGTGTAGGTGCCATCCCCAAGCGCCCCGTCCAAGGCCTGAACACGGAACCGCAGCTTCTTTCCCTCCAGCGCGCTCAAAAACAGACCCAGATTCGCGAAATCAAACCGAACCACCCCATCCGGACCGGAGGTAGCGGGAAGCACCGTATTGCCTGAGCGATTCTTCAGCAGCTGGCCCTCGCCATCCATCACTGTCACCCGCAACCGCAGCGCTCCTTCGGGCGTGTCCGGCGTCACCTCCAGCACTGGCATGGCCGGATCCTCAATGAAATTGCCCCCAAAGAACCGGCTCGGGAGCAGCGTCTCCCAATAGTCCTGCTCGTAGGTCTTCTCCAGCACGGCGCTCCGGATCTGGAGAATGTACCGGAACCGTTCCAGATTGGGGTTCGCCTGCTCATAAACCAGGTCCGGCACCATGCCCACCGGCACCGGCACCGGCACCGGATGATTCACGTCCAGGCGGACCGTGCCCCCGTTGAACCGCACCGGCTGATACGCCACCACGCCGTACAACCGGTCGGGCTGGGCCTGAAATTCAATTTGTGCCTTCGCCGTGTCATCGGGAACCACCCAGCGAACCAGCTTTAACACCGACCCCGTCGCCACGTACTGGGCCAGGACCGGAAGCGCCCCCCCCGAACCCTGCGCGGTCCACGTCGCTCCCGCACCAGGCCCCACGAGTCCCTGGTAAAACTCAAACGCCGCACGATCCCCGGCCCGATCAAACCCCGTCACGGTCTCGCCCGTATCGCCGGTCTGCGGATCCAGCGTGCGCCCAACGAGACTGCCGATCGGCAACTCCCGCGGCAGCGTCATGGTCGCGTAGTTGAACAGGGTCCCAAACCCACCACTGGCCGTGATCAGGGCCTGGATCGGCGCCCCCGGAGTCGAGATCACAAATGGCAGGATCGCGGAGGCTCCCACCGCAAAGGTTCGCTCCACGTACCCATCCACCGAAATCATGGCGATGCGCGCCGCGGAATTCGACGACGGCTGGACTCGGAGAAACACGATGTCCACTCCCGGCGCCGGCCGGATGTCCCAGACCGTCGGCGCCGAGTTCGCCGAGACACCGATGGTGAACTGGCCGGTCTCGTTGACCACCGCGCTTCCCGCAGGGGCCCCGGCATTCAATACACCCGGCGCCGTAGGCACTGTGAGGGTCGCATTAAATCCCGTCGCTTCCGGAAGCCTCGATTCCGGTCCGTTGATGACCCGAACGTAATAAAGATCCCCGCCGTTCACCGTTCCCGTGAGTGTCACCACGCCTCCGACAGATTTGGTGGCGACAGCCAAGAGACCGCGATTCGGGGAATACAACCCAATGCGGGCGTCGAACCTCGACTCGATCCCGATCTTCACCGAACCATCCGCCGCCGCCCGGAACGAAAAATACCGCGCCGCGTCGCCCACCACGGATTCCCCCTTCAACTCCGCGTCGGCCACCCCGGCCTGCAACGTCGGTCGAAGCACGAACGGCTTGGCCCCCGCCACGTCCGCCGGAGCCAGTGACGCCGGCATGGGCAACGGCAGCACCGATCGCACCGCCACCCGGTACCCCGCCGCCGCTCCCGCAAAATCCTTCCCCGCCACCGCGATCACATACTCCTGCTCCCCCAGAGTCTCCCCCGTCGGGGCCCGGAGCACAAACTCGGCTCCCACCGGCCCCGACGAAACCGCCGACCCGAGTCGCGTGTACGCCGGCCCCGTCGAACTTCCCGCCAGTTGCTGCGACGGGGGAACCCGCCGGAACACCGTGAGTTCCAACTCACGTCCGACAACCTCCGAAGTCACTGTGATCGTAGCTTCACTGCCCGCGTTCAGCAGACCCAACGGGTGCCAATGAATGTCCGCAGCGGATTGCAGAGCCTCCTGCAAATCCGAAAAGTCCACCGATATCTGACCGGAGCGGGGATCGAGGGTGACCGCCGCCGCAAGGGCGGGATTCCTGACCGTCGCCGACCATCGGAAAGCACCCTCCGCGACGGCCCGGTTGGAATGCACCGCCACGAGATAAGTCCGGCCCGATGACAACTCCCCCGCCACGAGTGTCTCGCGCGGCGACGTCGCCGCCCCCGACTCATCCGCCACTCCCAGCAGGTTCCCGGCCTCATCATACCAGGCGACAGCCACGTCGGTCGGCACCTGACCCAGTCCCTCGACCGAGAAACTCACTTCCTGCGAACCCGCCACGATCGGAAGCATGGGAATCGCCACCCGCCACAACCCCAGCCTCCCGGCAGCCGACGCAGGCAAGGCGAAGGAAACCCGGCCGGGCGCCAGCACCACGTCCTCGGCCTGCGCCGGATTCACCAATTCCGCAATGCCCGACACAGCCTGAAGCCCCGCCCCGGACCCACGCCCTTCACCCGGGAGTTCCCCCGCCGTCGACAGTGGCGCAAGCCCCCCGTGTTCTGCGCCACTGGCCGCACTCTCTCCACCCAGGCCCGTGGCGGAATCCATCGCCGCTCCCCCACCCGCGCCGGCCGCGGGCGCCGGAGCTGCAGTTTCCAAGGACTGTTCCGGCTTGGGCGATGCCAGCGACACCTCCGGCAGGGAACCGTCGGCGGACAACAGGATTCGGCCCTCCAACGACTCGAGTCCAAAACGCAATGGATCACGATCCTCCCCCCGGTTGCGGCGCGTCATGACGTTTCTCAGGCTTCTCGACCGCTCCCGCGCAGTCCACCGAAAACATTCGGATCCCTGACTTTTTCCATTACCGGAATCGCCTCAAGGTCCGGCTGTGGTCCACTAGGCCGACACCCATGGGTACAAGTGGACACCCCCGCCAAGTACACCTGGCGCTACCGGGACTCCATGATCCTGGCTTTCAACCGGGACATTCCCTTCCAGCGACTCATTCCGGCGAAACCCCGGAGACTCTCCGGGCCTAGGGCTTCGACCGCCCGAATGAGTACGAGAGATTCTATGCCCTCCAAAAAAAAGTGCGTGGATCCCCGAGGATCCACGCACCAGAAACAAGTCGTGAGCCGACTTCCACCTCAACGATCAGGCCTTGCGGCGGCTGAGCGCACCGAATCCGAGGAGGGCGGCACCGAGGAGCGCCACCGTGTTGCCGGAATCGGGAACGGAGTTGCCCGCCGAGAAGGAGAAGGTCTGGTCACCGGAGTTGCCCTGCATGCTGAACGCGAACGTTCCAGGGGTCGGGGCGAAACCAGGAGCCGTGGCCACGCCGACACCCGTCAGGGACAGGCCGGTCGCCGTCTGCTGATCGATCGTGACGGAATTAAGATGGAAGGCCACGAAAACGCCATCAATGAACCAGATGGGGGCTCCGCCAACCGGAAGCGGGGCGAACGTGAAATCATAGAATTCAGCCGTGGAACCAACCAGGCCCGCGAAGCTTCCGGTGGCCCCGGTGTTGACGATGGCAGAGCCCAGACCCGAGATGTTGACGAATCCAATGCCGGTGGCGTCCGCCAGGCCCGTTCCGCCCGTGACGTAGGCAGGACTGAAGCTGCCGAATTCGATCGAACCGGAGAGCGAGGGAAGCGCGTGGGCCGAGACGATGGAACCAACAGCGAGCAGAGCAGTAGTGAGTAGTGTGTTTTTCATGGTTTTGATTAGTGGAGGCGTGGGCGGCTCGCCGACATCCTCATGTACGAGATTGTTAAGCAAGGCCCGTGCCAGGCACCGAAAGCCACCCAAGCAATCCTTCTAAATCACTGATAGTGAATTTCTTAGCAAAAACCACCACACCAAGGGCAACTTCCTGAATACCATCGCGTTGTAAGGATACCCGACGCCCTCCCCCCCCCTCCCCAAGCCCGAAACGGGCGGTTTTACTAGGAAAATCCCACATCCGCGGCGTAAGGAATTTCGACAGGGATTCGTCACTTCTCTTTCCACCCCGCCCACCTCCACTCGCCCTTACCCACCCGCCGCCTTCCGCAAG
>CAYZAE010000076.1:27140-29652 GCA_964476125.1 uncultured Verrucomicrobiota bacterium | reverse complement strand
TTTTGTCTAGAATCGAATTCTGTGGGCCAAGAGGAGAGAGGGCTGCCGCACTCCACACGGTCGTTAGTCCTTTACCCCGCGCTCGCCACGGAGGGCGGCGTGCCAGGTGGCGATGGACAGCGCCCGGCGGTCGGACCACGGAATGTCCCGATCGTTGAAGAAATCGTCGATGGCCGCCGCCAGGGGATGGAACTCGGCGCGGTTCGGCGCCGGCGGGCGGAACACCTGGGTGGAGAGGATGGCACCCTTGCGGGTGCGGAGGGCGAAGTTGACGTCGGTGACCACGCCGTCGAGCGCGAGAATCGCGGAGCGCGATCCATCGGGATGCACGGTGAGCCAGGCGCGCGGGTTCCGGGCCAGGGTCCGGTGGAGACCGTTTTCGAGCAGGTCCTGGGTCCGGCCGTCGGTGACGGCGTCCCCCTGCGGCGTGTTGGAACGGGAGAGCGCCGCCCCAAGCAGTTCCATGGACCATTGTCCCCGCTGGGCGGCCGCCCAGACGGCTTCGCCCTGGAAGGCGCGGATCACCAGGGGCAGGTCGAAGATCACCCGGGCCCGTTCGAGGTCGGGGTGCAGGGCCTCCGTACCGTCGAGGAGCGCGTCGGCGTCGGCGCCCTGAACCACCACCAGCGATTCGGCGACGGCGGTGCCGGGTCGGAGTTCCACCTGGGGCAGTCGCGGGGCGGTGGCGAGCGAGGTGGCGGCGAACAGGCGGACCTTGCGCGAGGCGGCCAGGTCGATCAGTCGGGTGGCATCCTCGCGGTGCGTGGCGACCAGACCGTGCACGAAACAGGGGGCGTCGGCGGGGAGTTGGCGGAGGACGGCCTCAAGGAGGGTGATGTCCGCGGCGTGTCCGGATCCCGGCCAGGCGACGAGGGCGGCGTCGGCGCCGGTCAGGGCGCCGGCGAGATCGGGAGCGAGAGCAAGTCCGAGATCACGGGAGCGGCGGAGCAATTCGTCCGAGGCGCCCTGGGGGGCGAAGGCGGTGATGGCGGGGGCCATCCGGGGGCGGAAGGCGCCGTCGTGGGGATAACCGGCGAGGCAGCGGTCGAGCAGGTGTTGGGCGGGGCTGCCGGCGGCGAACGACGGGGCGAGAAAGGCGATTTTGTTGGGCATGGCGACGTGGGGTGGAGGGTCGCGGACGGTCAGTCGTTCCAGAAGGTGGACAGGCGGGCAGGCCGGTAGTGGACGGCCATTTCGGGGGTGGCGATGGGCACCTGGCCGCGATGAAGGGATTCCACGGCGGCGAGCGTCATGCCGGAGGTGAGCAGCGTACGTTCGACCGGGTAGCTGGCGCGCTGGTTGATGATGGTGTCCTCGATGTGATGCGACAGCGGGTTGAAGAAGTCGGCGGTGGTCGAGGAATGACCCGGCATGGGCAGCACCATCTGGCAGGATCGGATCTTCCCGGTCCTCGCCTCGCGCCCCGCATAGGTGAAGTCCTGGACCAGTCCGTTGAACAGGAACATCCCGGTCTGCAGGCCGTCGTTGTGCTCGATGAAGTAGCCGATGGCATCGGGGCTCGATTGCCGCAGGTGATCGAGGGTGGGGGGCAGGTAACCGTAGCCGGCGGAGGGACGAACCGAATGGCTGCGGGAAAGCGCGGAGAAGAGGAGGTCGCGGGTGCCGGGCCGGTCGGCCAGCTGGGCCCAGAGTTTTTCGCCCTTCAACGCGTGAACGCTGCGGATGCCGGTTTCTCCGCCGCGCCGGCGTTCGGACATGCACTGGGCCGTTTCGAGCCCGTGGAAATCGTACGAATCCACGCCGCCATAACAGACACAGACACTTTCCTCGAGACGGATGTCGAGGGGCATGTCGATGTTGGGAATGCGCCAGGTGACCGGAAGCGAGGATCCGGCAAG
This sequence comes from uncultured Verrucomicrobiota bacterium, assembly GCA_964476125.1. Taxonomy (GTDB): domain Bacteria; phylum Verrucomicrobiota; class Verrucomicrobiia; order Limisphaerales; family CAIMTB01; genus CAIMTB01. Next base: position 27,793 of record CAYZAE010000076.1, on the reverse strand, counting down.
GAAGGCGAAGCCGAGACGGCGGGAGTCGCGGACCATCTCCACGCATTCCTCCCAGTCGGTGGAGAGATGTTTGTCGTTGAACACGGGCACCGACCGGCCGCTGTTCTGGAAGACGGTGACGATCTCCTTGAAGAACTGGTAACGCGGGTAGCGGGTCTGCCCCTTTTCGTTCCGGGGATACTTCCCGTGCTCGGCGATGAGGATGACGCCGTCCACGGCCAGGGAGGATCCGCCCAGGGTGAGGGCCTCGGCGATGGTGGGATAGAGGGGAACGTTGTGTCGGCGGGAGCGATCCGGGGCGAGATCTCCTTCCGGATGCTGGTCGATGTAGAGCGAAACCAGGTTGATGCCCGGCTTGTAGTGGCGTCCCTGCCATCCGTAGCCCTCCAGCAGCCGGTCGATGAAGTGCTGGGCGTGCGAATGTTTCCGCACCTCGGTGCCGATCAAGGCCACCCGGGGGATGCGGGGGGAGCGGGTTTCAGTACGGACGGCAGGGGCCGCGATCACCGCGGGACTGGCGGCGGCGAGGGCGACCGATTGGAGGAAGGAACGGCGGCGCATGGGGTTGGGAGCGGAGATCGGAGTTCGGAGATCGGAGTTCGGGGATGCGGTCAGGCGGGGGTGGGGGTGGGGTCGGAGCGGCGGGTCCAGAG
>CAYZAE010000076.1:26903-27130 GCA_964476125.1 uncultured Verrucomicrobiota bacterium | reverse complement strand
GGTGGGGTGGGGGGAGGGGGGGGGGGGGGGGGGGGGTCGGGAGCGGGGGGTCCAGAGGGTGGCGAGCACGACGCAGGCGAGGAGGGGGAGGCAGCCGGCGATGGCGATGCCGAGATCGAAGGAGCCGGTGCGGTCGATGAGCCGGCCAAAGTAGGGGTGGGCGGGGGAGAGGATGAACGCGGCGACCCCGCCGGCCCGGGAGATTTTGCCCGGGTGATGGGGGGAAA
>CAYZAE010000076.1:10313-26893 GCA_964476125.1 uncultured Verrucomicrobiota bacterium | reverse complement strand
AAGGCGTGGTAGATGGGGAACACACCGAGGGCGCCGGCCCCCACGACCAGCAGCACGGCGAGGAGCAGGGAGCCCTTGGGGAGCAGGGCGGCGGCGATGGTGAGGGCGGCGAGCACGGAGCAGGCGAGGAAGACCAGGGTGCGGGAACGGTGCACGGAAACGCCGCGCCGGTGCAGCCACCAGGTCAGGGCCCCGGCGCCGAGACAGCCGACGTCCGTGGCCACGAAGAACGCGGCATTGAAATAGAGCGCGGTCGATTCGTCATAGCCGCGGCCTTCCTGCAGAAACTTGGGCAGCCAGGCCCGGAGCAGCTGCCAGCCGGTGTTGATGAAGGCGATGATGAGCAGGATGGCGACCATGCGACGGCTGGCGAGCACGTGCCAGATGGAGACGCTGTCTCGGGGCGGGGCGACGTGGGTGAGGTCCCCGGATCGGACGAGGGCGAACCAGCCGACGATCCAGATCAGGCCGGAGAGCGCGACGATCTGGAAGGCGGGCCGCCAGCTTTGCGGATCGTCGGTCATCAGGGCGCGGAGGACCAGCGGGGTGATGATGGCGCCGATCGAAGTGCCGCTCTGGAGCACGCTGTTGCCCAGGGACCGGTCCTTCGGCTCAAGCAGACGCTGGGTGGTCTTGATCGCGCAGGGCCAGTGTCCGGCCTCGAAAAAACCGAGCAACACCCGGCAGGTGAGCAGGCCGGTGTAGGAACCGACCAGGCCGGTGGCGAAGCCGGTGACGGACCACAGCATCACGAAGGCGGGGTACAGCCAGCGGATGCTGATGCGGTCGGCGAGGTAGCCCATGACGATCGAGCCCGCGGCAAAGGCCCAGCCGAAGCCAAGTTCAAGGGAACCGTACTGTTCCTGGGAAAGCTGGAACGTGCGGGTGATTCGGACCGCGGCATTCGCCAGGGTCTGGCGATCCATGTAGTTGATCGTCGACGCCAGCAGCAGCAGTCCGCAGATCCACCACTTCCAGGCGCCGCCGCGTGAGGCCGGGGATGCGGTCGGGGTAGGCGACATGGAGTGGAGCGGTAGGGAGAGGGGAGAGCGGAGCGTGGAGAGCGGGTCAGTTCCAGGAACGTCCGTCCCAGGCGGCGACCTGGGAGAGAAAACCGACCAGTCCGTTGGCGAAGGTGGAGAAGAGGATTTCCCCCTTCTCGACCGTGGCGGCGGAGGCATCGCCGATGTGGCCGTCCTGGACGAAGTCCTGGGTGACCCAGCCAAGTCCGGCGGGGCCGAAGGCGGTTCGGGCGTGGGTGGTGGGCCGGTCGGTGTGGGGTCGCACCAGGTGGGGTGCGAGGCGGAGGATCATGGAGGTTTCCCACTCGCAGGCATGGCCCATTTCCTTCTGACGGAAACCTCCGGCGTGTTCCGGTGCGGGCTGGGCGAGGTGCCAGTAGGTGGCGAAGAGCAGGAGCAGGTCGTCGCGCTGACGATGCCGTTGACGGGCCTCGAACACGGCCTGCCGTCCGGGCACGTCGTTCCCTCCATGGCCGTTGATGAAGACAATGCGACGGAATCCGTGCTGGAGGGCGTTGTCGATCATCCCGTTCAGCACGTCGAGATAGGCCCGGGGCGGGGCGGAGAGGGTGCCGGGAAAATCCAGGTGATGATCCGAATTCCCGAGCCACTGGAGCGGGGCGAAGAGAATCCGGTCGCGCAGCGCCGGTTCGGCGCGGCGGACGATCTCACCCAGCAGCAGGCTGTCGGTGAACAACGGGAGGTGATGGCCGTGTTGTTCGAGGGCGGCCACGGGGAAGACAATGGGTGTATCCCTCGGCAGGGCCTTCACCTCGGGCCAGGTCAGATCGGCAAGTTGCATGACGGGACGCGGGAATTACCGCGGGAACCGTGGCAGGGAGCGCGGATGGGGGCAAGGGCGTGGGTCGTGGGTCGTGGGTCGTGCGTGGTGCGTCGTGCGTCGTGCGTCGTGCGTCGTTGGGAGTGGGGAGTGGGGAGAAGGGAGTGGGCTCTGCGGGTGCCGAAGCTGGACTGGGGAGAAAGCGGTCAGGGGGGCGCGATGAGCCCGGAGCTGGCGATCCAGGTCCGGAGTTTTTCGAGGGCGCGGGCCCGGTGGCTGATGGCGTTTTTCGTCGTCTCTCCGAGTTCGGCAAAGGTGCGGTCGAAGCCCAACGGAGTGAAGAGCGGGTCATACCCGAATCCATGGGCGCCTCGCGCCACCACCCCCAGGGTGCCTTCGCAGGCCCCGTCGAAGTCCTGGGTGGGCAGACCCGGAGCCACCGAGGTCAGGGCAAGCGCGCAGCGGAAACGCGCGGTGCGTTCGGCGACGGCCGTGCCGGCCAGGAGTCGGAGGACCTTGGCGTTGTTCGCGGCGTCGGGGGCATTGCCGGCGATGCCGAATTCCTCGGCAGCAAACCGGGCGGAGCGCACGCCGGGCGCTCCCTGAAGGGCATCGATTTCAAGCCCGGAGTCGTCGGCGAGCACCCAGTACCCCTGCCTGTATTTCGCCTCGGGCAACGCGAGCAGGTGCCCGGCCAGGGCGTGGGCCTTGATGCGGGCGTTGTCGGCAAACGTGGCACCGGTTTCCTCAGGATCCGGTGCCCCTGGGATGTCGCGGAGGTTGGAATAGTCGAACAGGCCGCCCAGCACGGCCCGGATTTCCTCCACCTTGTGGGCGTTGCGGGTGGCGATGACGAGGTGGGGCATAGGGCTCGGAGTTCGGGGTCTGGGGTCTGGGGTCTGGCGTCTGGCGTCTGGCGTCTGGGGTCTAGCGTCTGGCGTCTGGGGGTTGGGGATCGGAGTTCGGGGCGACAGACGACTTACGCCGCGCGACGCACGTTCAGGGATCGGGGCGACACTCGACACACGACTCACGACGCACGCTCAGGGATCGGGGCGACCCACGACCCACGACCCACGCTCACTTCCAGGGGATGCGGAGGCTGGCGAAGAGGGCGTGGGCGGTGTAGTCGGCGGCGCCGCCCAGGGTCGGTTCGTCGTAGTTGAAGAACCCATACTCCAGCCGGAGGACCCGGTCCTTCTTGAGTCGGCGGGTGATGCCGGCGGTGGCGGCGTGCCGGGTGTAGGCCATGCCGAGCGGCAGGGTGAAGTCGGCGTTGTCCTGTTCGAAGTCAGCGTTGGAGAACAGGTGGGAGGCGATGATGTCGGTTTTCTCGTCGAAAACGAACGTGGCCATGCTGAGCACATTCCAGGTGTCGCCCTCGTAGGGCACGGACTCCTGGCCGTTGTTGATGCCGGACTGGCTGATGCTGGTGGTCCAGCCGACGGTGGTGGAGAGGTGGAGTCGCTGCCAGGGCGTGACACCGAAACCCGCGCTGACCTGGTGGGCGTCGTAGGTCCCCGAGGTGAGCCGGCCGCCGGCATAGGTCACGGGGGGCACCTGGCCGATGTCCTCCCAGGAGGCGGTGCGTGTCTCGAAATCGGAGGTGGAGTACCCGTATTTCAGCGTGGTTTTGAGCCAGCGCAGGGGTTGCAGGACGAGGCGGGTCTCCACTTCGTCGGCGGCGGAGTCGCGATCGAGAATGAACGCGGGGTAGCCATTGGCGCTGCCGAACATGTCGACGTCGCGCGGGTGATCGTAGTGGTTCAGCCGGTCGCGGTGCCGGTATTTGGCGCCGAAGCTGGCGGAGGTCCAGGGCGAGACGGTGAAGCCGGCTTCGTAGCTCTTGGTGTCGCCTTCGGCATCGGTGTCGCGCAGGAACTCGCGGTTGGCGTCGGCGTAGCCTTCCTCGTAATGGGAGAAGGTCTCCTGCTGGAACCGTGTCTCGGCGTAGAGGACGGTCGAGGGCAGTCCGGCGTAGCGCAGGCCGAAATTCTGATCCGTGGCGGCGCGGTCGACGCTCGCGTCGTAGCGGGCTGTCTGGCCGAAGTTCTGGCCGGTGGCGAGGCCCTCCTGCCGGGTCCATTCCGCCTGCAATCCGGTGAAGAAGTGGAGGTGTTCCCACGGACCCAGCATGACGTTGCCGTTGATCACATTCGATTGCCGGCGCAGGACGAGATCGTCGGCGGAGCGGTCGAGTGTGGGGGGTACGGAGGGGTCGTTGGGCACGAACGATTCGACGCTGAAGCCGCCGAGGTCCTTGAGGTTCGAGTAGAGATAGCCGCCGGAGACGTAGAGCCAGTCGCGGAGGCTGCGTTCGAGCCGGAGTACATTGGCGCCGCGCCAGGAGTCCTGCTGGTCGGTGACGCGGGTGGCGTACTCGAACGGGCCGTTGGCGAGTTCGAACTGGGTGCGCCGGTTGTCCTGATCGTGCCACTCGAACTGCGATTCGTTGGAGATCAGGAGGCCGTTCCAGTCGTAATCGAGGTCGAGGGTGATCAGGTGCGTCTGCTCGTCGAGACGCTTGCGGCCGGGGTAGATTCCGCGGGCCACACCGTTCTCGGTCCAGGAACCCCAGTTCAGGGTCGACTCCGTGCCGTCGCGGAGGTGGAGGTCGTAGGCGAGACGGATGCGGGGGAGGTCGGGGAGTTCGAGTCCGGCCTCGAAGGTGGCGTGCCGGTTGCGGACCACGAGATCCTCGCCCAGTCGGGGGGCGGACAGACCGAAGGTGGGCTGGTAGCCGCCGGTGTCGTCGTCGTAGCGGCTGAATTCGCGGTAATCGAAGCGCAGCCAGCCGACCTGATCCCGGGTCACCCGGGTGGCGATCCGGTAGTCATCGGGTCCGTACATCACCCGGCCGTCGAGGGTGACGTGGGTTTGCGGGTCGGTGTCGTAGCGGATGGAGAACTGGTCGAGACCGCCGCCCCAGCCTTCGCGGATGCCGGTGTGTTCGCGGAACCGGGCGGCGTTGCCGCGGATGGAGACGAACTGGATGGCGGGGGTGACGGTGGCGTCGAAGCGGGGGCCGGTGGTGCCGGCATCGCCCCAGCGGGCGCCCTGGTCGATCCAGGCGCGGAGGAGTCCGACTTCCTCGGGGGTGAGGGGATCCACCTTTCCGGTGGGCGGCATTTCCATGTCGGGCACGAGTCGGGCCACGTAATGGATCAGGGGGCTTTTCGCGCTGTCGCCGGGAACGATCGCGACCCCTTCGTCGCCGCCTTTGAGGGCCGACTCGCGGTTGTCGATGCGATAACCGCCCTTGGGTTTCACGGCGCCGTGGCAGCGGAGGCAGGCTTTGTCGAAGATCGGCTGGATATCGGCCGGGAAGGAGATTTCGCGGGTGGCGGCGGGGGGGATGCGGGCCGGGTCGATTTCGGCGGCGAGAGCGGCCGGGGTGACCAGGGCGGAGGCCGCCGCGGAGGCGAGGGTGAAGGCGAGACGGGAAGGGTTCATGGTCGTGGAGCGTGGGGCTCGGACTCGCGTCGGGTCGCCTGGCCTAGTAGAGGAGTTTGGGTTGGAAGTTGGAGCCATGGACGGCGGTATGGCAGCCGGCGGACCAGCAGGTTCCCAGGGAGAGGAACGTTTTGTGGTTTGCTTTGCCGATCCAGATTTCGCCGGGGGTGGACTGCACCTGGGCGTGGCATTTCAGGCAGAGGTTGGAATCCCGCTGGGTGATCATCTTGGAATTGATGGAGCCGTGGGGTTCGTGGCAGGAGATGCAGCCTTCGCGGAGGGCTTCGTGTTCGAAGACGAATGGGCGGGCCTGTTCCCGGTGGCAGGAGGCGCACTGGTCGTTGAGCCGGGCCATGGCGAGTCCGTGACCGCCGTTGGGTTGGAAGATTTCGCGGCCGTGCGGGTCATGGCATTGCACGCAGTTCATCTGCCCTTCGATGACCGGGTGGTGCTGGGGCAGCCGGAATTGCAGTTGGATGTCGAGGTGGCAGGTGAAACAGGCCTGGGGATCCTTGCGGGGGTTGAGGATCAGTCCGGCGCGTTCGCGGGGAGCCTCGACGTGGCGGCTGCCGGGGCCGTGGCAGCTTTCGCAACTTGTGCCGCCGGGCACGGTGCCGGCGTCGACGTTGACCCGGAAGTGAACGGAGCCCTGGAAGGAATGGGCGTAGTTCGTGTGGCAGTAGAAACACTGTTGGTTGCCCACGAACGTGGCGCCCTCGATGTGGGGGGTCACCACGACAGCCCGCTGGACGGTGGAGCAGGAGGTGGCTCCAAGCAGCAGGCTGAGGAGGAGGGTGAGCAGGGCCGTGGCGGCGACGGCCGTGGCCGGGTGTTTCCAGGAGTAGGATCTCACGACGGGTTCGATGGGTCTCCGCGCCGTGAATCGCCGGTTCCTCGGGAGGCCGTCGACCATGGAGCGATGGAGGCGGTTTCTACGGGGTCAACCGCCATGGGGCAATCCTGTTATTTGCCGGGAGCATTGACGGAAGGTGGTAGGCAGATAGAAACGCTCATGCGAATCCGGGTTCTGATGTTTCTGCTCCTGGTGTTGCCCGGAAGGGAAATCCCGGCCCAGACGGTGCCGATGGTGGCGGCGGTCGACACCTCCCTGTTCGAGGCGGCGCCTGGCAACAGTCTGGGCGCCTCCGATTCCATGGCTGTGGGCGGAACCGGCCATGATCAGGTCGGGCGTGGGTTGCTGAGGTTTGACGTGACGAAGAGCCGGCCGGAAGGCGCGACCCTGGTGGGCGCGCGCCTGGAGTTCACCATCACCAAAATGCCTGTCGGCGGTGTGCCCTCCGTGATCCATGTCCATCGCGTGCTGAAGGGCTGGTCGGAGGGCGGCGGGCAGGGAAATCTCGGGACACCGGCTGCGGCTGGTGATTCGACCTGGCTGCATCGCAGCCATCCGAACGTGCCCTGGGGAGCGCCGGGCGGGGCCTTAGGGGAGGATTACCTGCCGGCCTCGCGCGGTTCGGTCCGGGTCGATGGCCTGGGCGTCTATGCGGTGTCATCGGCGGCCCTGGTGGAGGATGTGCAGGCTTGGATCGACGATCCCTCGGTCAACCATGGCTGGATGCTGCGGAGCGATGCCGAGACCGAGCCGTTCAGCGGGAGACGGGTCGGGACGCGGGAGAGTGCTGCTGCTCCGCGATTGATCCTGGAATTCCAACCTTCCGGCCCGGTGCGACCGGTGCTCAAGGGCTGGGGGCGGGTGGGTGACCGTTTTGAACTCCGGTTCGCCGGGGAGGCGGGCAACATCTATCAGGTCGAATCCCTGGATCCGGGAATTCCCGGGGCGATGTGGGAGATACGGACCAACCTGATGGTGAAGCTCCTTCCCCGGGAGGTGACCTATTCCGAACCCCTGGCTGAGTCGCCCGCCCGTCTCTATCGGGTGGCGGACGTCGGGGATGTCGATTGATCCGGGCCTTGATTCGTAACGACGGAAGCTCAGTGTGCCTGACACCGGGTGGCGGCGGAATCGGGACGGAGCCCTGAAAAACTTCGGACCCGCCCGAAAAAGTCCGCAACGTTTTCGGCCGTGCCCGGGTCTGAAGGACATGCGAATGAAGGCGGTTTCGAATCCGGCCAGCCCGCGGCCACCGGCGGGGTTCACACTCATCGAGCTTCTGGTGGTCATCGGGATCATCGGCATTCTGGCGTCGATGCTCCTGCCGGCGCTGGGGCGGGCGAAGGAATCCGCACGGCGCATTGCCTGTGTGAGCCAGGAGAAGCAGTTGAGCCTGGCCCTGACCATGTACACCGGGGAGAACCAGGGGTATTTCCCGCCGCGAATCTCCACCAACCGCTGGCCGACCACGCTGCTTCCCTATTACAGCGAGGTGAAGATCCTGAAGTGTCCTTCGGATCTCTGGGCCAAACCGACCACCAACGCGGCGGCCGGAGCGGGCCTGCGACCGGCCGAATCCGTGGCGCGGACCTATCTCTTCAATGGCTTCAACGATTACTACCGGAAACTGGTGGGGAAGGATGGCATGGCGAACTTCCGTCGGCTCGGCAACGGGGAGGTGGTGATCAAGGAGGGGGACATTCCGGAGCCATCCATGACCATTGCCTTCGGCGAGCGCGACAATCGTCCGGGGGCGCTGCCCCAGTACCACATGGATTTCGATGCCATGGATGATCTCACCGGTTTGAACCAGTCGATGCATGGCAACCTGGTCAGCACGGGGCGGGGTGGGGGATCGAATTATGCGATGGTCGATGCCCACGTGGAATTCGTGAAGTACGGCCGGACCTTCAATCCGGTGAATCTCTGGGCGGTTTCGGCGGAGGAACGGAATGTGGCGGTGCCGATGCCGTAAAATGATCGCTCCGGGATTCCGAGTGTCTCCCGTCTGAACCTTCTGAACCGGAATTGACTCCCCACTCCCGACTCCCGACTCCCGTCTCCCGATCCCTGCCCCTATGAAATCCCGTCCCCTCCTCCTGGCCGGAGTCTTTGTTGGGCTCGGCCTGGTCTACGTGACGTTGTTCACGGACTGGCTGAATCCGCAGCCCATCCAGATATCGTCCCAGATCCGGGCCAGCATTCTGCAGCCCCGGTTTGGCCGTGGGCCGATCAAGGTTTCCCGGACCAACGCCGAGACGGGGAGGGTGGAGGTCACCCTTCACACCAACGCGGTGGGCGCCGTGGAGAAGGGACGTCGGGCGCGGTTGCCCGAGTGGGGGGAGATCGGCGACGCCCCGGGCGGGGTGGCGAACGTGACCTTCACGCTGGACGGGCCGTATCAACTCAGCTCGATCCGGGTGCAGGACGTGCCGGCGGATGGATCAGCGCCGAAGACGCTTTGGGAAGTTGTTGGAAACAGTGTGCCCACCAGTTCGCTCCTTTACGGGCGTGTTCCGCGGGGCATGAAGGCGTCCAAGCCGGAGGCGGTGGCGGTTCCCCTGGATGCGGGAGCGCCGTACCGGTTGATCGTGGAGGCGGGGCGGCGGCGGGGAACGAACAGCTTCACCACCCGGCCGGCGGACATGCCCTGAGCCGGGTCGGGTGAATTCGGTCGATCAGGGCTTCGTGGAGCCTGGATTCGCTGACCTGGGAACCGGCACGAGATCGACCGCCTGGATCCGGGGCGGGTTCTCGGGGGTGAGCGTGAACGACACCTCCACCGAGCTCCGGGAGCCGTGGAGCGTGAATTTCCCGCGAAGCTCGTTCTCCGGCTGGAGGGCGGTCATCGATTCGATGGGGCCGGCCTGATCGAAGAGTTCCCGGCTGCGACGGCGCAGGGACTCCACCGAGCGATCGAGGAAGAAATTCACCGCAAACAGCGGGCTGGCCTCGGCATTCGTCCAATCCGGCAGAAACTCCCGCAGTTCCCGGGTGCGCTGGCTCAGGATGGCCGAAGTCGGAAGGGCGCGGGGTGCGAGCCGGGCGCGGTCGAGGAGAAGGTCGGTGACCCGGTTGTTGATCCGGGCCATGCGGGCGTAGGTGCGGTTGCCGAACGACACGACGCCGAAGCCGTGGTGGGGCAGGATCCGCCATTCACTGCCGAAGCCGGGCAGGCCGCCGGTGTGACCGACGCGGATGCGGCCCTGGCAATCCTGGGACCACCGGAGACCGAAGCCGTAGGCACTGACTTCCGGGCAGGGGGCACCGAGTGAGTTGGTGGCCTCCGAGCGAAGGGCGGATACGCGCCAGGGATGGTGTAATTCGCGCAGGGTGGCGCGGTCGATGGGGCCGGTGTCCGGGTCGTTGCGGGGCGGCCAGGCGGCGAGGTGCAGGCTGAGGTAATGCGAAAAATCCTCGATGCTGCTGAGCAATCCGCCCATCGGCCCGAAGCTGCCATCGGCGAGCTGCGGTTCCTCACTCCACGCCTTGTCCTCCCACCGGTAGCCATGCGCGAGCCGGTCCTTCGGGACGGCGGCGGGATCCCAGGTGGTGGACGTCATGCCCAGGGGGCCCAGGAAGGCGGTGTCGATGTACCGCTGGCAGGAACGACCGGAAACGCGATTCACGATCCGCCCGAGCACGGCGAAGCCAAGGTTGCTGTACTCGTAGGCGGTGCCGGGCGTGGTGGAAAACCGGACGCCGTCCCGGATCAACGCGACCAGGTCCTTGTCCGGAGCATCGAGCAGGCGGTCGCCCCAGGGGTTGTCCTCGGGGAACCCGGCTCCGTGGGTAAGCAGATGCCGGATCGTGAGGGCCGGGGCGTCGGTGGTCAGGGGCCGGATTTTGCGGAACTCGGGCAGGTGCCGCGACACCGGCTGATCGAGATCAAGGCGTCCTTCGTTGCGAAGCTTCAACACCGCCAGGGCGGTGAAGCTCTTGGTCATCGAGGCGATGCGGAAGACGGTCCGAGGCGTCACCGCGCTGCCACTTTCCCGGTCAGCCACCCCGTGGCCGTCGGCGATCACCAGTTGCCCATCGACCACCACGCCGTAGGCGATGCCGGGGATGTGTTCGGATTCGGCGTAGTCCCGGTAGATCGCGGCGATTTCCGGGGCCAGGGCCCGGACGCGGGCGACGCGCTCGGGGTCGGTGAAGACCGGCACCGTGGAGTCGGTGGCCGGAGCGAATGACGCAGGCGCCGGGGCCGGGGCAGCGCCGAGGAGTGGATTGCCGCCTCCCAGGCAGAGGGTGGCGGCGAGGGCCAGGAGGGCGGGGGAGCGCACGAGGTGGCGGGTGGGCGGGGGTGGGCGGGGGTGGGCCGAGTGGGCAGGATGAATCAGATCCGCCAGCCCGGGGCGTATTCGTGGCGGATGAGTCGATCCGCTTCCGGGGCGTTGGTGGCGCGCATCCGGCGGGCATCCCAGTCGAGGGGTTTGCCCACGCGATAGGCGAGGTTGCCGAGCAGGCCGATTTCCGTCAGGCGTGCGCCGTAGCCGAAGTGGCAGAGCGGGGCGGGGCCGCCCTTGATGGCTCGGATCCATTCCTCGTGCTGGCCGGGGGAATCATCGATCCAGCGGGCCGGGGCGGCGTGATTGGCGAAGTCCTTTTCCGGGAAAAGCCGGAGCCGGCCGTAGTCGGCGAGCAGCATGCCTTTGGAACCGACGAAGAGGGAGCCGTCGCCCCATTTGGGCAGCAGGCCGGCGGCGAATTGGGGCGGGCGTTTGCCACCCTGATGCCAGGTCAGTTTGACCGGGGGCATTTCCACGGAGCGCCCCGTGCCGCCCCAGTTGACGGCTTTGCGGGCGGGAAACTCGTAACGGACGACCAGCCAGGGCGGAGCGCACTCGACGTCGGGCGGTTGCGGGCCTTCGGCTTCGATGCGTGTGGGCAGGCCGAGTTGCAGGGACCAGAGCGAAAGATCGATGTGATGACAGCAGAAGTCGGAGAGCGTGCCTCCGCCGAAGACCCACCAGCGGCGCCAGTTGAAGGGCACGTACTGGTCGCTGTAATCGCGGAAGGGGACGGGCCCGAGCCAGAGCGGCCAGTTGATGTGGGCCGGGATGGGATCGGGTTCGGGCCGTTTGCGCACGTCCCAGGTGCCATCGACCCAGTGGTGCACTTCGCGGACGTCGCCGATGGCGCCGCTCTGGATCATCTCGACCACGCGCCGGTAGTTGCCGCCGGAATGGATCTGGTTGCCCATCTGGGTGATCAGCCCGCTTTCGCGGGTCACTTCGGCGACGCGTCGGGCTTCGGAGATGGTGTGGGTCAGGGGTTTCTCGCAGTAGACATGGCGTCCGCTCTGCAACGCGGCGACCACCATCACGGCGTGGGTGTGGTCGGGGGTCCCGATGGTCACGCCGTCGATATCGTTGCGGTCCAGCAGCCGACGGAAGTCATCGTAGCGCGCGGCCTTGGGATATTTCTCGCCGGCGGCGGCCAGCTTGAGGGAGTCGATGTCGCAGAGCGCGACGATGTTTTCGCTGCTGACGCCCTTGAGATCCTCGCCGCCCCGGCCGGCGACGCCGATGGAGGCGAGGTTCAGCTTTTCGTTGGGGGACACCCGGCGGGTGGTGCGACGGGGGGAGGAGGCGCAGCCCGTGAACGCAGCGGATCCGGCGAGGGCGGCGGTGGCGGCGGCGGTTCCGAAGAAGAACGAGCGACGACTGAGGGAGTCGGGGCGTGGCATGCGGCGATCGAATCACGCGGGGACGCCGTGGACCAAGCGGAAAGGGCATCGCCTTACATCAGGTTCACCGGGTCGATGTCGATGGTCAGGTGCAGATCGTCGTCCAGGTGGAGCTTGGCCAGGCACGGTTCGGCGAGGGCGGAGAGCCGGCTCATGGAGCGCGTGCGAAGCATGATCTGGTAGCGGTAGAATGTTTCGGCGCGGAGCAGGGGGGCGGGGGCTGGGCCGGCGACGATCAGGTCCCGGAGTTCGGCGAGGGCGGTTTGCAATTCCTGGGCCACGTGGTCCGCGGTCAGCCGGACCTTTTCCTCGTTGCGCCCCTTGAGCGTGATGAGGGCGGCGCGGGTCACGGGCGGGTAGCGCAGTTGTTCGCGGAACTCCATCTCCTGATCGTAGAACCCGAGGTAATCGTGGCGCCGGGCGTATTGGATCGAGGGATGGAACGGGGTGAAGGCCTGGACGAAGACTTCCCCTTCGATGTCGCCGCGGCCGGCGCGGCCGGAGACCTGGGTGAGCAGCTGGAACGTCCGTTCGCCCGCACGAAAGTCCGGGAGATGCAGGCCGAGGTCGGCGTGCACGATGCCGACCAGGGTCACGTTGGGGAAGTGGAGTCCCTTGGCGATCATCTGGGTGCCGACGAGGATGTCGATTTTCCCGGTCCTGAATTCGGTGAGAATGCGTCGGTAATCGTCCTTCCGCTTGAGGGTGTCGGAGTCCATGCGGGCGATGCGCGCCTTGGGGAACTGTTTGGCGAGCGTGTCCTCAAGCCGTTCGGTGCCGAGCCCGGAGTAGCGGATCCCGGGGTTTTTGCATTTCGGTTCGGGACAGACGGCGGGGGCGACCTGTTCGTGGCCGCAGACGTGGCAGCAGAGGCGTTGTTTGTGTCGATGGTAGGTGAGTGAGACGGAGCAGTTGGGGCAGCCGGCGACGTAGCCGCAGAGGGGGCACTGGAGGGAGGTGGAGAATCCGCGGCGGTTGAGGAAGAGCATCACCTGCTCCTTCCGTTCGAGGCGCTGGAGGATGGCTTCGCGCAGGGCGTGGGAGAAGACCTGGGGGCCCTTTTGTCCGCGCCCCTCGTGCCGGAGGTCGACGATGCGGACCACGGGCAGCTTGGCGTTGTCGGCGCGCTGAGGAAGTTCGAGCAGCCGGTACTTGCCGCGTTTGGCGTTGTAATAGCTTTCGAGTGACGGCGTGGCGGAGCCGAGCACGACCACGGCGCCTTCGCGCAGGGCGCGGACGACGGCGACATCGCGGGCGTGGTAGCGGGGGGCTTCCTCCTGTTTGTAGGAGTGCTCGTGTTCCTCATCGACGATCACGAGGCCGAGCGGGTGGACGGGGGCGAAGATGGCGGATCGTGCGCCGATGGCGATGCGGGCGCGGCCCTGGCGGATCTTGTGCCATTCGTCGTGTCGTTCGCCGGCGGAGAGGTGGCTGTGGAGCACGGCGACGAGGGTGCGGAGGGGGCCGTGGTTGAAGCGGGCCTTGAAGCGCTCGACGGTCTGTGGGGTGAGCGAGATTTCGGGGACCAGGACGATGGCGCCGCGGCCCAGTTCGAGACAGCGGGTGAGGGCCTGGAGGTAGACTTCGGTTTTGCCGGACCCGGTGACGCCATGGAGGAGGAAGACGGGAGCGGGGGGGGAACCCTCGGGCTTGGCGGGGTCCGCGGGGGGGGAAGCTGGGGGGGGGGGGGGGGGGTGGGGGGGGGGGGGGGGGGGGGGGGGGGGGGGGGGGCGGTGACCTTCTCAAGGGCCTGGACGATTTCGGTGAGGGCCCGGGCCTGGTCCGGGTTGAGGGCGAGAGCGTCGGTGGGGAGGATCGTGTCCGCGGCGTAGGGGTCGCGTTCGGAGATCTGGTTGGTGATGGTGAGCAGGCCCTTGTCCTCGAGCCGGCGGAGGGTGTCGGCGGTGGTGCCGGCGAGACGGACCAGTTCCTGGAGGGGCAATTCGCGCCATTCCTCGAGGATATGGTAGATCTCCTGTTGTCGTGGGGTGAGTGGGGCGGGGTCGGCGGAGGGAGGGAGGATCCGGACGGTGAGCCGTTCCCGCCAGCCGTCCTGTTCCTGGCGGACGGAGTCGGGGAGCACGGATTTGAGGGCGGTTTCGACGGGGCAGCAGTAGTAGGAGGCGATCCAGCGGGCGAGGTCGAGGACCTGCGGGGTGAGTTGGGACTGGCGTCCGAGCAGGCGGCTGATGGGTCGGAGGTTGGCGTGGGGTGAACTGTCGAGAAGTTCGACGATGCTGCCGAGGATTTCACGGCTGCCGAAGGGCACTTTGACACGGCGGCCCACCTCGACCTGGCCCTCGAATTCGGGGGGGACGAGGTAATCGAACTCCTTGCGGAGAGCGAGATCGATGGCCACGCGGGCGATCACGGGGCGAGCTAACCGGGAGTCGGTCCGGCAGGCGAGAACTCAAGTTTTCCGGCCGGTGGGGTCCCGACGGGGCCGCAATTCGCCACAAATCGGATGCTTTTGCTCCGGCGATCGGGCGATCTGGCGCCTGGACCCTGTGGAGGGGATCTGCCATGCCCGATGAAGACCAAGGAGGATAGGCTGCCGGAGCAGTACGACGATCGCTTCCGGGTGGTGTTGAATGCTGTGCCGACGGTGGCGGTGCAGGGTTACGCCTCGGATGGGACGGTACTTTATTGGAACAAGGCCAGTGAACGCCTGTATGGCTACAGGGCGGAGGAGGTGCTGGGATTGAATCTCTTCGACCTGATCATCCCGCCGGAGCTGGCGGATGCGGCGAGGGGGGCGGTTCGGCGGATGTGCGAGACATCCCAACCCATTCCGGCCGGGGAACTTTTGCTTTTGCGCAAGGATGGGTCCCGGGTTCCCGTTTACTCGAGCCATTCCCTGGTGCGCCTCCCGGGAGGTGGGCTTGAGATGTTCTGCATCGACATCGATCTCACGGAGCAGAAGCGGAATGAAGCGGCGCTGCGGCGTCGGGGGAGGGTCCTAGAGGCGGTGGGGTTTGCGGCCGAGCAGTTTCTGCGAAATCCGGATTGGCGGGGAAGCATCGGGCAGGTGCTTGGCCGGCTCGGAGGCGCCATTGAGGTGAGCCGTGCGGTGTTGTGGGAGGCGCGGTCCGGGGAGGGGGCGGAGACGTTCCTGAGCCAGTTGTATGAATGGGCGGGCGAGGGGATGACGTTGCGGAACGGCGATCCAAGCCTGCGCGATCTTCCCGTTCGGGCGGCCGGGTTCCAACGCTGGCAGGAGGTCCTGTCCCGGGGCGGCGTGATCCGGGGGTTGGTGCGGGATTTCCCCGATGCCGAGCGGCGGGTGCTTTCGCATCATCGGATTCTGTCGGTCCTCGCGGTGCCGGTGATGGTGGCTGAGCGGTGGTGGGGATTCATGGCATTCGACGAGTGTGCGCGGGAGCGGATCTGGGAGCCGGAGGAGGTGGAGGTTCTGCAGGCGGCGGCCAACATTCTTGGCGGGGCGGTGGAGCGCCAGCAGACGGAGGCGGAGCGGAAGGAACTTGAGGCCCGACTTCGTCAGGCGCAGCGCATGGAGGCCATCGGCCAGCTGGCCGGGGGTGTGGCCCACGATTTCAACAACATCCTCGCGTCCATCCTCCTGAACATCAATCTCGTGCAGCAGTCCCCGGGGCTTGGGGGAGAGGCCCGGGAGTCCCTGGGGGAACTCGAATCCGACGCCCGCCGTGCCGCCGATCTCACCCGGCAACTCCTGCTTTTCAGTCGACGGTCCGTCCTGCGGGTGGAGTCCGTGTCCATCAACGACATCGTTCGGAATCTGCTCAAGATGCTGAGGCGCCTGATTGGTGAGCAGATCACCCTGGATTGGAGGGAGGACAGGGAGTTGCCGGCGGTGTCCGGCGATGCCGGATTGTTGGAGCAGGTGGTGATGAACCTCGTGGTCAACGCGCGTGACGCCATGCCGAACGGCGGACGCGTCACCCTGGGCACGCGTGAGCTTGAGGTTGGGGACGGTGGTGTCGCGGGCGATGCGGAAGCCCGCCCGGGACGGTTCGTTGTTCTCTGCGTGGCGGATACCGGATGTGGCATGGAGTCGATCATGCTTAAACGGATCTTTGAACCCTTCTTCACCACCAAGCCTGCCGGGCAGGGGACCGGTCTTGGGCTCGCCACGGTGTACGGCATCACGCGACAGCACGGGGGCTGGGTATCCGTCGAGAGCCAGGTCGGCAAGGGCAGCACCTTCCGAGTGCATCTTCCCGTGAGCGGGGCCAGTGCGTCCGGCTCGGCCCAGGGCGGCCCGCATCGGTCGTCTGTGTCCGGCCACGAAACCGTGCTTCTGGTGGAGGATGATGCCGCGGTTCGGCGGACCGTCCTCGCCTTTCTCAGGCACGCCGGTTACCGGGTGATCGATGCCGTCGATGGCGTGGAGGCGATGGAACTTTGGACGGAGCACCAGGACGAGGTCCAACTTCTGTTCACCGACATGGTGATGCCGCGAGGCCTGACCGGTCTTCAGTTGGCGGAGATTCTGAGGACCACCCGGCCTGACCTGCGGGTGCTGATCACCAGCGGGTACAGTCCTGATCTGGCGAAGGGCTGCGATCTGGAGGCGATGCGGATCTCGTTCCTGCCCAAACCCTGCACCGCCCAGGAAATCTCCAGCGCCGTCCGCCACTGTCTCGATGCCGTCATGGCCTAGTGTCACTCCCCGAGGAGATGCACGGCGATCCGTCGGCGGTGGGGGTGATGGCGGTGTTCCCAGAGATAGATTCCCTGCCACGTGCCCAGCGTGAGCCGTCCGTCCCGAACCGGGATGGAAAGGTTCACCGGAGTGAT
>CAYZAE010000076.1:0-10213 GCA_964476125.1 uncultured Verrucomicrobiota bacterium | reverse complement strand
TTTCCGACGGCGCAGGCCGGAGCCCGGTCACTCGTGGATGGAGGGCCGGGGAGGCGGATTCCGGAGCTTTCGGTAAATCCAGCCCTCGACGACCCGGAGGTGGCGGAGGAGTGGATAGAAGGGGGAGTAGACCAGCCTCAGTCGGATGACCGACAGAAACATGACCAGCGAAGTCCGGAAATACCGGACGGTGGACCCGGCGCTGTCGGTCCATTCGACCGGGGCCTCGATCATGCGCAGCCCGGCGCGCTTGGCGCAGTAGAGCAGGTTGACGTCGAACGCCATGTCCGCGATGTGCAGGGAGTCCTTGATGCGGAGCGCGGCCTCGCGCCGGAGAATCTTCGCCCCGCACTGGGTGTCCTCGATGCGCATGCGGAACAGGGTTTCCACGATGGCATGGAAGACACTGCTGGCGAGCATTCGATGGCTGGGCTGGGAAAGCTTGATGACGGCGCCCTGGATGCGCCGGGAGCCGATCGCGAAGTCCGCCTGGTCGCAGAGCCGGGCGAGTTGAAGGAAGCTTTCCGGCTTGGTGGAACCGTCGGCGTCGAGGAACCCGATGAGTTCGGCTTCGCTGGCGTGCTGGAATCCTTCGATCAGGGCTCCTCCCTTGCCGATGGCCTCGGCGAACACGACCCAGCGGATTTCCGGATGCCTGGCGGCCCGGTCCTGGACGACGTCGAGGGTGCGGTCGCGGCAGCCGTTCAGGACCACGAGAATATGCCAGGCTCCCTCGTAGTCGCGGCTGAAACAGGCGACGAGGGCATCCAGCGTGGGACCGATCCGACGCTCTTCGTTGTAGGCCGGCACCAGTACCAGCAGGGAGGGGCGGGGCATCGCGAACGTGCGGGACGCTGGCGGAACGTGCGTGGACCGGCAAGCGTTTCGGCACGTTCTTGAACCGAGCGTGGTGGGGCGGCAGACTTCGCCCCATGAATTCGTTCGTCGCACGGCTCGGGGTCTGCAGTTGGTCGCTTCAACCCGCGAATCCCGCGGAACTGGTGGAGCGCCTGCTGGCGACCGGGGTGCGGCGGGTTCAACTGAACCTGGATCCGTTGCGCGACGAACCCGCGGTCTGGGGAGAGACGCCGCGGCTGCTGGCCGAGGCCGGAATCAGCCTGGTGTCCGGCATGTTCGGAACCGTGGGCGAGGATTACTCCACCCTTGAGACCATCAAGCAGACCGGCGGCATTGTTCCGGACGCCACCTGGGACCAGAACTGGCGGAACATCCAGGCGACGGTGGAGCTCTCTTCGAAGCTCGGACTCAAGCTGGTGACGTTCCATGCCGGATTCCTGCCGCATGAAGCGTCGGATCCCTCGTTCGCGAAGCTGATGGCCCGCCTGCGGCAGGTGGCGGACCTGTTCGCCACGAAGGGCATCCAGCTGGGGCTGGAGACCGGCCAGGAAACGGCTGACACCCTGGATGCGTTTCTCGCGCAGTTGGGCCGGCCGAATGTCGGGGTGAACTTCGACCCGGCCAACATGCTGCTCTACGACAAGGGCGATCCCATCGTGTCCCTCCAGCGGCTGGGGCGCTGGCTGAAGCAGGTCCACATCAAGGATGCCAACCGGACGCAGGTTCCCGGCACCTGGGGCGAGGAAGTGGTGGCGGGAACGGGGCAGGTGGATTGGAAGGCGTTTTTCGCGACCCTCGCCAGCCTGGGTTACCAGGGGGATTTGTGCATCGAACGCGAGGCGGGCACGCAGCGGGTGGCGGACATCCGGGCGGCCGCGGCGTTCGTGGGGGGCCTGTGAACTCACATCCGCGCGGTGCGCTCACTTGCCTCGCAGCCGGGTGTCGCGGTTAATTCCGCCGTGCGCTGGCGGAAAGTGGCGATTCTCGGTGTCGGACTCCTCGGTGGTTCCCTGGGCAAGGCACTGCGCCGCCGGGGGCTCGCCGTGGAGGTGGCCGGCTATGTGCGGCGGGAACAGACACGGCGCGAGGCGCTGGAATCCGGGGCCGTGGATGTCGCGGCCCTCGAGCTTGCCCCGGTGTTGGCGGGCGCCGATCTCGTGGTGCTCTGCACGCCGGTGGCCCAGATGAGCCATCTGATCGGGGAACTCACGCCCCTGCTGAGTCCAGGCGCGCTGGTCACCGATGTGGGTTCGGTGAAGGCCGCGGTCGTGTCGGCGGCGGAGGAACCCATTGCACGGGCTGGTGCGGCCTTTGTGGGCAGTCATCCGATGGCGGGTTCGGAGCGCACCGGGGTGCTGGCGTCCCGCGAGGACCTGTTCTGTGGCGCCGTGACGGTGGTGACCCCGACCCCGGCCAGCGACGCGGCGCAAGTGACACGCGTCGAGGAGTTGTGGAAGTCGGTGGGTTCGCGGGTTCTCATCCTGACGGCGGAGCGACACGACGAACTGGTCGCGCGCAGCAGTCACCTGCCGCACCTGGTGGCGGTCAGTCTTGCCTCGTATGTGCTGGGGCCCGGCCATGGACCCGAGCAGGGCATGTTGTGCGCCTCCGGGTTTCGGGACACCACGCGGGTGGCGTCGGGTTCCCCCGAGATGTGGCGGGACATCGCCCTGGCGAATCGGGAGGCCATCTTGGCCGCGCTGGATGGCTTTGGGAATTCGCTCGCCGAGCTGAGATCCGCCGTGGTCCGCGGGGATGCCGCGGGGTTGGAATCCCTGCTCGCCGCCACCCGCGAGCGCCGGGAACGCTGGAACGCCGGCGGCTGCCGGACGACCGGGGAGTGAGAGAACCGTCGCCAAGCCACCTGGAAGCAAGTCCCCATGCCCCTGCCTGACCTTGTCGAGATCCTTCCCGGAATTCCGGAGCGCGTGGACGTGACCGTGCCGGGGTCGAAGAGCATCACCAACCGAGCGCTGGTCCTGGCGGCGTTGGGGGAGGGCCGGACGGTTCTCGAAGGAGCGCTTTGGAGTGAGGACACCCAGGTCATGGTGGAGTGCCTGAGGCGGTTGGGCTTCGGGGTGGAGGTTGTCGAAGATCCGTTGGAGGGCGCGAATCGAACCATTGCGGTGACCGGCCTGGGCGGTCGGATTCCCCGCGCTGGCACGGTGGCGAGCCCGCTTGAACTCCACGTGGGCAATGCCGGGACGGCGGCGCGGTTTCTGACCGCGATGGTCTGCCTGGGGAACGGGGCCTATCGGTTGTCGGGGGTTCCCCGCATGCACGAACGGCCCCAGGGCGAATTGTTCGCGGCGCTACGGGAGCTCGGTTACCGGCTGGAGGCGGAGCGCCAGACCTTGCCCGTGGTCGTGCACGGGGCGGGGCCCGTGGCGGGACGTTGCCGGGTCAGCGCCCGGCAGAGTTCGCAGTTCGCCTCCGCGCTGATTCTCTCGGCCGCGAGGGGGGGCTGGCAGGTGGAGAGCGAGGGGGGCGATGAGGAGGAACTTCCCTACGTGGAAATGACCCGTCGCATGGTGGAGACCTTCCCCGCCCGGGGCGGGCGGTTCGTGGTCGAACCCGACGCCTCGAGTGGCAGTTACTTCTGGGCCATCGACGCCATTCACGGAAAAGCGACGGCCGGCGACGGACGGGTGACGGTGGCGCACTGGCCGGTGTCCGGGTGGCAGGCCGACGCCGCGTTTCCCCGGTTCCTGCCGCTGCCCGGGACGGTTTCGCGCGCGAGCGATCTCGCCGACAGCATCATGACCGCGATTGTCCTGGCGCCGTTCGCCGCGCATCCGGTGCGGTTCACGGAACTGGGGCGCCTGCGGGTGCAGGAGTGTGAACGGGTGGCCGCGTTGCGCGCCGAGCTCACGAAATGCGGGGCGCGCGTCGAGGAGTTGGGCGATACGCTCACCGTCTTTCCCTCGGCCCTGCACGGGGCGGAGATCGAGACCTATCGGGATCACCGCATGGCGATGTGTTTCGCGGTGGTGGGCTCGCGCATTCCGGGAATCCGGTTGAAGGACCCGGGCTGCGTGCGGAAGACGTTCCCGAATTTTTTTGCGAAGATCGCCGCCCCGGCCCCGATGGGTCTGGGCATCGCGGTCCGGGATGCCCGGGACGGGCGTTTGCTGGAGGGGGACGAACTGTTGGCGGGAGGCGAGGGAGAGGCATGAAAAACGACCTGGTGATCACCATCGACGGCCCCAGCGCGAGCGGGAAGGGGACCTGCGGCCGTTATCTGGCGTCCAAGCTTGGTTTCCTGTTCGTGGACACCGGCGCGATGTACCGGGCCCTGACCTGGCATTGCCTGGAGCAATCGGTGCCGGTGGAGGAGACCGGCCGGGTGGTCGAGTTGGTGCGCACCTGGCCAGCGGAGATGCGGGTGGTCGATCGCGAAGTGAAGCTCCTGGTCGCGGGCTATCATCCCGCCGAGGAGATCCGCTCGGACACCGTCGCGAAGAACGTTGCCAAGTTCTCGCCCATCGCTGCCGTGCGCATCTGGATGGTGCGCACCCAGCGCGAATGTCTCCAGTTCGGCAGCCTGGTTATGGACGGGCGGGACATCGGGACCCACGTGTTTCCCGAGACGCCGTTCAAGTTCTTCCTCACCGCCAGCGACGAAGTGCGCGCGCTGCGGCGGCGGGCGGAGGGTTCCCAGGAGGACACCGCGGAACGGGATCGAAGGGATCGCGCCCGACCCGTCGCGCCGCTGGAACCGGCGAGGGACGCGGTGATCGTGGACAATTCCCACACGGAAGCGTCCGTCACCGGGGATTTCATGCTGGCCCACGTGCTGGCGAAGCGGCAGAGGCTGGGGATCTGAGGGCGTCACGAACCGGAAACCATGAAGACATCGACAGCGATCGTGGTGGCGATCGACGGACCCGGGGCCTCGGGCAAGAGCACGGTGGCTCGCGCCGCGGCGCGGGCCCTTGGATTTGCCTACGTGGACACCGGCGCGATGTACCGCACCCTGGCCTGGCACTGTGTTCGGACCGGGGTGGATCTCTCCAGCCCACGGGCCATTGCCGGCGCGTGCCGTCGGTGGAAGACCCGGCTTCACCTCGTGACGGGGGATCCGGCCGAGGTGGTGTTGCTGGTGGATGGCTACCGGCCCGCGGACGAGATCCGGACCCGGGACGTCAGCAAGGCGGCGTCGGACGTGGCGGTGGTGCCGTCGGTGCGCCAGTGGATGAAGCGGGTGCAGCGTGAGTGCGGCGCGTTTGGGAACCTGGTGATGGAGGGGCGCGACATTGCGACGAACGTGTTTCCCGAGACCGACTTCAAGTTCTGGCTGGATGCCTCCCCGGAGGAACGCGTGCGCCGGCGGCAGTCGCAGGGCGTGGACGACAACCTGGCGTACCGGGATCGCCAGGACAGCCAGCGGGCCGCGGCGCCGTTGATGGTCGGATTGGGGGCGGTGCGCATCGATACGACCGGGCGTCCGGTGGGGGATATCGTGGCGGGGATCGAGGCGGGGGTGCGGGATGGTTTGCAGCAACGGAGCGATGCCCGGGGCGGCCGGGTGCAGGAGGCCGGTGCCGCGTCTCGGTCGGTTTCCCCTTGAGGCCGGGCGGACGCCCGACGCTCCGGCCACTTTCTGGCATGCCGACGGCTTGCTTCGGAAAAGTGGTATGGGCACGCAGATCGTCAGGGGCGGGACTTAGTTACCGCGGAGACCATCCTCAGGGGCAGCGCTCAGGACTAGGCGATCGGCCCAAGCGGCCGCGTCTCCTTCGACACCCCGTTTTCGGGGGTGCAGCGCCAGGGTTGCTGCATTACATTCGCGGCATGGACGGAAGCGGCATGAACGGGATCGTGCATTCGGACCCTGAGGTCATGGGGGGAACTTTGGTGTTCGTCGGGACCCGTGTTCCGCTTCAGAACTTGTTCGATTACCTGGAAGGAGCCGAATCCATCGCCGATTTCCTCGACGCTTTCCCTTCGGTGAGGCACGAGCAGGTTATTGCCGTTATCGAGGCCGGAAAGCGGGCGGTGGTGGAGGCCGCGTAAGGTGCGCATCCTGATCGACGAGTGTCTCAACTGGCGGTTGGGGCGTGCCTTGGATCCCCATTATTGCGCCTCGGTGTCGAAAATCGGGTGGAGTGGAATCAAGAACGGGCGATTGCTGGCGTTGGCGGTTGAGAACGGTTACGACGTGTTTCTGACCGGCGACCGCAACCTCACATTCCAACAGAATACCGGCGCGATCGGTATCGCAGTCGTCGTGCTGAAGGCACCGGGCACGCAACTCCATCGGACCCTTCCCTTGATGCCCAAGGTGCTCGCCATCCTGCCCGGGCTGCAGCCGGGCGACGTGGTCACGGTCGAAGTGTGACCCAGGAGCGGAATTTCATCGCGGTGTTCCACTGGGGCCGGGAAGAACTCCCTCCAAGGAGGCGAGGAAGCATCCCCTCCCCCCGACTCGGCAACGAGGTGCATGATCTCAGTCCGGAGGTCGGGCGGACGCCCGACGCTCCGGCCACTTTCTGGCATGCCGTCGGCATGCTTCGGGAGAGTCGCCCTTTGGACTTCCGCGGCAAAGCACTGGCGGGGGTGTCGGGGCGGGCCTAGTCTGGGCGCAACGAATCCATGGCGTTGCTCGAACTGAAAGAACTTCGGAAGGCGTTCGACTTGCCCGACGGGGGCCGGTTGACGGTGGTGGACGTGCCGGTTTTCGAGATGGAGGCGCGTGCGCAGGTGGCGTTGAGCGGGGAGAGCGGTTCGGGGAAGACCACCTTTCTGAATCTCATCGCGGGCATTCTCACTCCCGATTCCGGGAGCGTTCGACTGGACGGGGTGGAGCTTTCCGCGCTTTCGGAGGCGGCGCGGGACCGGACGCGGGCGACGGCGATCGGGTACATTTTCCAGACCTTCAATCTCCTTCAGGGCTACACCTGCCTGGAAAACGTGCTGCTGGGCATGTCGTTCGGACCGGGCCCGGACCGGGCGCGGGCGGAGTCGTTGTTGCGTCGGGTGTGATTGGGCGATCGGTTGGGGCATTACCCGCGTCAGTTATCGACGGGACAGCAGCAGCGGGTGGCGGTGGCGAGGGCGTTGGCGAACCGGCCGAAGCTGGTGCTGGCGGACGAACCGACGGGCAACCTGGATCATCGATCGGCGGGCGAGGCCCTGCGGTTGATTCGGGAGGCCTGCGCGGAGAGTGGGGCGGCGTTGCTTCTGGTGAGCCATGACCGCGAGGTTCTGGCGGCGTTCGAGACGCGGCGCGATCTGGCGGCGCTGAACCGGGCTGCGGGCAGCCGGGAGGTGGCGCCGTGACCCTGGCCCTGATGGTGCGAAAGAGCCTGCGTCAGCACCTTCTTTCGACGGTGATCACGGCCTGTTCCATCGCGCTGGCGGGGGGGTTGCTGATGGCGGTGTGGGTGGTGAAGGACCAGTCGCAGTCGGCATTCACCGGGGTGAACGCGGGGTTCGACGCCGTGCTGGGGGCGCGGGGGTCGAAACTGCAGTTGGTGTTGAACACCATTTTCCATCTCGAGGAATCGCCCGGGAACATCCCCTTCTCGGACTTCGAACAGATCCGGACCAACGGGGCGGTGCGCGTGGCCATTCCGGTGGCGTTGGGGGACAACTATCTCGGGTACCGGATCGTGGGGACTTCGACGAACCTGTTCACGGAGGTGGAGCATGCGCCCGGGCGCCGTTTCGATCTGGCGTCGGGGCGAAGTTTCGAACCGGGGTTGCGCGAGGCGGTGGTGGGCAGTTTTGCGGCAGGCCGGTTGGGGTTGCGGGTGGGGGACCGGTTCCAGCCGTATCACGGTCTTTTGTTCGATCCGAAGAACCGGCATGACGAAACGTACGTCGTGGTGGGGATCCTGCGACCGAGCAACACGCCGGCCGACCGGGTGATCTGGATTCCGCTTCAGGGGGTGCAGTTCATGGCGGGCCACGATCCGAAGTCGTCGGGGGATGTGAGCGGTGTGCTGATCAAGTTCAAGGACACCAGTCCGCTGACGGCCAGGCAGCTGGATCTGATTTACAACAAGCAGGGCAACCGGTTGACCTTCGCGTGGCCGATCGCGCAGATCGTGGCGCAGTTGTTCAACAAGATCGCCTGGGTGGACCGGGTGTTGGCGCTGGTGGCGTATCTGGTGGCGGTGGTGGCGACGGGCTCGATCCTGGTGAGCATTTACAACTCCATGAAGGAGCGTCGACGCGACCTCGCCATTCTGCGCGCGCTGGGGGCGCGTCGCGGGACGTTGTTCGCGGCGGTGATGCTGGAGGCGGTGGCCATCGCGACGCTGGGCATGATCGCGGCCTTTGCGGTGCACGTCGCGATTCTCTCCAGTGTGGCGGCGATTGTCCGGGCCCAGACCGGCGTGGTGCTGGATCCTTTCCTGGCCCATCCGGTGATGGTGGGGGCACCGTTGGGAATGATCGCCCTGGCGGCGTTGGCGGGGTTGTTGCCGGCCTGGAAGGCGTATCGCACCCCGGTGGCGGAGAATCTTGCGCCTCTCTCCTGACATGAGTGGGGAGTGGGGAGTGGGGAGTGGGGAGTGGGGAGGTCACTGGACAAGCGAAGGGGCGGGGGAGAGCATGGGGGCGCCATGAGTGCAGGGGCCATTGAGGCATTGTTTGGGGCGGGGCTGGCGGCGCTGGGGCCGGAGCGGCGGGCGGAGGCATGGGATCTTCCGGACGCGGAGGTCCGCGCGGGGGAGATGTCGATGCGCCTGGGGTTGGTGGGGCGCAAGTCGGCGTGTTTCCAGGCGTTGGTGTTGCTCTGGCACGACCATCTGGACGTGGCGCACGGGTTGGTTCAGGACCTTTCCGGGGCGGACGCGGCCTTCGTGCATGGGATCGTGCATCGGCGGGAGCCCGATTTTTCCAATGCGGGGTATTGGTTCCACCGGGTGGGGAGCCATGCGGCATTGGACCCGCTGGCGGAGCAGGCCGCGCCGGTGCTGGCCGCGCACGCGGCCCTGCCGCATCGATTGATCCGGGACGGGGTCTGGGACGGATTGGCATTTATCGACGCGGTGGCGGCGGTGTCGCGTCAGCCGGTCACCGCTCCGGAACCGGCCCTGTTACGTCAGTTGCAGCGGCTCGAAAGTATTGTTCTGGCCCGACATCTCGCCGGCGTGTGAACCAGTTCCTTGTTCTCCTCAACGCGGTGCTGCCCGTCCTTGGCGTGGTGGGTGCGGGATATGCCATCCGGCGCCTGGAGTGGTTGAATGAGTCGGCGGACGCCAGCCTCATGCGGGTGGTGGTCAACTTGCTGACCCCGTGCCTGATCGCGGACACCATCCTGGGCAATCCGGCGTTTGAACGGGTCGACAATGTGTTGCTGCCGCCGGTGCTTGGGTTTGTGACCACGGCGGCGGGGTTCGGGTTGGGCTGGCTGACGCGTCGATGGCCCCGGAGCGTGGCGGGTCAGCGCGGGGAACGGACGTATGCCCTCACCGTGGGATTGCAGAACTACGGGTACATTCCGATCCCCCTCGCGCAGGTGCTTTTTTCGGCGGGGACGATGGGGGTTTTGTTCGTGCAGAACATCGGGGTGGAACTGGCGATGTGGCTGCTGGGGCTGGGGTTGGTGAGTGGACGTTCCTGGCGGGAGGGTTGGCGCCACGTGTTGAATCCCCCGGTGGTGGCCATCGTGGGGACGCTGGCAGTGAACCTGTTCGTCCCGCGCGGCCTGATTCCGTCGCCGGTGATGGGTTGCGCGCATTTGCTGGGCCAGTGTGCCATCCCCCTGGGCCTGATCCTGATCGGTGCGACCATCGCGGACGTGCTTCCGGAGCTGAAGGGCAGCCAGGGGTTTCGTCTGGTGATCGTTTCCTGCCTGGTGCGCCAGGGCATGCTTCCGGTGGTCATTCTGTTCCTGGCCTGGATCCTGCCGCTTTCAACGGAGTTGAAGCAGGTGCTGCTGCTCCACGCGGCGATGCCGTCGGCCGTGTTCCCGATCGTCATGGCGCGTCATTTCGGGGGGGACGCCGGCACCGCGCTCCGGGTGGTGCTGGGGACGTCGCTGGTGGGCATTGTCACGATTCCCGTCTGGTTGAAGGTGGGGGTGATCCTGCTGGGCATGCGGGAGATTCTCGGGCCCTGAGCCGGCGGTCGCTTGTGGGGGGGGCTTGGCGACGTTCTTGCTCCGCTGGACGCGGCGCCTGGAGATTGGCCATTTTCACCCACGCACAAAAGTCGCGGAGCGACGGGACGATGGTAGCCAGGGGCTTCAGCCCCTGGATCGGGTGCGAATTTCGGGTGCGTCGCGGCGCGACGCCGGAATCGATTGCCTGCAATTCCTCATGAACCCTTCGATTCGCCTCTATCTCCCTTAAGAGCCCGTCTGAAAAGTCAGTGGGGATCCTGTTTTCGCGGAAAAGGCCGG
>CAYZAE010000075.1:0-30087 GCA_964476125.1 uncultured Verrucomicrobiota bacterium | reverse complement strand
GCGGGGTTGTCGCAGCGCGACAACCGCTACCAACAACTTCGGGAGGCACCAGACTGGGGAACGTTCCGCTCTCGAAACTGGGAATGGCCAGGAGGGCGTGACTCATCTGGGAAAATGTGTCCGGCTGATCATCCTGCCCA
Organism: uncultured Verrucomicrobiota bacterium; assembly: GCA_964476125.1. Taxonomy (GTDB): domain Bacteria; phylum Verrucomicrobiota; class Verrucomicrobiia; order Limisphaerales; family CAIMTB01; genus CAIMTB01. Next base: position 29,947 of record CAYZAE010000075.1, on the reverse strand, counting down.
AGCCATCCCCGGTTGCCGGCGGATCGATGCTTTAGGCCGGTGCGGCTGCCCCGAATTGCGACCTTCGATCATCGAAGGCAACGACTCATGAAGACGACCGCGGGCGCGACCTTCAGGACCACCCGTTGGACGGCTTTGCTGGAGGCTGCCCGGCCCGGCTCCGCAGCGGGCCAGGCGGCGTTTGCGGAGCTTTACCAGGCCTACTGGCGCCCCTTGTACAGCTACGTCCGCAGGCGCGGCTACCCGGCGGCGGAGGCGGAGGATGTAACGCAGGATTTCTTCGTGGCCCTGCTGGCGAAGCAGCGCCTTTCGGGGCTGACACGGGAAGGAGGACGCTTTCGATCCTTTCTGTTGGCCGCCCTCAAAAACCATCTCGCGAACGTGTGGGACCGCGCGCAAGCGGCGCGCCGCGGACGCGGGCAGACCCCAGTGCCTCTGGAACTGGCCGAGGCCGAAGCCTGCTATGCCGCCTGCTTCGCCACCGAACCGGATCCGGAGCGGATGTACGCGCGGTGGTGGCGCGCTTCGAAGCCGAACGCCAGGCGCTGGCGCTGATGGATCACCCGAACATCGCCCGCGTCTTCGACGGTGGAGCGACCGAAACCGGCCGGCCTTACTTCGTGATGGAACTGGTGCGGGGGGAACCGATCACGGCGTTCTGCGATTCACGACGGTTGACGACACCCGCCCGGCTCAAGCTGTTCATCACCGTCTGCCGGGCCGTGCAACATGCCCACCAGAAGGGTGTCATCCACCGCGACCTCAAGCCGTCCAACCTGCTCGTGATCGAGCAGGACGGCCGTCCCGTCCCCAAGGTGATCGATTTCGGCATTGCCCGGGCGACCGCGGACCCGCTCACGGACAAGACCCTGTTCACGCGCCACCACCAGTTCCTCGGCACGCCGGCCTACATGAGCCCGGAACAGGCCAGTCTGGGCGGCGGTCTCGACATCGATACGCGGAGCGACCTCTACAGCCTGGGTGTGCTGCTTTACGAACTGCTCACGGGCCGCACGGCTCTGGATGCATCCCTCCCCGCGTCGGCCAACCTGGAATCAACGCTTCGGACCCTTCGCGAGCAGGACCCGCCCCCGCCCAGCACTTGCATCAGCGGACTCCCGGCGGCGGAGCTGGCGGGAGTTGCAGCCCGGCATTCAACACCGCCTTCCCAGCTGGGCCCTGGACTGCGGGGCGAACTCGACTGGATCGTCCTGAAAGCGCTGGAGAAGGACCGGGCGCGCCGGTATCCGTCGGCCCATGACCTGGCGGCCGACCTCCAGCGTTTTCTGAACAACGAACCGATCTCGGCGGCTCCGCCGGCACTGGGCTATCAACTCGCCAAATTCGCCCGCCGCCACCGGCCGCTGCTCGCGGGCGTGCTCGCCTTCCTGCTTCTGTTGCTGGCCGGCCTTATCGCGACGGGCTGGCAGGCCGTGCGCGCAACGCGCCATCTGAAGCAGGCCCGGCTCCATGCCTACGCCGCCGAGATCCACCTCGCCCAGCAGGCCTTGGAGGACAACAACCTCGTGGGCGCCAAGCAGCTGCTCGACGGGCAACGACCCGAGCCGGGGGAGAAGGACGACCTGCGCGGCTTCGAATGGCGGCACCTTTGGCAGCTCGCCCAACCCACCGCGCCCGACACTTTTCACGACGGTGGCCACAGCCAGGCCGTGGCGTTTTCCCGGGATGGAAGTCTCCTGGCCGCAGCCAACACCAACGTCATCCTTCGCGAAACCGCCTCTCACCGGATCGTGGCCAGACTCCCAGGCGAGGCAGGTTCCCTGGATTTCTCGCCCCGGACCAACCTCCTGGCCGTGGGCGAACTGAATCGGGTCCGGCTGTGGAACACGGAGACCTGGACCGAAATGCGCCCGCCCCTTTCAGGCGCTGGATATCCCGCGCGATTTTCGCCCGACGGGGCCTGGTTGGTGACGGGCGCACCGACCGGCGAGGATCCCCAGCATCGCCTGTGGCGGACGGACACCTGGGAACCCGTCGCCTCCTGTCCAGCCACGCCCGAGCTCGCCTGGCAACTGCGCAACGCCGTTGCGTTCTCGCCCGACGGCACGCTGCTCGCCACCCCCTGGCTCAAGACAACGAACGAAGTCTGCGGCCTGAGACTTTGGAGAATTCCATCCCTCGAACCGGTCACGAACCTCTTTCTCGACCATCTGCCGGCGTGGTCGGCCGCGTTCCTGCCCGACGGCCGGCATCTGTTGATCGGGACATTCCTCGGCGATGTGGTGGTGTGGGACGTCCGGAAGCGCGAAGTCGTGGAGGTGGTCCGGGAAAGCAATGCGGGGATTACCAGCATTTCGGTCGCTGCCGGCGCGCCGGTTTTCGTCACCACAGGCCAGGACCACAAGGTGAGTCTGTGGGATAGCGCGACCCGCAAGGTCGTGGCCAGACTTCACGGGCATTTGTCCAGCACCTGGGCTTCGGCGCTGTCGCCTGACGGTCGGCTTGTGGCCACGGGAAGCTCCGATGGCATGACAAGGCTCTGGGACAGCTCCGCTCGAGGAATGGCCGATCCGATGGGAGCGGGAAGCCTGATTGCCGGCTTTACCCGAAACAGCCGCACCCTGGTCCTCGCCCCCCGGGAGGGCGACTACCGTTGGCACCTTTTCAGCCCGGAGCACTCCACCGTGGAGGTCCCGGCCGAACCTCCGCTGCGTTGGGACTACATCCAACGGCCCTACGACATTTACGGGAACCTCCCGGTCGGCGTGCTCGGTCGGACGGATGGATCGCTGGAGTTGTGGGATCTGGCCTCCGGGGTGCGGACGGCCGGCTGGCAAGCCGACACCCACGCCATCACCGCCGCGAGTTTCTCCCCGGATGGCACCCGGCTCGCGACGGGAACTGCGAAAGGGCAGGTCAAAGTCTGGGACGTCCCGACCCGGAGGGAGTTGATGAGTTTTGAGATCGCCGCCACCCCGGGCGCCGGAGGCCCCGTGTCGCGGCTGGTGTTTTCGCCGGATGGCCGTGCACCGGACGATCCGCGCGGGCCGTCGACAGGATTGACGGTAAGAATGTCCTTGGTAAGAATCATACTGCATGGCTACCACCGTCATTACCTCCAAGGGTACGACCACGATTCCCCAACAAATCCGGGAACAAGCCGGCGCACTGCCCGGGACCAGGGTGGAGTGGTCCTTCAGCGATGGCGTGATTCGCGGAGTCGTCCAGTCGGGTGGGCCAAACACGCTTCAACGACGCATCCGCCAGCTGGCCGGTGCCTGGGATGGTCACGTTTCGGGTGCCGAATTGCTTCGGAGGACTCGGCCTTGATTCTGGTCGATACGTCCGTGCTGGTGGCCTGGCTTGATGCGGGTCACGCACAACACGAGGCCTGCACCGCCGCCCTCGAACACTGGTCAGGCAAGGAGGAGTTGGCAGTCTCCGCGGTGGCCTACGCCGAGCTTGCCGCAGGCGCCCGGACCCGGGAGGCGGTGGAGGAGTGGTTGTCGGGATTCCGTCGGGTGGACCTCGATTTTGCTGCGGCCTGGAGGGCTGGAGTCGCTTTTCGTCAGTATCGCCCGGGCAAAGGAGAGACCGATCCGGTGCTGCCGGATTTTCTCATCCGCGCTCAGGCAGCCGTTCTCGGATGTCGGCACCTGACCAACGACCGCCGTCGTAAACGTGTCTGGCCCGACGTGGATTGGATATTCCCGGATGATCGCTGAGTGAAGCGACTCCGAGCGACCCGGGGTCAGATCCCTGACCCCAAAACCTGGGCGAGCCATCGGAACGCGTCGTCCTGCATGGTGCGGTTGAACTCGTGCGGGGCGTCGTAAAGACGAGTCACCAGGCGCTCGCCGGCACCCTGGGACGTCCAGACCTCGCGCATGCGATCGAAGGCATCCCGAATGGACTGGGTCGGAAACAGCGCATCACGGCTTCCACAAAGGAACATCATGGGCTTCGGGCAGGCGATGCTGGCGACATCCGGATGATCGAGCTGCGACGCGAGACCCGGATGGACCATGGTGAACGCCGACTGCCCGGTGGTCTGGTTGTTGCCCGGCACGAGAAGCCCCCGCTGGGTGGCCATCCAACACACAGAGACGCCAGCGGCAATGCGGTCGGACAGCGCGGCCAGCTGCCAGGTGCGGAAGCCGCCCACGGACAAACCCATCGCTCCGACGCGCGACGGATCGACGCCGGGAAGGCTGGCGGTGAATTCCGCGGCGCGCAGATCCTCGTGCGCAATCCGGCCGGCCCAGGAGGCTCCGAACTGGAGGAGATTGGCCGCCAGGGCCTGCTGCTGGTCGTAGCCGCCCCCGCCCCGGTCGGACCAGTTCAACATGTCGAAGGCGACGCACACGTAACCGCGCCGGGCAAGTTCGTCGCCGATGAAGCGTCCCCCGTAATACCGGGCCACCCACTCGCGGGCGGAATCGATGCGCTTGGGGGAGTCGTCCCAAGGCTCAATGACCTTCTCCTTGCCGATGTCGAAGCGGGCCCCGTGATCGTGAAGCAGCAGGACCGCGGGATGAGGTCCGGACGATTTCGGGCTCAGAACAAAGGCCAGGACCCGGTTGTCGGCGGTGAGTTGGACGCTGACCTTGCGGGCCACGTAGGTGCCGCGGTCCTGCTCCGCCACGAGACGTGGGGAGAAGGGGGCGGAAGGAGGCGGCGCAAGCAGACTCTCGAACACCCGGGTCCGGGCGTTGGTGCGCCACTGATTGAAGTCGGGGAATCGTCCGGGCACCCACGCAAGAGGATGATTGAGGCGCGCCGACAGCCGTTCATGCCCCAGGGGAAGCCGGTCGCGAACTCCCGCCGCCAGCCAGTCATGGCTCGTTCGCGCCAGCACGCGCCCCAGCGGACTTTCCGGGGGTGGTTCGGCGAGCAACCGCTCGACGGGACGGTGCTTGAGATAGAACGCCAGCACATCGCTGAAGTAGACCAGGCCCTCGGGCGGGGCGTGACCGAGGCCCAGGCTGCCCTCGACATAATCCCGGGCCGGATCGCGATCCGCGGGACGACGGTACAGGCTTCCCACTTCGGCGGCTGTCTTGACCCGTCCCGTCGCCATCTCCCACCCGCCGAGCCCGCTGAGGATCCGCCCGGCTTTGCGCCAGGCCTGGATGCGTCCCCGGAGCACAGTCTCGATGGCGTCCAGCAAGGCGGCCTCGGGTCCGAGGACCCGGGCAGCCTGGGTCAGTTGCCAGGCGTGCTCGATGCCTTGCGAAATGAGCGTGTCGGTGGAGCGTGGATGCGGATAGCGCCAGCCGCCGACGGGATCGACGCTGCTGGCCAGAAAATCAGCGACCGCACGGATCGTCGGGCGGAGTTCGGGTTCCCCGGGGGCGTGGCGGAGAAGATCGGGCAGCCCGTTGAGGGCATAGCCGAGGATGTAGGGCTTGGCGTAACCGAGCTTCAATCCTGCCTGGTCGTCGTTGATGAAGGGCGGGTCGGGATCGAGGGGTTTGCCGCCCTGGTCGAAGAGGTTGCCGGTGGACAGTTTTGCGCGCAGTTCCCGGAACAGACGGAGGGCTTCGTCCAGGTGCCGGCGTTCCCCGGTGAACTCGTAGAGTCGGATGAAATCGCGAACATCGCCGATGTTCCGGCACTCGACGTTGGCGTGCACATGATGGGTGGCGTAGTCGAGCTGGGCTTCGAGCGCCTCGCGCATCCGGGGATCCCCGGTTTCCTCCCAGGCCAGCCAGAAGCAGTCGTAGCCCTTGGTGCAGAAATTCACGGAACTGTCCGAGCGCCACATGAACTCGCGGGTGGGCGGTGTGCGATCCATGGCGGCGATGTTGTTGTAGCGCGTGCCGCCGCGCTGGCGGTCGCCCCACCAGATCGAGAGATCGTGGAAATTGTCGCACCAGAGCACGGCGGTCTCCCGCAGCCGGGGATCGGAGGATCGCCAGGCATCCTCAAAAATGGCGGCCCCATGATTCAGCCGGTTCATGCCGAACGGCCCGCCGTGCTCCTGGCCATCGCTGAACCCGGTGACATTGCCCAGGTCGTCACCCACGGCGGCACTGCGGGCGATGGCGAGTCGATGGTATCGGAGTAGCGAATCCAATTCCTGCGGCAATCCTGCGGGTGCGGCCGGCATGCCGTAGAGTGCGGCCCAGATCGCGGAATCGATCTCCACGCGGTGGGGCGAGGAGAGCGTGATCGTGGGCGCCGCAACCCCGGGCCGGGTGAAGGTCAGGTCCGCGCGACGCCAGGCCATCGACTGCATGGGTACCGATTCGGAGGCCAGGCAGCGGTGGTAACGGCAGATCCCCCGGCCATCGGCCTCCGCGGAGATCTCCAGATTCCCGCGACGACTCGCAGCTCCCGTGGGCGCCCGGAGTTCCAAGGTTGCTCCCAGGAGCACGACCGCCTCCGCTCCTGAAGCGAAGGCATGCAGGTTCGAGGACGGTCGGCTTGTCGCTGCCCAGGAGTTGAACTTCAAAGGCACCGGGTCGCGCGGCCGGATTTCCCATCCGAAATCGGGCGCGAAAAGTCCGTTGGTGCTGACCCGTTGCAGATGCGCGCTGATCGCGACCGTTCCCTGGCGGTCGAGTCGAATTTCGATCACCCGGGGCCAGTCCGGATCGGGAACGTGCAGGCGCAGCCAGCGAAACAAGGCATTGCTCTCGACCTCCTCCAACCGGGGTTCCCCTGCCGCTTTTCCCCCGGATGACGCGAGGGGCGGAGCGATCAAAGCGAGATCAATTCCGGTGCCATCGTTCCAACGCAACGCGACGCCCTCCGGACGCGGTGAGCAGGTGACGGGAAGATCGGCGGACGGCGCCGCTGCGCTGGCGGTTGGTGACGCCGTTGATGGAACCGCCGGCCGCACCTCGAACCGGACCGGTTGGAGGTCCTTGAAGTTGTGCTCGAACGACAGCAGCCCCCGGCGGAGGGAAGGCGTGGACTGCGGGGCGGGCGGGTGAAGGGAGAGGGTGCGCAGGGCCGCGGTCGAGATGGTTCCCGTGGCCGAGGAGGAGGCTGCGAGAACCTCGGGCCACGCGTTGGTGGCGAACAACCCGGGAGGAAAGGGCAGCGAGGTGCGCACCAACTGCATTCCCGGGGCGGCGGGAGTCACGGTGAAGGCGAGCGACTCCGCCGCGGAGATCGCCGGGACGATCGAGATCCATGTCCATGCGGCCAGAAACCCAAGCAGGTACGGGACGATCCGGCGCCGTTGAATGGGATGCACCGCGGGACCCTCTCCATTCGATGTCTGACTGTCCACGCCGGGGGAAGGGTGTTTGGAGTGCGGCAGCCCTCTGCCGCTTTCCCGCCACCGACCCTTCCTCACCCCACGTCCGTCCGCACCCCACGTCCGTCCGCACCCCACGCCCGTCCTCTGCCCCACGTCAAAGCAAAGCGCCAGAGGGCTGGCGCACTCCATAAGACCGCCTCCATGTGGAGTGCGGCAGCCCCCTGCCGCTTTCCCGCCACCGACCCTTCCTCACCCCACGTCCGTCCTCACCCCACGCCCGTCCGCACCCCACGCCCGTCCTCACCCCACGCCCGTCCTCACCCCACGCCCGTCCTCTGTCCCACGTCCGTCCTCTGCCCCACGTCAAAGCAAAGCGCCAGAGGGCTGGCGCACTCCACGCCTGAGTTAGAGATCCGGCCCTGCCGGTCCATCGAGCAGGCGGCGCACGGTGTCGAGCAGACGGAGGCTTTCGAACGGTTTTTGCAGAAAGGCCTCCCCGGGCCCCAGGGACAGCTCCCGGCCGGCGGTTTCACGGCTGTAGCCGCTGATGTAAAGCACCCGCAGCGGGCCCGGTTCAGTCCGCATTCTCCGCGCCAGCTCCTGTCCGCTCATCCGTTCGGGCATGACCATGTCGGTGATGAGGAGGTCCACGGATCCGCGCCATTGGCGGAGGAGCCCAAGTGCTTCCGGGCCGTTGCCGGCTTCGAGAACCTGGTAGCCGGCGCGTTCCAGCACGAGACGCGTTGATTTGCGGACCATCGGTTCATCCTCCACCACGAGGATCGTTTCGGTGCCCGGGGACGGGGATCCCAGTTCCGTTGAACCATCGGCCTGAGGATCCTCGGTGGGGCCGGAGGTGGCGGGCAGAAAGACCTCGAATTCGGCGCCGGATCCCGGCTGGTTTCGGGCGGTGATCCAGCCGTGGTGCTGCTTGACGATGCCGAAGACCGTGGCGAGACCGAGGCCGGTTCCGCGTCCGGTTTCCTTGGTGGTGAAGAACGGTTCGAAGATGCGGGGAAGCGCCTCGGGCGGGATTCCGGTCCCGGTATCGGCGACGCGAAATCCGACGTAGATCCCTGGTTTGGCTCCGGCGATGGCGGCGGCGGCTTCCGCTCCGATCTCCCGCCGTTCGGTCCGAATGACGAGTTCGCCGCCGGCGGGCATGGCGTCGCGGGCGTTCACGGCCAGATTGGTCACCACCTGCTCGATCATGCCGCGATCGGCGGAGGCGAAGAGCGGGGCCGGGGAGAGTTCGAGCCGGACATGGACATCCTCGCGCACCACGCGTTCGAGCATCTGCACGAGTTCCGAGAGCACGCGGTTCAAGTCCAGCACCCGGGGAACGAGGGTCTGGCGCCGGCTGAAGAGGAGCAGCTGGCGGGTCAGTTCGCCGGCGCGCTGGGCATCGCGACGGATCTGCTCGAGATCGGAGGCCACACCGGCCGGGAGGTGGGGGGTGCTGCCGGTGAGTTCCGCCATCAGGATGATGGAGGAGAGGATGTTGTTGAAATCGTGGGCGACACCGCCCGCCAGCATGCCAACGGCCTCCATCTTGTGGGATTGCCGAAGCTGATCCTCGAGCTGTCGTTCGCGGGTGACGTCACGGGCGACGGCAACATAGCCGGTGAAAACGCCGCGGGGATCCAGGACAGGGGAGACGGTGGCGAACAACTCGTACTCGGTGCCGTCATCGCGGTGCCTGGTGAGAGCTCCCTGCCAGACGCCACCGCGGCGCAGTTCCTCGAAAATCCGCTGATAGACCTGGGCGTCCTGATCGCCACCCTTGAGCCGGTCCACGCACTGCCCGAGCAGTTGCTCCTTCGATTGCCCCGTGGTCCGTTCGAAGGCCGGATTGATATAGATGATGGTTCCCTGAGGGCTGGCGAGGACCACGGCCTCGGAGCTTTGTTCGACCACCGCCGCGAGGCGCGCCTGGGTTTCCTCGGCGTGTTTCCGGGCGGTGATGTCGCGGGCGATGCTTGAGACGCCGATCACACGTCCGGATTCGTCCTTGAGAGGCGAGAAATTGACCGATACCTGGACCATTCTCCCATCCTTCCGGACGCGTTCGGTCTCGAAATGGTCCATGACCTGGCCCTGAGCGATGGTGGCGAGGATCCGCTGTTCCTCGGCCTCCCGGCCGGGAGGGAAAATGGTGAGGATCGAGCGGCCGATGATTTCGTCCCGTGAATAGCCAAATATCTTCTCCGCTCCCTGGTTCCAGCTGGTGACCATGCCCGTGATGGTCTTGCCGATGATGGCGTCGTCGGAGAACTCCACGATGGCCGCCACTTCGCGTCGCTGCTGCTCCGCCTGCCAGCGGTCGGTGAGATCGCTGCCGATGGTTTCGACCAGGGGACGATTCCCGGCGCCCAGCATCCGGTTGGCGCGCAATTCAACGTGTCCCGCGCGGCCACCCGCCATCCGGACCGCGCACCGGTGGGGTCCGCACGGTTGCCCCGCCACCACCCTGGCCCACCATCCGTCGAACGCCGCCCGCTCGGCGGGAAGGATGAGTTCGCGCAACGAACTTCCGTCAGGCAACGGCCCCGTGAAATTCCGCCAGGCCGGATTGGCATCCACGAATCCGCTTTCCGGTCCGTGGACACCGACAAGTTCGGAGGTGCTCTCAAAGATGGTTCGATAGCGGGTCTCGACCCGGAGCTGGGCCCGCCAGCCGCGAACGCGCCAGTAGACGAGAGCCACGGAGATCAGGGTGAACAACATCCCGGCCCGGGGAAGCGTCCACAAGGGCTCGGCCTGCAACAACCGCAGGTCGGCGGGGGATCGCAGGATCATCCGCACGGGGAGCGCCTGGGATCGCGTGTCATGGTCCGTGACACACACCCCGGTCACCTCGATCCAGCTCAGCGGCTTGAAGGTTTGGAGGGCGCGCACGGTCTCCTCCCCCGACGCCACAACCGTCACGTAGCGGTCCCCGGACCTCACCACGAGTTCGGCATCCTGCCCGACCGAGAGTGTCCCGACGGTCTCCCCTTCGAGCCGGGTCAGGATCGCCTCGACATTGCCGCCGTCGAGATCACCCCGTCCGGGGTCCACGAAGGTCGGGTAGGGTTGGAATCCACGACCCAGCACCTGGACCAGCGATTCCTCGATCTGCGGCGTCGATTCGTCGAGGGCGGGAAATCCCACCACCTCCACGAGGTCGCCCGCCTGGAGGGTCGGGTTCTGCCGGGTGTGCACGCGGATGCCGCTGTTTCCCTCCTGGATGTAGAAGATGTTCCGGCTGGCGCGGGCGGTGACGACTCCCTCCACCTTGATCCGCCGGCTTTCCCCCGCCCGCGCATTGAACCGGTTGGCCCGGCGAAGAGGTTGGCGGGGCAGATCCGATGCCTCGATGGACCGCGGTCGGAGCACCGAGACGAAGTTGGTGGAAGGGACGTAGAATCGGTTCACCTCGAAACGCCCGCGGGCGTCGGTCTCGGTAGTCCAGACCCCGCGAAGCCGAAGCCGGGCGTCGACCCAGTCCTGAAAGGCAGGCGCCGACGCGTCCACCCCGGGGATGCTGGCACGTGTATCTCGGGCACCGGTGAGAACGAGATGAAGGGTATTGGGACCGTCCTCGAGAACGGCTTCGACGACCACCTCCAGTTCGACCCAGGGAAAGTCCCCGCGAACATCGACCATCTGATCGACGGAAATCGGGGGTGCGGGAGGCAGGGGGGCGGTGCCCAGGACCCGGACGGACTGTTCCACGACCACCACCTGCGATAGACGCATCCCGCTGATGCCGGTGACTTCGACGATGCTGCCCGTGGGGAGGGGGACCGCATCCGGGCTCCGAACCAGTCCCACACCCGCGGTGTCATCGTGCAGACACCAGAACCCGACTGCCGGATCGGCATAGACCACCTGGGCACGGAGCTGGACAGACCTGCCTTTGGCGGCGTCCTCCGGCTGGAGGGAAAGCACACTGCGCGCGTTGGCCAGGGGCTGGGTGTCGTTGCCGGCAACCACGGCGGGGATCGTGGGTGGAGAGGCTGGACGGGGTGACGGCGATCCGGGCTGAGCTCCCTTCAAGCAGGCCCATGCCAGGAGCAGGCAGGTCACCATCCACCCCTTGGAGAAGGCGGGCTGGCGGACAGGGAATGGGTTTAGGTTCCGGAGCATTTCAGGCAATCCGTCCCAGCGATCACCGGTTTCCGAGCATGCATCGGAGACTGGGGAAAAGTCTTGATCCGGAGCAAGCTCTGACAGGGCCTCGGGCCAGACGCCACCGGGAAGTGGCCGGGGGGGGGGACCAGGTGCTCTGGAGTGCGGCGACAGGTCGCAGCTTTCGATTCGCCGATGCATCGCCCCCGGATGCCGGAGCGCTGGGCTGCGTCGGGTCCGATGCCCCGCGGTGAATCCAAAGCGGTGACATGTCCCCGCAGTCCACACGCCAGGTTCGCTCCTTCAGGCGGATTGAGCCGCGGTGGGAGCCGCGGGACTTCCTCCATGCCAATCCGCGGATCCGCCCCTGCTAGGGCGCATCCGCGGGCTGCCGGTAGGCCTTCTGCTGCCGGTACAGGGCGAGTCGGTGCCGGTAGCCCGCCAGCGAGGCCTCCGTGCCGGTGCTGATGGCGATCGCCGCACCCTCGGCCTTCACGGCCAGATCGAACCGGCCGGCCGAGGCGTACGCGGCGGCGAGCGTGTCCTGGGAATCGGCATCGCCGGCCAGGCGCGCCGCGAACCGGGCATGGGTGATGGCCGCGTCATGATCGCGAACCTGGAGACCGGGAGCAGTGGCGGTGAGCCAGGCGAATTGCCGCCGGGCATCGAGATTCCCGGGAAACATTTCCAGGGCGAGCGCACATTCCCGCAGCGCAGCCTCGGGCTGGTTGCGTCGCTCGTACTGAACCGCGAGAAGATAACGCGCACAACCCAGGGCCTCGCGCATCGACAGATCCGCCAGCGCACACTTCTCCCGGATTTCAGCCGGCTGGATCCGCCACTCCTCCACATACGATTCGTCGGTCCGCACGACACCGTTCATCGTCTCCCAATTCAGGGAACGCGAACCCTCCCGCCACCGCACGAACGTATGTCCCGGCTTCCGGTCGTGGGAGGGAATGAACACCAGGTGCCAGGGCAGCTTCAACCGCTCCGCCACGGCGAGGTACAGAAAGCAGGCGGTGTCGCAGTCAAGCCGATGGAACGGCCCGGGGAACCTCTCCGCAACCATGGCCAGTCGACGTTGGTTTTCCGGCTGGGCCTCGAACGCCTGCCGCTGCCCGGCCTCCATCCGGAACGGCACCAGGGCATCGGCCAGCAGATCGACCGCCCGGTCCTCGGGATAAAGAAAACCGTGCTGGATCAGCACGGCGTCCACGGCCCGAAACCGGGCTTCCGCTTGGCGCCGGTCGCGGTGGCTATTCCCGTTCCCCATTGAATCGAGCTTACGAATGGCCGTGCACGCCTCCTCCAGCACGGCGTTCAGCTTCCGAAACATCTCCTCCGTCACCGGCTTCACCGCGGCGTCCAGGCGGAGTATCCGGGCTGCAAAAGGGGTGAGGTCCTCCGAACCGGAGAGGTTGGCTGGATCAACCGGAGAATCGGGAAGGACTTTGGCTGGAGCGTGCGCTCGCGGGGTCTGCCCGGACAGCGAGGGGTTGCTCCCGGGGTCGAAAGGTGATGTCCACGACACAGGGCTCCCGCACCCGGCCATCAGAATCACGGCCCAGGCCGGAACCCGGCGAAGCAGGGTGCGCGAAGAATTCACCGCTGGGGCGGGTTGAACATGCCGGCAACAGGATCCAGCGAACCGGGTCGGGGCACAACCCCGCCGACGGATCACGGAGCGCCGCCGAGGACCGCCTGCATGGCGCGGAAGAAGACGTCGGTATTGTCCATGACACCGGTGAACTGAGCGGCCCCGCGTCCCTGCGCCGAGATCGGAACATCACTTCCGGTGTGGGAGGCGACGGGGTCCGGGATCTGGCCGGTGATGTAGTTGCCCTGCGGGAAATCCCGATTGGCAGGTCCTGCCGGCTGCTGATTTTGGGGGGCCTGACGCGCGAAGGGCTGCTGAAAATCCCGCAGGGGATGCGGATTGGCGACGTAATCTTCGAAGCGGTCCGCGTTGGCGGCGTAACCGATGATCAGACGCCGGTCGATCTCGGTGGTCTGGGGATACCCATCAGGGGCGAGGGTGTAGCGGGGGAAGCCGGCCGCCTCGTAGGTGCCGACATTGGTGCGGGTCGCGTAGAGCGAGTACGGAGACGTGAATTGGAATCCTCCGACCCTGTTGGTGTGGAGGACGGTCTGAACCGTGGGCTGGGCAAGTTGCTGGGTGAGGACCGTATGGGTGACCCGCGAGCCGCCGATGATATTGACGCCAGCGCACTCGTGATCCGCCGCCACGATCACCAGGGTGTCGGGGTTCGCGCGGGCGAATTCCAGACAACGCGCGACCGCGTGATCGAACTCGATGGTGTCGAGAATCCAGCGCTCGGTGTCCATGTTGTGCGACTGCTTGTCGATGCTCGCCCCCTCGACCATCAGGACAAAGCCATGGGTGTTGCGGCTCAGAACCGACAGGGCTTTCCCCGTCATCTCGTCCAGCATCGGCTGGTCCGGAAAGCCATAGTCGTCCACGACCCGGTTTGTCGTTCCCGGGGCCACCGTTCCCCGGCGGCCATCGATCTTGTCCTTGGCCACGTTCATGTTCGACAGGGAGAACAACCCCAGGAGCCTGGTCGTTCCCTCCGGCACGGCCTCCATCGAGGTGCGGTCGCCAACATAGGTCCAACCCGCTGATTCAAAGTCGGCGATCAGATCGCGGTTGGTGTCGACGAGCCCCGGAGCCACGCCCCAGGCCCCGACCAGATCGGCCGGAAGCACATAATCCGTGGTCGCGTTTCGGCCCGATCCCGGAGTCGTCGCCGGCAGGAACCACTTGCGGCCACCGCCCATCAGCACCGTGAGCCCCGTCCGGGGACTGTCGTCCAGGAACTGGTCACAAATCCCGGTGCCCGCGGAACGCGACTGGGTATGCGTCGCGAAGGCGGCGGGGGTGGCATCGAAGACATCCGCCGTGGTCACGATGCCCAGCGACTTCCCTTCGGTCCGACGGAGGTACTCCCCGACGTTCTCCACCCTGGGGTTGTCGAAGGGGTCCAGCGTGTCGTCCGGAAAGACGCCGTGCTGGTTGTTGTTGGCCTTGTTCCCGGTCGAGTAGCAGGCGGCACCCGGGGAGGAATCAGTGACGATGGAATTCAACGAATGGGTCATGACCAGACCGGTGTACGGCATCTGGTCCATGGCCAGCAGACCGTCGGCGCGGCCCAGACTGGCATTGAATTTCATGAGCCGCGCGGCGGTGCGATGGGCGATGCCCATGCCGTCGCCGATGCAGAAGATCACGTTTCGCGCCCTTTCCCCCCGCGGTTGGATCGGCACGATCTCGAAGTTGCCGCTGGCCCGGGCCAGCTTCCCGTCGCTTTGCTCGGCCACCACGGTGAGGTCATGCACACCGGGGACGCCCCATTCGAAAGCGCGCAGCGTGGCCAGGGTCCAGTTGGTGGCAGTGCCGACGGTCCCCGGGGAAAGGTGAACCCGACCGGACACTGTGATGCCGTCGACCGCGAACTGGACGTTGGTGAGACTGGCCCCCGGATCCGGGGCGATGGAGGCCTGCAGGTCGAAGCGTTGCCCGGGAAGGAACCGGGCCACGACGGGACCGGAGGTCGTACCGTGCGTGAAGAGTTTGCTCGGTGGCGTGAGTCGCCGGACCCCTGGATCCGCCGAACACTCCAACCCGCAAAGGCAGGCGAGCATGGCCACGAGAAACCGGATTGAGTGCTTCATGGAGTCAGGAGTTCCAGGGTTGCCGTCGCAGGTGAAGGTCATCGACGGCGCTGGTCAGGGACCGAGGCGAGAGGCGAGAGGCGGGTGCGGGGCATCCGTCGAAGCCGAGTTTGGACGAAGGAAACCCATCCAGGGACGGCCAACCTGGATTCGAACATGGGTGATCCGACCGTCGGGATTCTCCATCGGTCCGAGTTCGAGGATTCCCTCGACCTGAATGGCCCCTGTGACGTGGGGAAGCAAGGGCTGCGGTCCCCGGAGAAAGTGAACCTGGACCGTGTCGGGGGGCAGATCATCCGCGAGACCGTATTCCCGTTCGTGCATCTGCAGGGGAACGGGGGTGAGAAGGAGCGTGTAGGGGGTGGGAGCCGTCTGGCGGACCATGTAACCCGCCATGCTGACCCGGCGGCCGGCGAGGCGTTTCGCCTTTTCCGAGAGCTGCAGACCGCGGGGCCCCGTGGGTCGATGAAACAGCTCCCCCATCCGGAGCGGAATGGGTGCCTCGGGAGCCGAACGTTCGAGCGAAGCCGTCGAGGAGGAGCACCGAGGACCGTCTGCCAGGGAGGGGGAAGCGGCGAGTGCTCGCGGGAAATCGGCCAACAGGAGAAACGCGATGGAGAGACAGGCGGCCTTCAAAGGGAAAACACCCTTGATCTCCGGCGTGGCGATTGGGTGGAGGGATTTTGACGAAATTGTGACAGCTCATTGCCGCAGGCTTTCCGGATTCAACGCCAACGGCGTTGCGGCGCGAAGCCAAGGGTTGGCCGGCCCACGGACGGGCCAACCCTGGGTTTCGGTCCCCTCTCCGTTATTTCAACCTCGAACGAGGTTGTGGCTGCGGGCCGTGGGCGGGCGAAACCCCTTCGGGGTTTTTTCGTGAGGGGCGTCCGGGTTCCCGGGGTAGATCCGCGAGGACGCGGTCCAACCCCGGGCTATGGGGCGGAACCTCTTCGAGGTTCGAGATTCGGGGATTGCTCAAGTTTGGCCACTTTCTGGCATGCCTCTCGGCATGCTGCGCCGGAAATAGGTCCAAACTCCCCGGACTGATTCATCGCCTTACTCCTGTTTGAGCCATTCGGCGATGTGTGCCGCCACCTGGTCCCACCCTGGGGCAAGCATGAGGTCGTGCGGCATGTCCTCGAAGAACACTGCCTTGGTGGTGTGAAAAGCGGCCACCGCCTCGACGTCTGCGCGGCGGATCGCGCGGTCCAGGCCAGCCCCAATGACCTTCACCGGCAGGCCGGGATAGCGCCGGAGCTGTTTGCCACGGCCCAGCATCAGCTCCAGCGAGACCCGAAAGGATTCGTCGTGCAGCTTCGCATGCAACCGTTTCACCTCCTCTTTGGGCATGTCCGCGGTGAATAGCATCTCGCGGGCGAGCTCCGGAGTGCAGACCGGGGGATACATGTTCAAGCGAAGATTCAGCTCCGCGAACCGGAACGGGTGGCGCAGGGCAAAGTCCAGAACTGACCGGCGATAGACGACATAACGCGTCGGTGCCATCAGAACCACCGCCGGCGGCAGAGTCTTGAGACGCGTCAGGAGAAGCTCGACCAGCTGGCAACCCATGGAATGCCCCACCAGGATGGGCGGCTTCTCGAACTGCGAGATCACCGACAACAGATCCGAGACGTAGTCTTCGAGGGACTTGAACCGCAGGTGCCGGGCCTTGGTGAAACGGGACCCGTGCCCAGGCAGATCGATTGCCCGCGGCAACCACCCGTGATGCTGGAACCAATCAACAAAGAGATCCCAGCACCAGGCCCCGTGCCACATGCCGTGGATGAAAAGAATCTGCCGTCCGCGCCCCGCGGAAGGTCGTGAGTCCTCCCGTGTGCCACCGTTGTCTGCGTCGCTGGACATGATTGCCTCCCCTTTTTCCAGCGATGCGCCGTCCGCCGTCGTTTGGCGGGCGAAGGGGAAGGACGGTGTGGAGTGAGTCCGCACTCCCGCCATTTCTCCCTGATCAAGTCCCAGCAGCCACGTCAGGCCACCGGGTGCATCGCTTTCTCAGGCAATCAAGCATGCCTGATGCGGTGCATGACAAGCAGCCATTCCTGGCTTGATGGATCGTTACCGTCTGGCCCGGAAGAACCGGGCGCCGCCGGAGGTCGGGGTCATGAACGGGCTCGTGGCCCCCGCGACATCCGACCACGGCCCGCTCACGCCGGGGGCCGATTGGAGGATGCCCGTGTAGGTGATGCGGACATGGCCGCCTTCGAACGCGATGGTCACCGGCCCCACGGCTCCGGATCCCACGGCGAGGGTGGCGTCCGGTTTCACCGGGGCGGTTTCGGTGTTTCCAGCGCGGTCCCGGGCGATGCTGTAGAACCGGTAGACGGAACCGGACTCACCCGTGAATCGAGCCGAGGTCTCCTTCGTCGCGAGCAACCAGGGCTGATACGCCCCGTCATCCCGGGAGACGTAGATGTCGTAGGAGCCGATCCCTGAACCTCCCGCGGCATCCCCACCGCTCCACAGGATGGGAATCTCCCCGACCCCCTGGGCCGGCAACGGCTGGATCAGGCTCGTGGGAGCGAGACCGTCGACGGTGTTGGTCGCGATCGGAGTGAGGATGGGAGGATTCGCCCCGTACGTGGGATCGAAGATGATGTTCGCCTGGTTGGTCAGGATCGTGCCGTCGGCAAGCCCGGTCCGGGCGCGGAGCGTGTAGCTGAACGAGCCCTCGCCGCGGTGCGTGGCGTCGTTCGGCGGGAGGAATCCGGCGAACGGATCCTCGGGCAGATCGCCCGTGGCCGGATCGCGGGACCGGATCAGGCAGGTGATCCGACCGCTGGCCGGGTTCAGGTGGATGTCGACATCGACCGGGTAGGGATCCGTGCCGACGGTGGAGGTGGTGGTGAAGCGCTGACGCCCCGCGGGAATGGCGATGCGGGCGTCGTTGAACGTGACCGAGGTCAGTTCGAACGTCGACCAGTCGAGCCGCGGATCCAGGTCATCGGTGACGAGCACCTCCTGGGCGGGGGCGGCGGCGTTGGTCTTGTTCTCGAACAGCACCTCGAAGGGAAGAACCTGGCCGGGCTGGATCCAGTGTTCGGGTCCGACGCCGGCGAGGGCGTGTTTCTCGTTGGGATCGACGCTGCCCACCAGATTGAGGAACGCCTGTTGCCAGGGGTGGTAACGCAGGCTGTTGAGAGTCTGATTCAGGATCTGCTCGAACCCGGAAGGATCGTTCCAGGGTTTGCCCTGCAGGCTGGCGCCGGTGGGATTGGTCAACACGGGATGCTGACGATCCTGCTCCAGCGGCTTGTTCTGGAACTTGTGCGCCACCGTCTGCTCCGTCAGTTCCATCGAGAGCCCGAGCCCGTGGCATTTGCGCAGCTGGGATTTGATCCCCGACAACAGGTAACCGCCCTTGTTCGGATCGTCCCAGGACACCCTGCCCGACTTGGATCCCGCGAAACCGACGAACGTGGTGTTGGCCGGCTGGACGGCATTGTTGAAGGCCTCGGAATGACACGAGTCGTTGATGAAATAGGTGGTGCCCGCCCCCACCTCATCGATGGCCCGCTGGAAGGTCACGGCCGACATGTTGTCGCCGTTCAGACACATGTAGCCGTTGCCCGCCGCAGTGCGGCCGCCGTGGCCGGAATACGAAACGACGAGGTTATCGTCGGCATCGACCTGCCCCTTCAGCGAAGTGATGGCGTCCACCACCGCCTGACGGTTCCAGGTCCGCTGCGGTCCCTGTCGGTCGATCCCGCCCACGATCTGGTTGGTCGGCACGCGGAGGTCGCGGAGCATGAAGTTGCCGATGTCGCGGAAGTCCGCTTCGACGTTGTTGAGGTCGCTGATCTGGGCGGAGTCATAGCCCTTGATCTGAACCACGACCCACCACGTCCAGCGGATGCCGTCACCCGGTTTCTTTCCTGGCTTCGCCTGAAGCGCGGGGGCAGCCGCATGATCCTCGGCCTGCGGCGGGAGTTCGATGATCGGACGGACGGACGGTTCGGTTTCGAGTTCATCCCCGAACAACCAGCGCCCGTTCACATTGGCCAGGTAACTGTAGCGCGTGGGATCCGCCGCCAGTTCGGCGAGGTCCTCCTCAAGAATCCGGCGGTAATCCGCCACCACGCTTCCGAGGCGTCCCGGAAGCGTGGCGATCATCTCGGCCCATCGCGCCGTATCCGCTCCCGCGGGAGGGGCAAGCCTGCTCCAGGCCAGGGGCGTTGCATCGTCGTCGGCTTCGTCCCCGCCCAGAACTTCCAGATGCACCGTGAGCGGGCTCATGGCCTTCACGCGGACCTGGAAGGTCACCTCCTGCCCGGGTCCCAGCGTGGGCAGGAGCACTTCCGGGTTGAAGGCCAGGAGGGTCATGGAGTCGGCCCAGTTCAGGGTGTTGTCGAAGATCTGGAACTCCGTGGCCCCGGGCGCGCGGAATCGCAGCAGCGGCAGTCGGACGTCGATCAACCCGCGGTTGCCGTAGGTGATGAACCAGGGGGAGAACCGTCCCGCACGCGTGGTGGCGGGGCCGCTGAGCTGGGCATAGAAATCGCCGGTTCCACCGTCGACGACCGTGACCGCGCCCGCGCGGGCCACGGAGAGTCCACCCAGGGTGGCCACGAGCTCCGCCGGCCCGGCCGGCACACCGCGCAGGTCGAAGGTGACGAAGGCCCGGCCTGCTTCGCGGAGGCTCTGGCGAAGGCCCACCCGCTCCTGCCCGCCGCCGCGCAGCGTGAACACCGTTTCCGCGGCGAACCCGGCGCCCCGGATGTCCAGGGTGACTTCCCCGGCATTGCCCACCGGACCGGTGGCCACCGATTCGACGGAGAACGGCGCCATGGAGGCGGAGAGGGTGAATGCCGTTGGGGTGGCCGGAAGCACCCGGCCCACCACGAGAACATAGAAGTCGTTGCCGCCCCCGGCCGCGACCCCTTCGCCGGTTCCCGGGGCAATGGCCGAGGTGTCGGGCGCACCGAACTCGCGCTGGCGCGCGGTGTAGTTGTCGGCGGTCGGCATGAAGCCACGCCCCACATAAATCTCGGTCGCGCCGGTGCCGGCGGCGAGGTCGAGGACGACCCGCACATCCTTGCCGGCGGGAGCGCTGACGCGGAACCACTGGGACTCCTCCTGGGCGGTGAACGCGGAGGACACCCCGGTGCCGTCCAGCGGCACGGAGAGCACTGACATTGCGGAACGGGCCTCCGAGGTGCCTTCGTTGTTGGAAGCATTCGCTCCCTCGAAGACATCCCCGCGGCTGTTGGCTTCAACGACCCAGAGATAATCGGCGACGACCCCGCCGGGAACACGCACCTCGGCGGTGCCGGTGTAGGACTGGCCAGGGCCGAGGGTGGAACCACGGCCGACCAAGGGTTCAGCCACCCGCAGGCGTTCGCCAGTGATGGCGTTTCGCAGATAGATCGCGTCGTGCCACGGCCCGGTGAAGACCTCCGCGCCACGATTCAGGATCGTCCACTCCAGCCGCGCCATCTGCCCGGCCACGATCCCGGCGGGGCCGGTGACCGAAGCGACGGCAAGGTCGAGGTTGGAAGGCGCTGATTCCGCGAACTCGTAGGCGCCCATGTCGGGCGTCGCGCCGTTGGCAGCCGGGGTGCCGGTGTTGCCGGTGCGCGGGTCATCGTATCGCGGAGCTCCCCCGAGATCGGTGGCGGCGGACCAGGAACCGTCGGCGGCATCGATGCCGGGTGAGGCGAAGTTCAGCCGGAAGTTGCCGGCCTCCGCGTCCTTGAAGCGCGGTTCCCCGGAAATGTTGCCGTCGGTCCCTTCGCGGTTGGAAACGCCGCTGTAATTGCCGCGTGTCGCTTCCGGATTCCAGACGTTGCACGACGTCACCACGGGCACGCCGCCGCCGAGGTCGTGCTCGATGCCGGCGTTGATGGAACGTGAGACGATGGTGTTCCGAACATTCAACTGCCCGACGTGCTCCAGCAGTCCGATGCGGCACTGGTCGATGGTGCAGTGCACGACGTCCAGGGTCCCCACCGCCGTGAGGCCGCGGTCGCAGCGCAACACGAGGCAGTTTTCGAAGCGGGTGGTTCCGTAACAGAACGCGCCGTCCTTGAGGGCATCGGCAATGACACTGTTCCGCACGGTGACCGGGCCGCCGAGGGCCTCGAGGGCGCCGCCGGCGCCCCAGGGGTTGCCGACGGAATTGCCGCCGTAGCGGACCTGGGCGTGATCGAGTGTGGCGGTGGCGCCATCCGCAAAGCGCAGACTGCGCCAGTCCCCGGCGGCCGGCGTGGTGCGCGCCCCGTCCTGGTTGGTGTCGCCGCCAAAGGCATCATCGCGGCGCGAGGTGAACACAACGGGTTGCGCGGCGGTTCCGGCGACGATGAGGCGTCCACCGTTCTGCACATCGAGGCCGCGATCGGCCGCGAACTTCACCACGGCCCCGCCCTCGATACGCAGGGTGACGCCGTTGGGGACGATCAGGGTATCCCCGATTTCGCGCAGGGAATCCGCGGTCCAGATCTCGTCCGAAGGCAGGGTTCCGCCATAGGTCTGGGTCTGGAACCGGAGGCGCGTGCCTTCGCCCTGGGTGAAGGTGGCCCCGGCGTTGGCGATGAACCGCCAGGCTCCGGGTTGCGGCCGGGTCTGGGCGCCGTCGAGGTTCGAGTCGCCGCCGTGGCTGTCGTCGAGGAACGAAGTGAGCACGATGGGAAGCGCGGCGGTGCCGGGTGCCTCGAGTCGCGCGCCCGCCTGGAGCACGAGGCGGGTGCCGGGAAGGAACTTGATCACCACGCCCGGTTGAAGCGTGAGTGTGACGCCGGAAACCACGGTGAGATCACGATCCACAACCTGCACAAGTCCGGCGTTCCAGGTGGTGTCGGCGCCGAGAATACCACCCCGCCAATCCACGCCGTTCTGAACCATGACGGCGCGTCGTGCGCTGGCAACCCGGGCCCCGGCGGCATTGAGCACCGTGGCTTCGAGTTCGTAACTGCCGTTTGCGAGGGCCCGGGTATCCCAGGTCGCCGAGGCCGTGAGCTGCGCCCCGGACACCTGCGCCAGGGTTGAGCTGAGACCGTCCTTCCAGACACGGAAGACGACATCCCCCGGGGCGGTGGAACCGGAGAACATCGCCACTTCGAGACGCGTCTCGCCCCGGATCCAGTCGGTGGCGGGCGACAACCAGACCACGCCGGCCACGGAACCGCGATGGATCGAACCCTCCTCGGCCCGGGCAAAACCGCCACCGCCCTGGACCGAGACGTTTCCGGTGAAGGTTTCCGCCGTGCGATACACGGCGATGCGGCCGCCTGCGCCGCCGCCGCCATCCACCCATTCCCCACCGCCACCATTGGCGGTGAGATTACCGCCCCCGGCGAAGGTCCGGGCACTGACCAGGATGCTGCCGCCGGATCCGCCACCCGCGTTGTCGGCGGTGGCGTTGAGACCGTTGGCGGTGAGGGTGCCGTCGAGGGTGAGGGTTTGTCCGACGATGAGCCGGATGGCCCCGCCGCCGTGTCCGCCGGGACCGCCGCTTCCGGCACCGCCCTGACTTCCAAGAAGCGTGGGTTCGGTGGGAGCGCCGTAGTCGGTGCCCGACGCCGCCCCGGTGCGGCCTGGGGCACCGAGACCGCCATGGCCAGCCCCGCCGCCAGACCATTCCCGTTGTCCGCCCGCCCCGGGTCCCGGGTCGTTGCCGATCGGGAACCCGCGTCCGTTGACGTCGATGACGCCCTCGATCCGGGCGTCGCGGAGCACAACGGCGCGGAAGGCGTCCTGGCCCTTGAGATGGGTCAGGACGGTGTCGACCGCAGCGTGCAGGGAACCGACCACGAGCGATTCAGGCACGTAGCCCTGGGCCATGTTTTCCAGGGTGAGATCGAAGGGTTCCGAAGCGAACAACGGTGTGAGGGCGCCCCAGCGTCCGCCGTTCTCGACCAGCACCCGGGCCACCGGTTCATGGGTGAACCGTGTGTAGATCGTGCCCGCGCCCCCGACCTGGAAACCGCCGCCGCCACCACGGGCAGCGACAGTGCCCGCGAAGGTGGACGAGCCCAGGTGCAGCGCGACCCGACCGCCACCGCCGCTGCCGCCGTCGACCCATTCGCCACCGCCGCCGTTGGCAGTGATCGATCCGGTTCCGGCGAGTTTCGCGGTCGTGATCCAAACACTGCCGCCGGCACCGGCGCCCTGGTTGTCGTACCAGGCGGAAACACCGTCCGAAGTCACATTGCCATCGAGGGTGAATGTGCCACCCACGGTGACGCGAATGGCCCCGCCACCCGGGGATCGGGCGTTCCCGGGTCCACTGCCGGGCCCGCCGGAACTGCCGAAGCTGACCGGCTCGACCACGGAGCCGTATCCGACGCCCCCGGCGGTGTCCCCGGGTCGGGCGATGCCACCGTTGCCGCCGTGGGCACCGCCAGCTCCGAAGATTCCGTTCTCCAACCCGGCTCCGGGACCGGGATCGGTAGCGAGTGGGTACCCCTTGCCACTGGCGGTGAGCGTGGCGCCCGCTTCCAGGGTCAGGTCGCCGGCAATGTTCAGGGTCAGCGCGGGCTGTCCGTTGGTATGCGTCAACGTGGCCCCCGGCTTCAGGTGGAGACTCGCGAGATCGAGATTGCCCACCGGGTGCACCGTGGTGCCGGCGGAGAGAACGAGGCGCGTGGACGGAGGCACCTCGAGGGGCGTCAGCGCGCCGGGGTTGCCGCCGTTGTCCAGCACCAGCAATCCGCCGGGCTCGTTGCCCAGACGGGTGTAGATCGAACCCGAACCGCCCCGCGCATAACCGCCACCGCCCCGGGCCTGGACGGTTCCCGTGAAGGAGTTCCGGCCAAGGTGCAGCGCGATGCGACCGCCCGCACCGCCGCCACCATCCACCCATTCGCCGGAACCGCCATCGACGGTGAGCAATCCGGATCCGGAGAGAGTTCCTGCCGTGAGGAAGATGCTCCCGCCGGAACCGCCGCCGGAATTGTCGGCCACGCCGTTGAGTCCGACAGCACTGACCCGGCCTTCGAGCACGAACTCGTTGTCGGCGACGAGTCGCAACGCCCCGCCGCCCGCGCCCCCGGCCCCACCGCTGCCGTTGCCCCCCTGGCTGCCGCGGGTGATGGGTTGGACCTGGGATCCGTAGGGCGCCGCGCCTTCGAGTCCGCTGCGCGACGTGCCGCCTCGACCACCATGGCCCGCACCACTGCCGTGCGCGCCGAGAATATCTCCGGCGCCGGGTCCGCGATCCGCTCCGACCGGGTATCCCCGGCCATCGGCAGAGAGCACGCCCCCGGCGGCGACGATGAGTTTGCGCAGCACATGCACGTCGCAGGCCGCCTGTCCCACGAGATGCGTGAGCACGCTGTTGGTGCGGATTTCGAGATCGCCCAGGTTCAGCGGGGATTCCGGATAAACCACCGCCATGCCCTCGAGGACGACCTGGAAGGCCTCGGGCGAAGCGAGGGGCGTGTTGTGGCCCCAGATCCCGCCGTTGTGGATCAGCACCTCGCCAACCTGGGTTCCGCTGCGTCGACGATAAAGGGTGCCCGCCCCGCCGCGCTGGTTGCCGCCGCCGCCCGAGGCGGTGAGCGTCCCCTCAAATTCATTGGCGTCGTAATAAACCGCCACGCGCCCGCCGCCGCCGCCGCCGCCATCCACCCATTCGCCAGCGCCGCCGTTCGCGCCCACGCTGCCTTTGCCGGCAAGGGTTCCCACGGTCAGCCAGAGACTTCCCCCGGCCCCGCCCCCTGCGTTGTCCGCGCCCGCACCGAGTCCGTGCGCGGACAGCTGGCCGTCCACGAGCAGACGTCCACCGACGACCATCCGAATGGCGCCTCCGCCCGGAGCGCCGCCTCCGCCACTGCCCGCACCGCCACGGCTTCCGAGAGCGGTGGGTTGGAGAATGGAACCGTAGTGCTCGCCGCCGGCCACACCGGTGCGGCCATAGCCGCCCAGGCCCCCGTGACCAGCACCGGAACCGGACCATTCCAGGTTCGCACCCACGCCAGGACCGGCATCATCGAGAATCGGGTAGCCCTTGCCATCGGCGGTGATCTGCGCGCCTTCCGCGATCGAGGCATCGCCGGCGACCTCGAGACCCAGTCGGGGTTGGCCGGTGAGATGGGTGAGAACCGAGTTGGGGGACAGTTCGAGCCGCGCGAGTTTCAGATCGGACTCGGGGAAGGCGACGGCGTTGTTGGTGAGGAACAGCTGAAAGGCTTCCGGCGAAGTGAGGGGCGTGAGCTGACCCCAGGTGCCTCCGTTGTCGATGCGCAGCGCGCCTTCCCGGGCAGCGGAGAGGCGGGTGTAGACCGTACCGGCACCGCCCCGCTGACGTCCGCCAGCGCCTTGAGCGGTGACCTTGCCCGCGAATCTCTGGTTGTTGAGGTACAGGGCGATCCGTCCGCCGCCGCCACCGCCACCCTCCACCCATTCGCCGGAACCGCCGTTCGCCGAGATCACACCGGCACCTTCGAAAATCGCGGCCTGGATCCAGAGGCTGCCGCCGGCGCCACCCCCGGCGTTGTCCGCGCCAGCCGAAAGTCCCTCGGCAGAAAGGCGGCCCTCGACGATGAGTCGGTCGCCCACGATCAAACGAATCAATCCGCCGCCGGCCGCCCCGGCACCCCCGCTGCCATCACCACCCTGGCTGCCGTGGGAGGTGGGTTGGAGAATGGAGCCATAGGCCGAACCGCCCCGCGCCCCGGTGGCGCTTTCGCCGCCGAGACCCGCATGGCCGCCCCCTGCCCCGGCCCAGGTCTCGGTCGCACCGGCGCCAGGCCCGCGAGTGCCCGCGAGGGGATACCCACGGCCGTCGGCGGACAGCACACCGTCCGCCTCGATCCGGGCATTGGCCAGCACCCGGACCACCAGACCGGTACTGCCCGCGGCCTGCATCAGCAGGGCGTTGGCGCCAAGCATGAGATTGCCGAGTTCGAGCGGCTGGGTGGGATAAGTGACCGCCCAGGCGCCCAAGACGAGATCGTACGCGACGGCCGAATCGATCGGGGTCGAGGCACCGCGGGAGGCATTCTGGATCCGGACTTCGCCCGCGAAATTGTTCGGCTTGAGGTAGACGGTCCCGGCTCCGCCGCGCCCAGCCCCGCCGCCGCCGACGGCCGAATATTCGCCGCTGAATTCGTTGCGAGCGAAACGGACCGCGATGCGGCCGCCACCGCCGCCGCCGCCCTCCACCCATTCGCCGGAGCCGCCATCCGCACGGATGCTGCCGGCCCCACGAAGCACCGCGCAACGAACCCAGACCGTTCCGCCCGCGCCACCGCCTTGGTTGTCGACCATGGCCACCGCACCGTTCGCACGCAGACTTCCAGCCAGGGTCAGGGATCCGTCGATGGCGAGGTGGACCAGTCCGCCACCGGGCGCGAGAAGATCATTACCGCCGCTGCCGCCCGGACCGCCCCAGGAATCAGGTTCCAGCAGGGAGCCAAAAGGAGTCCCGGGTGTGCCGGAAGGATTGCCCGCGCTCCCGGCTCCGAACCCGCCATGACCGCCACCACCGCCCGCGAAGGCTCCACGGGTGCCCGCACCCGGAGACCCGGCGGTCGAGTAGCCCGCCCCGCTGACATCGATGCGCGAGGTGGCATCCACCAGGACGTCCCCGGTCACCGTGAGTCGCACCGCGTGATCCGTTTCGCCCGACGGTGCCGGCGGATGATTGAGCACGGCTCCGTTGAGCAATTGCAGACTGCGAAAGGCGTGGGGCCCGGCCACGGTAAGGGTGGCCCGATCCACCACCACGTCCTCGCCCTCGAGCGAACGGTCTGCCGCCGCAACCGTCCGGTTCTCCGTGACCGTCACCGCGGCCGGGGTCGACGGCCCGAAGGACAGCGCAACGAGGACGAGGAACAGCGACAGACTTCCAGCGCGTTGAGGTTTCATGGGAGAGGGGAGAAAACGAGGAACTCAGCCGCATCGGCTGCCATCGGGAAGCGCGGAACGCGGGGACCACGTTCCGGTCGTGAAAGCCCCGATGCGACTTTCCTTGGCACGACGATGACTTCCTTACGGACAGCCGACACTCGCGACCCGGGCCGAGCAGAAGCCTGGGTGAAGGTTATTGAGAGGCTTTGCAGGAAAGGGTGCTACACGCTGCTTGGTGAAGGCTGGACGATTCTTGTGCGGAGAAAACCAAACGGCCGGATCCCCCGCGGGACCCGGCCGTTCCTTTTCGGTGCTGCGTTCAGCAGATCAGTCCGTGACGGAAATCCGCCGTGGCTTGACCTGTTCCCGTTTCGGCAGATGGAGGAACAGCACCCCATTCTCCACGCGTGCCGTGATCTTGTCCGCATCGAGCCCCGGGTGGAGCTCGAACACCCGGCGGAAATCCCCGTCCGCCGATTCCCGGTAATGCGCCGTCTCGGGCCGGGTGACGGAACGGCGTCCGAGGAGCGTGAGTTCGTTCTGGTCGAGGTACACCTCAATGCCCTCCCGGGTCACACCCGGCACATCCGCCTCCAGGGTGAAACCGTCGTCGGTCTCGTAGATGTTGACCGGCGGAAGCTGGTAGGCGACGCGGTCGGCCGTCGGGGTCTGGCTCTGAGGGGTCTCGCGTTGGGTTGTGCAATTCATGGTCGTGTTCGATGAGTGATCTGAGGTTGGTTCGTTTTCGATTTTGAGGTGTCCGTCGGATTCTTCATTCCGCGCCCACCACGATCTGCCGCGGCCGCGCCTCGGCCGCGATCGGGAGGTGAACCGTCAGGATGCCGTCCTTGTAGGCAGCACGAACCTTGGAGGCATCGACCGCCTTGGGCAGTCGGACCGAGCGCTGGAAACGTCCCTCGAATCGCTCGCTCCGGTAACCGGCGGCCTTCTGGCGCTTCTCCTCGAACCGCCGTTCGCCCGAGATCGAGAGCACGCCCTCGTGCAACGCGATCTCGAAGTCCTCCTTCTTCATGCCGGGAACCTCGAGGCTCACCACCAGGTTCTCCTTGTCCTCATGCACATCCAGCGCCGGGGCCCAGACGTTGAAAAACTGGGATCCGAAATCGCCGGCGGGCAGATCGAAGAGCTTCTGGATTTCCGCCTGGAGCCGGCTGAAGGGATCGATGGAAGGCCGGCTGTTGGCGTTGGTGAGGTTGGGTCGGGTGAATTTCATCAGTGTCATGGTTTGTTCTCCTGTGAACTCTGTTCGGATCTCCCTCTAGCGGGAGGCATGCCACCACTCCTCCGGCCCCCGAACACCCCATCGCACAACACAGCTTAGCCCCACGAAAAAAGACACTTAGGAAGCAGTACCACCCTGAAGCATCCAAGGCAGGCCCGAAATGAGCCATATAGGCACTATGCCATTTTAATATAACCACAGAGCCACTCTGGCGCACTTATGGCACTGTGTGGCACAAGTGAGATGAAGCGGGGAGTGGGGAGTTGGGAGTGGATCGGTCCGATCAGTCCGATCAGTCCGATCAGTCCGATCAGTCGGATCAGTCGGATCAGTCGGATCAGTCCGATCGGTCGGATCCGAATCCTACCCCGCCTTGAGCACTTCGAGCATGGCTCGGTCCAGCTTATGCCCCCGGAACTCCTCGTAAGCCACATCCTCCCGCCCGGAATCCAGCACACCAAAACTCCCACGGAAGTTCCAAAGCGCCCAGCCCCAGCCGGCCTCGCGCCAGAGATCGAGGCAGTCCTTCATCCAGGCCAGCGCCACCCGATGGGGAGTCCGGTGAAACGCACCCCACTCCCCCACATGCACACCCACACCCCGGGCTTCCAAGTCCTTCCACGGCTGGATCGATTCCTTCCGTAGCCGGTCCTTGTCCCAGCGATCCTTGCCCTCCGGATTGAGCGGCCAGGAAGGCTCGGGCCAATCCTGTCCATTCACCCAACTGGCCTTGTGATGACTGATCCGCATGGGCGCATAACCGCGGGTGCTCTGGGCCACCCCCAGATCCACCAGACCGGGAACGGGTTTCGTGCCCCACTTGAGTCCGTCGGCGATGATCAACCGCTTCGGGTCCTCGGCGCGGATGGCCTCCACCAGCGTCTTCACCACGCGACGGTACGCGTCCTCAGGAAGGTCCTTGGGTTCATTCAGCAGATCGAAACTGAGTCGCTCGTTGGGAATGCCGCGATAACGCCGGGCGAAGTGCGCCCAGTGGAACGTGCAGGCCTCCAGAGCCCGGGGATCATCGCCGAACAGATCCAGGGGTTCGGCCGGCGGATTCACACAATAACCCGGGGCCCGGTGCAGATTCAGGTTCACATGGATCCGATGGCGCTCCCCAAGCTGAACCGCCTTGTCGACATGGACCAACTGGGCTTCGTCGAGCTTCAGCCACTCCGATGGATCGCCCTTGGCCCAGCACCGATAGGACATCGGCAGGCGCGCGAAATCGAAGCCCCACTCCTGCATGAGGGTGAAGTCCTCGCCCCGGAACGGCGGGTTGCCTTCAGGCCGGGCGGTGAATTTCTCCAGGAGATTGAACCCACGCCAGCGCGGCAACCGGGCTGCCGTGGGCACGGGAAGCGGTGCAGGTTCCGCAGCTGCGAGGCTCGTGAAGGGTACGACCGCCCCAGCGACTGCTGAAGCCCGAAGAAAAGAGCGACGGGAAAGGCTCACCCCGACACCGTGCCATTCCCTCCGTCCCCGACAATTCCTCTGGGGCGGGCGCCGCTATTCCGACTCGAGCCGAAAAAACTGCATGGAAAGCGGCAGGGGGCTGCCGCACTCCACATGAAGACCGTCTTATGGAGTGCGCCAGCCCTCTGGCGCTTTGCTTCGACGTGGGGCGGCGGACGGGCGCAGGATGAGGAGGGGGCGTTGGCGGGAAAGCGGCAGAGGGCTGCCGCACTCCACATGGAGGCGGTCTTATGGAGTGCGCCAGCCCTCTGGCGCTTTGCTTCGACGTGGGGCGACGCACGGGCGTGGGGTGAGGAGGGTGCGGTGGCGGAAAAGCGGCAGAGGGCTGCCGCACTCCACATGAAGCCGGCCTTATGGAGTGCGCCAGCCCTCTGGCGCTTTCCTTCGACGTGGGGCGACGGACGGGCGTGGGGTGAGGAGGGGGCGGTGGCGGAAAA
>CAYZAE010000074.1:26699-30294 GCA_964476125.1 uncultured Verrucomicrobiota bacterium | reverse complement strand
GTTGCCATTGGTCTCGTTCAGGCGCGCGGAGCGTTCGAGCAGACGGCTGTGCAGATAGAAGACGTCGCCAGGGTAGGCTTCGCGGCCGGAGGGACGCTTGAGCACGAGGGACACCTGACGGTAGGCGACGGCGTGCTTCGACAGATCGTCGAAAATGATCAACGCATCCATCCCGTTGTCCATGAACCATTCCCCGATCGCAGCGCCCGCGAACGGGGCGAGGTACTGCTCGGTTGCGGAGTTCGAGGCCGAGGCCACCACGACGATGGTGTAGGGCAGGGCGCCGGTTTCCTCGAGAACGCGGAGGATGTTGGCGGTGTTGGACTGCTTCTGGCCGATCGAGACGTAGATCGAATAAAGCGGGCGGAACTCCTTGTCGGCCGTGCCTTCGGCGGCCTTGTTGATCCGCGCGTTGTTGATGATCGCGTCGATGGCGATCGTGGTCTTGCCGGTGGAGCGGTCGCCGATGATCAGTTCGCGCTGTCCGCGGCCGATCGGAATCATGGCGTCCACGGGCATGATGCCGGTCTGGACGGGCTGGGAGACCGATTTCCGTTTGATGATGCCGGGGGCGATCTTTTCGACGGGATAGAAGGCGGTTTCCTTGATCGGGCCCTTGCCATCGATGGGCTGGCCGAGCGCGTTGACGACGCGTCCGAGGAGCCCCTTGCCGACGGGGACCTGGAGCACGCGGCCGGTGGTGCGGACCTCCTGACCTTCGCGGATGTGGGTGTAATCGCCGATGATGATGGCGCCCACATCGGTTTCCTCAAGGTTTTGGACCAGGCCGGTGACGCCGTTGCCGAAGTCGAGCATCTCGCTCATCATGGCGTCGGTCAGGCCTTCGATTTTGGCCACGCCGTCGCTGATTTCGCGGACGATGCCGACGTTCTGGCGGCTGACGCCGGATTTCACCTGCGCGATCTGCGCTTCAATGTCCTGCAGAAGGGTGCTCATTCGGAGATCGGGGTTCGGATATCGGAGATCGGGAATCGGAAACTGGGATGGGTCATGCCTCGGAAATCGGGATTGTCGGAGGCTACGCTACTCAAGCTCAAGGGATTCAGGTTTGCCGTGGCCGGAAGGGGGAGCAAAAGGGGGATCAAAAGGTGTCCTTCAGGCCGTCGAGGCGGGCCTTGACGGAACCGTCATAGACGTCGCTACCCACACGAACCCGGAGGCCGCCGAGCAGATCCGGGTTGATCCAGAAGGTGACATCCAGCCCCGGACCGTAGCGACGGGCGAGGCCGTCCTGGATGCGGGACATGAGTTCGGGGGAGGTTTCGACGGCGTTCTCGACCCGGGCGCGACGGCTTTCGAGGTGGAGTTTGAGCAGCCGCTGAAAGTGGCTGAGCATGCCGAGGTAGCCACGGGGCTTTCCCTCGATCACCCGGGTGACCACGGAGCGGGCCCTGGATTCGTCGAGTTGACCGCCCACGAAGCAGGCGCGGAACAGCGACTTGCCGTCGCGACGGGCCTGTTTGGAGATCTTCATCGGGATGCGCGGGTGGGGAGGCGATCGATCGGATCAGGCCGCCAGCTGCTTGTTGGTTTCCTCGGCGAGCCGGCGTTGATCGTCGACGTTGAGGATTTTGCCGGTGACCTTGGACGCGATCTCGACGGCGAGGCGGCCCATTTCGCGGCGGAGATCCTGCTTCATCTTTTCGTAGTCCGCCTGGGCGGCTTCGCGGGATTTGGCAATGATCTGTTCGGCGGCGGCGATGGCCTTCTGCGTTTCCTGTTCCTGAACACGGGCGGCGGCGGCGCGGGCCTCCTCGATCAGCTTGGTGGCGTCGGTGTTCGCCTTCTGGAGGATGTCGCGGCGGGCTGCTTCGGCCTCGGCGAGTTGCTGCTTGATCTTTTCAGCGTTGGCCAGGCTCTCGGCGATCCGGCTCTTGCGTTCCGCGAGAACCTGAAGGATCGGCTGGTAGGCGAACCGGTGGAGGACCCAGGCCACGATGGCGAAACTGATGACCTGGGAGATGAACAGCTGCCAGGTGACGCCGAATGTGGCGGCCGTTTTGCCGATCAGACCGCCGCCCTCGGCGGCTGCCGCTGCGAACAGGAAGCTCGAATCCATGGCCATAGCCTTCTAACGTGACGGAGGGGAAAAGGGGTGATGCGGGGCCGGAGCCCCGCATCGTGAGTTGGATTACTTCGCGAGGAAGATCGCGAAGAACACGATGCCTTCGGCGAAGGCGGTGCTGAGGATCGCCTGCACGAGGATCTTGGTGGCGGCGCCGGGGTTCCGGCCGACCGCTTCCGAGGCCTTCATGCCGATGATACCGACGCCGATGGCCGCGCCGAGGCAGGCGGCCGCGACGTGGACATTGCCGGACATTTCGGCGAGTAGGGGTGCGAACATACGATTGGGTCCTTTCTTGTTGCAGCAGCGGCCCCCGCGGTCTCGCCACGGTCGGATCGCCGCAATCTTTGGTTCAGTGCCTGGCGGCGGCGGCCGACGCAGCTCCATGCCCGTGGCTCGGGCCATGACCTCCGTGGTCATGGCCCTCGTCGTTTCCGTGCCCGTGCCCATGGCCGTGGCCCTCCTCATGCTGACAGATCAGCAGGGTGAACACGGACGTCAGCAGCATGAACACGAGGGCCTGGACGAGGCCGACCAGCAGTTCCATGAAATAAAACGGAATCGGGAGCAGCCAGCCGGCGAGCGGTCCGCCGAGCACGGCCATCGTTTCGAGCATGTTCTCACCGGCAAAAATATTGCCGTAGAGACGGAAGCTCAGGGAAACCGGACGGAAGAGGATGGAGACGACTTCGAGAACACCCACGACCATGAACACACCGATCATCAGGACCTTCAAGAGCCCGGTCGTGTCTCCCTTGGGGCCGAAGATGTGCAGGAAAAAGCCACCGACGCCGTTGGCGCGGAGCGCCCAATAGGTCCAGCAGACGAAGAAGACCATGGACATGGCCAGGGTCATGTTCAGGTCGGCATTGACCCCGCGGAAGAGGGGTTCGCTGAGATGGTGCAGGCTGCCGTTGGCGTCGGGATGCCCCCAGCCGATGGTGCCCACGCCGGGGATGAGGCCGAACCAGTTGCTGGTCAGGATGAAGATGAAGAGCGTGGCGAAGAACCAGAAGGTTTGTTTGACCAGGTCGGGTCCGACGATGCCTTCCAGGAAGTCGTGAAGGCTTTCGACCAGCCACTCCCAGAAATTCTGGGCGCCTTCGGGAATCGCGCGGAGGTTGCGGGTGGCGATCTGCGCAAAAACGATGAGCACCACGGCGACCAGCCAGGTGACCACCATGGAGTTGGTGACCTGGAAGAACCCGAGATCCAGAACCCGGGGTGCGGCCGCCGGGAGACCATCATGGGCTTCGGCGTGTCCGCCGGCGGCTTCAGCGCCGTGTTGGGCGGCTTCAGCGGCCCGGGCGATCAGGGGCAGCCCGAAGAGGCAGCAGGACAGGATGGCCGTTCGCAACGCTCGCATGGATGGTGATAATTCCCCGAAGCCGCGGCAAAGAGGACACAAACGGGGTGCCCGCGCCGTGCAACGAGGGGGCGAAAGTTGGCCCGTTGTGAAAACTTTCACAAGCGATTTTTTCGAGAAATCACGCGGTGGGTTGGGGGGAG
>CAYZAE010000074.1:5883-26599 GCA_964476125.1 uncultured Verrucomicrobiota bacterium | reverse complement strand
TGGACGCCGTTGGGGGACCCCTGACCTTGCAATCGGGACGTCCGTTTTCCAACCTTGCCGTGCCATGATGAATCCGTTGGTGAAGCCGTTGGCGCTGCTGTTGCACGAAAAGCTCATGCCGGGCTCCCAACTCGTGTCGAAATTCGAAGCTCTGGATTTCCGGGTGGCCACGATCCTGGAGCCGGCGGAGCTGGCGCCTTCGGCGTTGAAGCAGATGCCGATGCTGGTGGTGGCGGATCTGACGAGCCGGCGTGGGGATGTGCTGGGGGCGATCGGCGACATGTTGCGCCAGGAGGCCACGTCGCACGTGCCGGTGATCGCGTACACCGGTCGGGAGGACGAGAAGTTGCGTGACGCCGCGCTCAGGGCTGGCGTGAAGATTCTGGCCACGGACGCGACGATCGTGCCGCATCTTCCCCAGTTTGTGGAGCACGCGTTGCTGGTGGAGTGAGGGGGGTGGAGGCCGGGGCTCAACAGTCAATGCCAAACCCTTGCGATCCGGAATTTTGATGGTTCCTCGTCATTTTGGGATTTTCACCTTGCGGGGGAGGCGTTTGCCGATTAACCAGAGCGGGTCTTCGGCGGGAACGCCGGGGAACGCCGGTCCACAGTGCGCCCGTGGCGGAATTGGCAGACGCGCTAGATTCAGGTTCTAGTGAGTAACATCGTGCAGGTTCAAGTCCTGCCGGGCGCACCACAACACCGCCTCTGAGTACCGGGCTGGTCTGGCCAGTCGGTTGAAGTTGGATGTTGGATGTTGCAGGAATGAGCGACCGGCCTGATCCGAAATGATCCGGCGCGAGCCATCAGCAACCCAATCCAGTCCAAGCCCAGACCACCCCAGCCGCTTCTCCCAGCCCTTTCTGTTCGGACGTACTTTCACCCTTTCAGCCAAGCTTTCCCTCCGACCATGTCGACTTTACTGATTCCCTTGCTCGGGCTCCTGATTCCTAAAACGGAGCTCCTCATCATTTGTGTCATTGGAGCCTCCCTGCCCACGGCGTTCTTTTTCTGGATGAAGTGGTGGCTGGACGGGAACGGCAATGAGAACCCCGATGAAACCATCGCCGACCAGGCGAAGGCTGACGCTGCGCATCATGCCCAGCATGGGCAGGGTGGTCACGGTCACGGTCATGGTCACGGCCACGGTCACGGGGCTCATGCCTGAACCGGGCTGAATGGGAGTCGGGTCGTTCGTCCGCCGCGAGGTGAGGTCGGGCCCGATTCTGAAGCTCCCCTTCTGAGAATTTGTTGCCCGCCGTGGGAGGATTCCCGCGGCGGGCTTTTTGTCGCAATGGGGCATCCGCCGCTTCCAGGCGATGTCGGAGGGATTCTGGTGGACCCTGATGGATTGCGCGGGGGCTCTGGTGGGCGAAGGATCGGCCAAGCCATGAAAGCTTGGATGCCGCACCTTTACGCTTCGATTCTCGTTTGTTTGATTGGGTCCGGATGTGCCGGACGATCCCGCGATTCGTTTTCGGATTCATTTCGCGGACCGCTGGACTCCGGTTGGACGATTCTGCGGGAGCAGGGCGACGCGTGGAGAACCACGTCCCGCGGTCTGGAGGTTCGTGTTCTTCCCGGCAACATGTGGGGAGGTTCGAACGACGCGAAGAACACGTTCGTTCGGGATGCTTTGGACCCTGGCGCTGGTCCGGTTGAAGTTCGAGTGCAGGTGGAGAACCGGCCGACGGAGCAGTACGAGCAGGTGGATCTGGTTTGGTATTACGCCGACAGCCACCAGGTGAAGATCGGTCAGGAGTTGGTGGATGGGAAACTCAGTGTGGTTATGGGGCGGGAGGAGAACGACCGGACGCGGACCATCGCCATTATTCCCTTGGATTCGGCGGTGGTGGAATTGAGGCAGGTGGTCACGTGGCGGGAGATTCGCGGTTATTTCAGGACCCCGGGATCGAAGGAGTGGCGCGAGGCGGGGGTTTGTGATCTGCCGGTGCATGCCGGATCCCCGAAGGTGAGCCTGCAAGTCTATCAGGGCACCACCCGGGTGGAGCGATGGGCCCGGTTGAGCAGGTTTTCCATGAGCCGGCTGCTGGTCCATCGATGATTTTCGCGGCCCGCCGTTTTCGTTGCTGAGTGGGTACGCGATCATTTTTGGGTCGGGACTTTTTTTTGTCGCAGTCGGGCGGCGGATGCTTTTAGGAGGGCGAACCATGGAGGTTCGCTGGCATCACTGGGGGGCCGGTCTGTTGCTGCTCTGCTTTTCCGCGTTTGGGAACGGGGCCGTTCGGATCGGGAGTTACAACGTCGAGAACTACGTGCTCGCGCCGACGTCGACGCGCAGTGCGAAAACGGAGGCATCCAAGTCGAAGGTCATCGAGAGCCTGGGCCTGTTGCGGGCGGATGTTCTGGGATTGCAGGAGGTGGGTGGGTTGCGGGCGTTGGAGGATCTCCGGACCCGGTTGCGCCGGGCGGGTTTGGAGTACCCGTATTCGGTCCATGTGCAGGGGTTCGACACCAACATTCAGGTGGCGCTGCTGAGTCGCTTGCCGGTGGTGGCTGCCTGGGCGCGGACGAACGACGCCTTTCTTCTGGCGGGTCAGCGATTCCGGGTGAGCCGCGGATTTCTGGAGGCGGATGTCGATTTGGGTCGAGGCGAGCGGCTGACCGTGTTTGTGGCGCATCTCAAGTCGAGGCGGACCGTGGTTCGTGCGGACGAAGCGGAGATGCGACTGGAGGAGTCGCGGTTGCTTCGGCGCTGGGTGGAGGCGCGGTTGCAGGCAAACCCTGCGGCGCGGTTGGTGGTGGTGGGGGATCTCAACGACACCCCGGATCGGGAGCCCATCCGTGTTTTGCTTGGGCGCGGCCGTCATCGGTTGACGGATGCCCGGCCTTCGGAGCCCAACGGGGACTCCGGGATACGACCCCAGGGCCGGTCGGGGGCGCGGACGGTGGCGTGGACGCATCACTACGGGGTGGAGGACACCTATTCGCGGGTGGATTATGTGCTCCTGAGTCCGGGGGCGATGCGGGACTGGGTGGGGGCGGAGAGTGGCATCGCGGTCGTGCCGGACTGGGGGTTGGGCTCGGATCATCGACCGATTTGGGTGCTTCTGCGGTGGGGGGAGGAGTCGGTGGTTCGTGGGGCGAGGGGATCCGTTCCTTGACGCACGCCGTTGAGGGGCGGAGAGTTCCCGGCACTACCCCCGGCGAATCGTCGCGAGCGTTGTCCCATCCACTCATCCCCTCCCCCTGCCATGGAAGAAACAGCCACCGTTGCAGCCCTGCTCGACCACAAAGGTCGGGACGTTTACACCATCAGTCCTGAGAACACCGTTTACGAGGCCATCGAGAGGCTTGCCGAAAGGAATGTCGGGGCGCTTCTGGTCATGGATGGCAACCGGCTTACGGGGGTGTTCTCGGAGCGTGATTACACCCGGAAAGTGGCCCTCCAGGGCCGCAATTCGAAGGAAACCCGGGTTTACGAGATCATCACCGGGCGGATTATTTCGGCGGCGCCGTCGACCACCATCCCGGATTGTCTCCGTCTCATGGCTGAAAACCGGGTTCGGCATCTCCCGATTCTCGACGGCGAGAATCTCGTGGGCGTGATCTCCGTGGGGGATCTGGTGAACTGGATCATCCGTTCCCAGCGCGCCCAGATCGAGCAACTCAGCAGCTATATCGCGGGCGGCTATCCGGGTTGAGCGGCGGTGGAAGCCTCCGGCCGCCAGCCGGCAGGCGACGACGAACGACTTTTTCATCGCGGGCGATTGGCGATTCAGGGGGGGATACCTGAATTCGCGCGCGCTGACCGTGCGCCGCGACTCGGATCCCGATGGGTGCGGACGGGAAGCCGGGTGCAGTCCGATAGCGGGAGCGCGGAGGGGAAGGCGTTTCACTCCACCTGACAGCCCCGGACCGTGTTGCGCGGCAGCCTGGGGCATCGCACTTCACCCGGCGGGACCGATTCGGGCCTCGCTCAGGGGGTGTCGAGAACCCGACGCAGTGTTCGGAGCAGGATTTCCGGCGTGTAGGGCTTGTCGATGATGGCGCGGACCTGGGGAGGGAGTTCGGCTCCCCCGGGTTGGGAGGTGACCGAATAACCGCTCATGGCGATCACCTTCAGATCGGGCCGTGAGCGGGTCATGGATTCGATGGCGGCGATGCCATCCATGCCTGGCATGGCCAGGTCGGTGATCAAGGCGCTGATTTCACCGGACTGGGATTCGAACTGACGAACGGCCTCCATGCCGTCCGAGGCAACGATGACCCGGTATCCGTAGGCTTCGAGGGTCCGCCGGCTGACGATGCGGATGGCTTCCTCGTCGTCGGCGACGAGGATCAGCTCGTTGTTTCCGGTGGGCCGGTGGGTGGGCGGTTTGCCGGGAGGTGGTGTGGAAGGGGTTTGCGGTTCCATGGTGGCGGATCAGCCCAGGGGAATCCGGCGCTCCTCGACGGCAGCCCTGTTTGCGCTTCGCTCAACACTCCCTGTTCGGTCGTGCATGACCGGACGGCAATAGGTGATTTGCAGGATTAAGTCGACCTTCGTGCCGTCGAAAGTGCGCCCCGCCGAAGCGGGGTCGGGGCGCGCGAGGAGTTGGTCAGGCGGTGGTGGCGGGAGCGGTGGGATGGGCCCGGGTTTCGACCCAGCGGGCCATGAGCCAGAGCAGGTCGGCGAGTCGGTTGAGATAGACGATGATCTCGGAATTGCGGAGTTGGTCGCCTTCCTGGAGGGCGCAGACCCGGCGTTCGGCGCGGCGTGCGACGGTGCGAGCGACGTCGAGTGCGGCGGCATCGGGCGTGCCGCCGGGGGTGGCCCAGCCGCGGTAGGTGATGCTTTGCGCTTCGATTTCGGTGACCAGGGTGTCGAGTTTTTCGGTCAGGCTGGCGGCGACCGTGGGGTAGCCGTCGGCGACGTAGCGCGGCAGATCATCGACTGCGGTGGCGAGTTCGCCCATGACGGTGACCAGATCCCGCTGGATGGGGAGCAGGGCGTTCTGAATGAAGGGATGGGCTGTGGAAGCCCGGGCGAGGCCGAGGGCGGCATTGAGTTCGTCGACGGTTCCGTAGGCTTCGACGCGCTGGTGGCATTTGGAGACGCGGCGATTGTACATCAGTCCGGTGGTGCCGTTGTCACCGGTGCGGGTGGCGATGCTCATGATTGGGTTGGGCGGGTGCGATGACCGAGGGGTGCGAGTATGGTGCAAAACCGTCGGGAAGCCACGGGCCAATTGACGTGGCGGGGGTGGCCGATAAGGTGCGCCGCCGCAGCGCGCCCCGGGGGGGTGTTGCTGGCGGTTTTCGTTGTCGTTTGCGTGGCCGTTGTTGTTGCCTTGGCGGCCACGTTGCCGGTCTCGCTGCTCCCGTCATGAATGCCAAGCTCGTGTTGAAGTCCCTGGTGATCGTTCTGATTCTCGCCCTGCTCGTCCTCATGGGGATGAACAATCGGGGTTTGGTGGATTTTGCGCTTCCGCCGCTGCTGCCTCGGCGCATCCAGCAGCCGGCCGCCCTGATGTATTTTGCCTTTTTTGCGGTGGGCTTTCTGACCGGCACGCTGTTGTGGGCCGGGGGTGGAAAGAAGAAGGGGAGCGGAAGCAGCCGGGCGGCGGGGGATCGCAAGTAGGGGGACCTGCCCGAAGGAGCACGCTTCATGACCCCGATTCCCGGAATCTTCGGCCGCAGGCGAACGATGTCCGCCGGGTGTTTCGGCGTTCCGTCAGGACGCCTGGTTCTGCTGCTCCTGATGCTGGCTGGAGCGGTTGGCCGGGGGGCCGACTCCCTGGATGTTCCCTGTCCGGAGGCCTTGCTGCCTTCAGGCGAGACCTCGACCCCGGGTTGGTTCGAATCGCTGGTTGCGACGCCGATGGTGGAGGAGCGCCGGATCGCGGTGACCTGGGTGCCTCCTGGGGATGCGGGGGCCGCGAAGCGCGCGACCGGCACGGTGGAGGTTCTGGCCAGCACGGGGCGGCCTGGACATTGGCTCTCGCGGGATTGGCGGCGGTGGAAAATGGAGCAGACAGCCTCGGGTTGGCGCGCGGTGGTGCCGGTGGAAACCGTCGATGAACCCATCGCCTATTATGTCCGTCACCTCGAGGAGGGGCGCAGCCGCGTCTCTCCGGTGAGGCTGTTTCGCACCCCGGGTTCCGAGTTGTTGGCGCCCACCTTTGTGTTCACGGGTTTTCTGGATGGTTTTGAGGAGGGGATCGCGGGGTGGGAACCGGTGGCGGCGGCGTTGCCGGAGACGGCGGTAACCCATTCCCAGCGAGCCTTGACGGGGCGCGGGGCGCTGAGGCTCGAGGTGCCGGCGGGGCGGGCGTCGGTGACGGTGGGAACGGTCCGGATCCAGGGTTGGATGCTTCTGGAGCACGCTCCGGTGGCGGTGCGTTTTGCGGCGCGCCTGGAGGATGCCACGGGCCGCAAGGAGGACGTGGGACGGATCGGTTGCGCCCTGCACGGGAATGCCCGGACGCCGGACGTGGCCATTTATCCCACCCTGGGGGAATTCACCATCGGCAGGGAGTGGCGGAGGCTGGAAATTCCGATCGAGGCGTTCACCGGGCTTAGGCCGGGAACCGTGGACTGGTTTACGATTCAGTTCCGGGCCGACTCCGGGCGGGCGTTGTTGGTGGACGACCTGGAACTCGTGCCGCGCTGAGCCGGGGCCGGGGCGGCTGTCGGGGGAGGCGAGGGGGCGGTACGTTCCACCTGCCGCCGATAGGCGAGAATGCCGTCGGTGATTCCCTGGGCGAGGCGGGAGCGGCCGGTGTCGCTGTAGATGTACCGAGCGTCGGACGGGTTGGTCATGAAGCCGCCTTCGATGAGGATGGCGGGCATTTCCGAGAGCCGGAGCACGAGGAAGCGGGCGCGGCGGACCCCTCGATCCTCGGAACCGGGAAGCCGCTGGAGCAGGGCGCGCTGGACCTGGTAGGCGAGGAGTAGGTTTTCGCTGTCCGCTTCGTTTCCCGACCAGGCCTTGAGGGATCCGATGTCGCGGCTGATGTTGGTGGAACGCGCGCCTTCCGGGGTCATGGCGTAGACCTCGAAGCCATTGGCATCGGAGGAACCGTCCGGACTGGCATTGAAGTGCAGGCTGACAAACAGGTCGGCCTTGAGGCGGCTGGCCATCGAGGTGCGCTCCGGATGGTCAACATATTCATCCTCCCGCCGCGTGAGCACGACGTTGAATCCCGCGGCCACCAGTTTGGAGCGCACTTCGCGGGCCAGGGCGAGGGTGTAGACCTTTTCAAGCCGGGATCCGGTCCGGTGGCCCGGATCCTTGCCGCCGTGGCCGGGGTCGAGGCAGATCGTCCGCACCCGTTTTCCCGCGGGCAGAAGCGGGGGGCGCGTCAGGGGATTGAGAACGGCGCGGACATCCTGGGAGGCGACGCACACCTGGTTGTCGAAGAGTTGAACCGGATTGGAGAGCCAGATGGAAACGTCGTTGAACTGCATCCGGCTGCCGTCGATGACCATCGCCAGGCGACCTCCGGGGCCGTTGGCCGTGATCTCCCGGCTGCCCGGATTGCGGGTGATCTTCCAGCCGTTCAAGCGGGCCCAGTCCGCCAGGGGCAGATACCCGCTCCCCACAGCGCCGAACGCCGAAGGACCGGCCAGAAGGCCGGCCAGCACGAGGCCGAGAACGAGGGAAAGTTTCGACAACGGGCGACAGTGTGGGCACGGGGCGCGGGGCGTTCAAGTCGCCGCACGTCCGAAACGACGGCTTGCGGGATGGGGGGCGGACTCGCAACCTCACCGGGCATGCAAGGTTTGAAGTCGTTGATCCGGATGGCGGGCGTCGCAGTGGCCGTTGCGGCCCTGCTGCTTGGCGGCGTGGGGTGCACGTCGCACGTCTCCAATCTGACCCCGACGGGTCTGCCCCAGGAGGCCAGCGGCCTTTACCATTTCGAGACGGAATGGGTGACCACCCAGCGGACCGTGGGTATGCGTGCGTCCGACATCAAGGCTTACGTCGTCATCGACGAGCAGATGCATCCCATGCAGCGGGTGCCGAACATGACCAACCGTTGGGAGGCCGACATTCTGCTGCCGAAGGGCAAGAATCCCATCTACTACTATTACAAGTGGGATTATCCGACCGCCGGCTGGGGTGGGCGCGACAATCCGAACAGCCGTCGCTCGCAGCCCTACCGGCTGGAGCTCAACGAACCGCTCAAGTAATCCAAGTCACTCCCCGCCTGGCAGCCGTCTCGACGGTGAAGGGGGTCGGGCGGCTTCGCCGCCGGACCCGCGGGTGGAAGGGGGACACGTGGGGGACGTCAACGGCGCGGGCGTCGCGACCTACCGGACGATCCGGGTCGACCGCCGGAAGGACGAGCCGGTCGCCCGGGACGGGCCGGTCGTTCGGGACGAGCCGGTCGCTCGGGACGAGCCGGTCGCTCGGGACGCGTTGCCTGCTCGGGACGGCTTGGCCGCAGGGTGTCCGGTTTTTTCGAGGCCGAACTGCCGGCACGGGGCCGGCGGGCGGTGGAGCGTTTCCGGGCCGGACCGGTGGGCTTGGTCTTGCGCACCGGTTCGATGGTCTTCGGTCGCGCGCGCGGGATCAGGACCAGCGGGCAGCCCTCGAAACCGAAGGCCTTCCGAAGCTGGTCTCCGAGGTACTTTTCATAGGCCCGGTTGAAGAGGTCGGCACGGTTGAGGAACAGGACGAACTTGGGAGGCGCCTTCCCGATCTGGGTGGCGTAATAAAACTTGAGGACCACGCCGCTCTTGCTGACGGGTTGTCGACGCGTGACCGCATCCCGCAGGGTTCGGTTGAGCAGGGCGGTTGGGATTTCCTGACGGAGCTGATCCCCCACGTAACGCACCGCCTCCAGCAGTCGGTCCAGATGGAACCCCGATTGGGCCGACGTGAAGATCACGGGGGCGTAATCGAGGAAGAACAGCTTTTCCTGCACCCACTCCCCGAATTCGCCAAGGGTCGTGGTCTGTTGTTGTTCGCGTCCCTTGGACCGTGTTTCGCGGCGCAGGATCTCCGCCTCGCGGGCTTCGCGGACCTTTTCCGAGAACAGGTCCCATTTGTTGACCACCACGATGCAGGCGCGGCGGGCTTCGGTGATCAGGGCCCCGATTTTCTTGTCCTGCTCCAGGATGCCGTCGGACGCGTCGAGCACGAGGACTGTGATGTCGCTGCGCGCAATGGCTTCCTCGGTGCGTTTCACCGAGTAGAACTCAATCGAGTTGTCGATGCTCTTCCGCTTGCGCACCCCGGCGGTGTCCACCAGCACGAACCGTTCCCGGCGGCCCTCGGTTTCCACCTCAAATGGGACATCCACGGCGTCGCGGGTGGTTCCAGGGATGGGGCTAACCACCACCCGGGTGGATTGTGTCAGCGCGTTGATGATGGAGGATTTCCCCACGTTGGGACGACCCACGATCGCGAGCCGCAGCGGGTCGCTGTCGAAGTCCCGCGGCGGCGGCGCCACGCGCTTGCGGCGGCTGACATACACGCCGGGCTCCGCTTCGTCCTCGATCGGCGTTTCCTCGACGGGTTCGAGGCCTTCCGCGGTTGATTCCTCCGGGGACGCCGGAAGCACGCGAACGGGGCCGGGGACGGCGACCGATCGGGGCAGGACGTTGATGGCCGCGTGGATCAGTTCATCCACGCCCCGGCCGTGGATGGCGCTCACCGGGTAGGTCCGGTCGAATCCAAGGGACGAGAAATCGACGGAATTCTCTGCGACCCGCTCGTTGTCGGATTTGTTGACCGCGAGCAGGACGGGTTTTCCGGCCTGGCGCA
This sequence comes from uncultured Verrucomicrobiota bacterium, assembly GCA_964476125.1. Lineage (GTDB taxonomy): Bacteria > Verrucomicrobiota > Verrucomicrobiia > Limisphaerales > CAIMTB01 > CAIMTB01. The sequence continues at coordinate 16,881 of CAYZAE010000074.1, read as the reverse complement.
GTCGGGCGGCGACCTCCTGGTCGAGGGGGACGAGGCCCTCCTGGACGTTGACAACGAAGATGATGGCGTGGGCGGCGTCGATGGCGAGGTGCGCCTGGTCCAGGGCGGCCTGGGTGATGACGTCGGCGCCCTTCTCACCGCGCCGTAGTCCGATGCCGCCGGTGTCGACGAGCGTGAACGGATGTCCCCGAAACTCGGCCTCGGCCGTGATGCGGTCGCGGGTGACGCCGGGTTGGTCGTGGACGATGGCGATGCGGCGTCCGGCGATGCGGTTGAAGAGGGCGGACTTGCCGACGTTGGGCCGACCGACGATGGCGAGGATTCCTGGCACGGGCTGAGGATGGGGGTGGACGGCTCTGGAAAGAAGAACGAACCGCCCTTGGGAACGGGTGTTGAGTGGGGATTGGGGTGCGGAACCGGGTCAGCCGGCCTGGCAGCGTTTCACGAACCGGGCCATACGTTCCATGGCCTGTTCGATTTGGGGCAGGGAAGTGGCGAAGCAGCAGCGGACGAAGGTTTCGCCGCAGGCACCGAAGGCGCTGCCGGGCACGCAGGCGACTTTTTCCTCGCGGAGCAGTCGGAAGGCAAACTCCTTGGAGGAGAGGCCGGAGGCGGTGATGGAGGGGAAGGCGTAGAATGAGCCGCGGGGTAGGTGGCAGTGGAGCCCCATGGCATTGAGGGCGTTGACGATGAAATTGCGGCGAAGTTTGTATTGCTCGCGCATTTCGAGGGTGTCGGGTTCCCCGTGGAGGATGGCTTCCAGGGCGGCCTCCTGGCTGATGATGCTGGCGCAGAGCATCGAATACTGATGGATGCGCATCATGGCCTCGGTGAGTTCGGCGGGGGCGCAGGCGTAGCCGATGCGGAACCCGGTCATGGCGTAAGCCTTGGAGAACCCGTGGAGGAAGATGGTCCGTTCGCGCATGCCCGGAAGCGAGGCGATCGAGGTGTGTTCCCCTTCGAAGGTGAGCTCGGAATAGATCTCGTCGGTGAGCACCAGCAGGTTGTGTCGCACCGCGAGATCGGCAATCCGGATCAGTTCCTCCCGCGTGATGGTGGCGCCGGTGGGGTTGGTCGGGAAATTGATGACCAGGACCTTGGACTTCGGCGTGATCACCTTTTCGATGGCCTCGGCCCGCACGGCGAAACCGTCCTCGGCGCGGCAGGCGACGGGGACGGGAATTCCATGGGCCAGGGCGATGCTCGGCGAGTAGCTGACGTAGCAGGGCTCGTGGTAGATCACCTCGTCGCCGGGATTGATGAGGGCGCGCAGGGCGAGGTCCATGGCCTCGCTGACCCCGACGGCGATGAGGATCTCGGTGGCCGGGTCGTAGGTGACCTTGAACTTTTCGGTGAGGTGGGCGGCGATGGCGGCCCGGAGCTGGGGCGTGCCGAGATTGGAGGTGTAGGACGTCCGCCCTTTTTCCAGGGCATAGATGGCCGCCTCGCGGATGTGCCAGGGAGTCACGAAGTCCGGCTCACCGACGCCGAGCGAGATGACGTCCTTCTGGCTGGCCACGATGTCGAAGAACTCGCGAATGCCCGAGCGGGGGATGTCCCGCACGTGCGCGGCGATGAACGAACCGATGGAGCCGGACCTTGCCGTCATAAGGGACGGGGACCCTAGGTGATTGGGCGTCGGACTGGCAAGGGGTAGGAGCGACAAGGGGAAAACCATTGCAGCTTAGGCGGCTGGGTTCCTAGATTTGCGTCCGCAATTTGCGTCTCTACGGATTAGCACTGGAGTTCGAAACGAAATATCCGACGGCATGAGCACCACCAGTTCACCAGCCCGGGGCCTCGAGGGAGTCGTGGCGGCAAGCACACGACTCAGTGATGTCCGTGGCGACATCGGCAAGCTGATCTACTGCGGGTACGACATCGACGAGCTGGCTGGCCGGACCTCGTATGAGGAGGTCGTTCACCTGCTGCATCACGACCGGCTGCCGACGCAGTCGGAGTTGACGGAACTCAAGCAGACCCTGGCCGGATTCCGGGATTTGCCGCGGGCGGTGAAGCAGATCATCCAGAAGCTGCCGAAGGCCACCCCCCCGATGCACGCGTTGCGTACGGCCATCTCGACGTTGGGATGTTTCGATACGGCGGCTGATGACGACTCGATGCACGCGCAGCGGCGCAAGGCGCTGCGGTTGGTGGCGCAGATTCCCGTGGTGACGGCCTATTTCCACAGGCACCGGCAGGACCTGCCGCTGGTGGAGCCGGCGGAGGACCTCGGGGAGGCGGCGAATTTCCTCTACATGATGTCGGGGGAGCGCCCCAGCGTGGAGATGGAGCGGACCATGGATGTTTGCTACGTGCTGCACGCCGAGCACGGGATGAACGCCTCGACGTTCGCGGCCCGGGTGACGGTGGCGACGCTGAGTGATGTCTATTCGGCGATCACGTCCGCCATTGGGGCGTTGAAGGGCCCCCTTCACGGCGGGGCGAACGAGGGCGTGATCAAGATGCTTCTGGAAATCGGGGCGCCGGAGAATGTGGATGCCTACATCGACGACGCGCTCGCGCAGAAGAAGAAGATCATGGGCATCGGGCACCGGGTCTACAAGGTGCTCGATCCGCGGGCGCCGCATCTCAAGCGGATGGCGCAGGTCCTGGCGGCCAAGGTGGGGGATGCCAAATGGATCCAGATGAGCGAGCGGATTGCGGAGCTGATGCTTCAGAAGAAGGGGCTGCACGCGAACGTCGATTTCTACTCCGCCACCGTCTATTATTCCCTGGGCATACCGACCGACCTGTTCACCCCGATTTTCGCCATCGCGCGCACGGCCGGGTGGACCGCCAATGTGCTGGAGCAGTTGTCGGACAACCGGTTGATCCGGCCCCAGAGCCAGTACACCGGCCCCGTCGGGCTGAAGGTGGTGCCCCTCGAATCACGCTGAGATCCGTCCGGCGGCGGGATCCGGGCATCCAGGGTTCCGGTCCGGTGGATCCGATGGACCCCATTTCCCGCTTTTTTGGGTTCGCGCTCCGGGGCCGGGGAAGTCAGCCTCCCTGCGCGGCCGCCGCCGCAGCCATCCCCATCACGAGGAAGACGCACCAGATCATGGCGAGCACCAGAACCAGCAGGGTCCCGATGAGGCCGAGGATGCGTCCGGTCTCGGTGGATCCCCGTCCGGCGGGGTCCATGGTCCCGGTCCGCATGGCCTTGAGGTCCTGGGTGCCGAGGATCCAGGCGAGGACGCCGCAGACCGGCCCGAGGGGGAAGCAGAGCACGAAGCTCAGAAGCCCCAGAGTGAGGATCAGGCCGCCGCGATGACGATGGAGGAGCGAAGGGGGAGTCATGATCGGGGCGGGTCCCGGTCGAACTTCGGCACCCCCAGCCCGGACATGCCAAGCACAATTTCCGAATGAACATCCACGAATATCAGGCCAAGCAATTGCTCCAGGCCAAAGGTGTTGCGGTCCCCCAAGGGGACGTCTGCGACACCGCGGAGGCCGCGCGCGTCGCGGCCGAGAAGCTTTTTGCCGCAGGCGAAAAGCTGGTTGTCGTCAAGTCCCAGATCCACGCCGGGGGGCGGGGCAAGGGGACTTTCAAGAGCGGGTTCCAGGGCGGCGTCAAGCTGTGCCGGACGGCGCAGGACGTCTTTGAGAAGGCCGGGGCGATGCTGGGCCAGGTGCTGGTCACCAAGCAGACCGGTCCCGAGGGCCGGTTGGTGCGGAAGGTCCTGGTGGCGGCGGCGCCGGATATCAAGAAGGAGCTCTATCTCGCGGTGCTGCTCGACCGTGCGGTCGGGCGACCGGTGATGATGGCCAGCACCGAAGGCGGCGTGGACATCGAGGAGGTGGCGGAAAAAACCCCGGAGAAGATCATCAAGGTGGTGATCGATCCCGCGCTCGGGTTCCAGGCCTGGCAGGGTCGCAAGATCGCGGCGGCGCTGGGACTTCGCGGCGACCTCATGAATCAGGCGGTGAAGCTCCTCCGGGGCGTCTATCAGACCTGGTGGGATGCCGACGCCTCCCTGGTGGAGATCAACCCGCTGTGCATCGTGGACGGACGGGATGGCAAGCCGACTCTGGTTGCGGTGGATGCCAAGTTCGGCCTGGACGACAACGCCCTGTTTCGCCACGCCGACCTCCTGGCGATGCGGGATCTCGGGGAGGAAGCCCCGCTGGAGATCGAGGCGAGCAAGTTTTCGCTCAACTACATCAAGCTCGACGGCAACATCGCGTGCCTGGTCAACGGTGCCGGGCTGGCGATGGCCACCATGGACATCATCAAGCATTTCGGCGGCGATCCCGCGAATTTCCTGGATGTGGGCGGCGGCGCCTCGAAGGAGCAGGTGACGGCGGCCTTCAAAATCATCCTGGCCGATCCGAACGTGAAGGGGATTCTGGTGAACATTTTCGGCGGGATCATGGACTGCAACGTGATCGCGACGGGCATCGTCGCGGCGGTGCGTGAAACCGGCCTCCAGCTGCCGCTGGTGGTCCGGCTCGAGGGCAACAACGTGGCGGCGGGGAAGGCAACCCTCGCGTCGTCCGGCCTGACCATCGTCAGTGGCGACACCATGGCGGATGCCGCGCAGAAGGTCGTCAAGGCCGTTGCGGCGATTGCCTGAGGCAGGCGGCACGCACCATCCATCCATTCCAGGAGATACTTCCATGGCCATTCTCGTTACTCCCCAGACCAAGGTTCTCATTCAGGGCATCACGGGCGCTTTCGGTGCCCGCCATACCCAGCTGTCCCTCGACTACGGCACGCAGGTTGTGGCCGGCGTCACGCCTGGCAAGGGCGGACAGACCTTCACGCATGGCAACCATTCCGTGCCCATTTTTGACACCGTCTCCGAGGCCGCGCAGGCCACCGGAGCGACCGCCAGCGCGATCTTTGTGCCGCCGCCGTTTGCCGGTGACGCCATTCTTGAGGGCGTTGACGCCGGGCTCGATCTCGTCGTTTGCATCACCGAGGGCATTCCGGTGATCGACATGATCAAGGTGAAGAGCGCGATCCAGGGAAGCCGCACCCGACTGATCGGGCCGAACTGCCCGGGCATCGTCACGCCGGGCGAGGGACCGGATTCGAAGGGCGGCTGCCGCATCGGCATTTCCCCCGGCTACATTCACAAGAAGGGGCACATCGGCGTCGTTTCCCGCTCCGGCACGCTGACCTACGAAGCGGTCTGGCAGCTCACCTGCCGGGGTGTCGGTCAGAGCACCTGCATCGGCATCGGGGGCGATCCGGTGAACGGGACGTCGCACCTCGACGCCATCCAGATGTTCATGGCGGATCCCGAAACGCACGGGATCATCATGATCGGTGAGATCGGCGGCGCGGCGGAGGAAGAGGCCGCGGCCTGGATCAAGGCGCACGGGACGAAGCCCGTGGCCGGATTCATCGCGGGCGCCACGGCTCCGGCCGGACGCCGCATGGGCCACGCGGGCGCCATCATCAGCGGCGGCAAGGGCACCGCCGCCGCCAAGATCGAAGCCTTCCGGGAAGCCGGCATCGGGGTGGCCACCACACCCTCCGACATGGCGGATACCCTCCTGAAAATGATGTAAACAAGTCCGGGGCGTGCGCCCCGGGGCAAAGGACAAGGCGCGGACCGGGACCCACCGGTAAGCGCCTTTTTTTGCGCCTTGCGGGCAGACTCACTGAGATTCACGACCCCACCCAGGTCCTCCGATGAACAGAGGGCGGAGGCGGGAGGTCAGGCCTTGGCGGGTTCCGGCTGGGCTTCGGCTTCGGGCTCCTGGGCGGGGCGGGCGGGTGCGGATTCTGGCTCCTCGACCGGTTCCGGTTCCGGGGCGGTGGACCACTTCAGGACCGCGGCGAACAGGCCGGTGAAGAGCCCTCCGCTGGCCAGGGTGTTCCGGAAGAATTCCCAGGTGGGCGGATGACCGGCGGTGCCCTTGGTGAGGGCTGCCAGCCAACCGGCCAGGTCCCGGGTGTATTCGGGATTACCGAAGGGATTGAACAGCCAGGCGGCCGTGTTCGTGAGCAGATAGAAGAGACAGGCTCCGAGCAATCCACCGGCCAGCAGGCTCAGCCAGCGCCGATGGGATCCGAACGCGCGGCCCAGGAGGATGAGCACGGCGAACCCTCCGTAGTTGACCAGCTGGTACCATTGGAAGGCGTCGATCCCGAGTCCGAACTGGTAGTAAAGATTGAGGGCCAGGTCCGTGACCAGAAGCGTGCCCATCGGCACCCACCAGGCCGCCCGGGCGGGAAAGAAGGCGCCGGCGCAGAAGGCGAGGGCATAGAACGCGCTGAAATTGGGCCAGAAAAGTCCTGGCCAGCGGGTCAGTGCCGCCAGCAGCACGAAAACCGCCGGCAGCAGGATGTCTCGCCAAGTACGCCTCACGGGGAGGGAGGATAGAGCCGCGTTGGGGCGCGGCAAGCGTCCGGGGGCCTCGCAGAAGTCAGACCCGCAGTGTTCACCACACGCCAAAGGCCCCGTCCAACTCCCACATTTGCGAGGCACGATACGGACGCATCTGCTGCATCGGCTTCCAGCGCACCGACCCATCCAGCAGTCCAACATTGCCGCCCTGCGCACCAATGTGGCGCGGGGTTTCATCGACGGCGTCCGGGTGGGACTCGAAATAGGACTCATCCCGGACAGACGGACCGGCGGCGCAGTGGGGAGCGAGGATGCGCTGGAAACTGGCGCAGAAGATGTTCAGGTCGGCGACGAGGACCAGGGTGGGGTCGTCGGTGGTGCGCACCGGCGAGACCCAGGTATTGGTGCCGACAGGACCCAGCGGTGCCCAGGGGGTGTTGGTGTGGCCGCCGAGATAGTGGTAGCCGATGGCGAAGCCGTAGTCGACGTGCAGACGCCAGCCGTTTTTGCGCTCCATCCAGTTCGAGAGGGACGGGCAGTCGAAGATCTTGGGATCGCCTCCGTACCGGACGAAGGCGTCCCGCATCGGCGTGGAAAGGATCGGGGTGTGGGTGTCGTTCTTGTCGCGATTATCGGTGCTGCCTCCCGGCAGATATTCCTCCTGATCTCCGGCGTAAAGGAGGGCGGCGAGGGAGAACTGTCGTTCGCGGTTGAGGCAATTGGTGCGACGGGCCCTTTCCTTGGCCCCCGCCAGGGCCGGGAGGAGGAGGGAGGCGAGGATGCCGATGATCGCGATGACCACCAGGAGTTCGATGAGGGTGAAGGCGCGCCGCGGTTCCTGACCTTCGAAGGGCGCTGGCGGGGCAAACTCCACGCGCCACTGTTACTCCACCCGGGCCGGGGCGGCAAATGGGTCTTGCCGGGGGTGGGACGGGGGTGGGGAGCCGGGAGTGTGGAGTGCGGCGTGTGGAGTGCGGCGACAAGTCGCCGCTTTGGATTCACGGTGGGGGCGGGAAGAGACGGGAGGGGGTCTTCCCGGGGTGGGGGGCGAAGGAAGCGTGAAAGGAAAACAGCGTCATGCCGCCGCAGTCGCGCGGGGAGTGGGGAAGTTGGGGGCTGGCGTCTGCGGGATTCCGATCGACCCACCACCACCGACGCACGACGCACGACGCACGATCATGGACCGCATCAATTCCGGCTTTGATGGCCTGGCGGATTTGGGGCAGGATCCTGCGCCGGTCACGACCGGTTTTTGACGAAGGAAATCCCATGGCAGCCGACAACTCCGTAGCCCAGCAGGTCACCGCTCCCCCGCTTACCCCCCTTGCCATCCGGTCGAGGTTGGCGTCGGCGCCCACGATGCCCCCGCGGTATCCGGTGACGGTGCGAAACGGAGCCGGGGCCGAAGTGGTGTTGGGCGATCCCCGGGCCACACGGTCGTTGGTGGCGCTGATGAACGTGCATGCGGTGGTGGGTGGCGCGGCCTGTCACTGGGGTGGCCCCGCGGCTTTCGCGGAGATCAATGCTGCCATTCATGGCCTGATTTTTTCGGCGACCGGTCGGGCCTGGCATGAGGCGTTTCATTTCGTGAACGACGCCGGCCACGCCGAGAACGGTTTGTACGCGTTGCGCGCGAACCTTGGTTTCGACGGGCTCACCTTCGAGGACCTCAAAAAGTTCCGGTCGATCGAATCGAAGCTCACCGGCCACGGCGAATCGCATCTCAATCCGGAGGGCGTGCTGCTTTCGAACGGGCCGCTGTCCTCGGCAGTCGGTCAGGCGCAGGGCTTGGCGATGGCGGATCGCACGGCGGGGAAGGATCGGGTGACGATCCTGGTGGTGTCGGACGGGGCCTCGATGGAAGGCGAGGCGCGTGAGGCGTTCGCCGCGATTCCCGGGTTGGCGTTGAAGGGGCGGGTGAATCCCTTCGTGATGGTTCTCTCGGACAACGACACCAAGCTTTCGGGTCGGATCACCAAGGATTCGTTCTCCATGCAGCCGTCGTTCGAGGCGCTGGACGATCTGGGCTGGACGGTGGTCCGGGTGGCGAACGGGCATGATCTCCAGGCGGTTTATCTCGCCCTCGAACAGGCCGTGGCCGCGACCAAGGCGGATCCAACCAAGCCGATTTGCCTGTGGGTGAAGACCATCAAGGGATACGGGATCAAGGCCACCGAGCAGAACAGCGCCGGCGGCCACGGCTTTCCCCTGGCGAACGGGGAGAAGATCGGGGAGTGGATCACGGAATTGTACACGGGTGCGACGCCTCCCCAGGAGTTCGTGACCTGGGCGGCTTCGCTCCGGGCCGATTGGGAAAAGAAGGAAGCCGAGAAGAAGGCCAAGGCGGCGGCCAGCGCGGCGGCTGTGGCGGCCGGAGGCCCTGCTCCCGCAACGCCTCCCAAGAAGGACAAGGTTCAGGCCGGGCTCGCCAAGGCCGCGATCCGCGCGGCGGTGGATGGCTATCCGGTCTTCTCGATCTCCTCGGATGTGCAGGGATCGACGGGTATCAGTCCGTTCCAGAAGACGTTCCCGGACCGGTTCGTCGAGGTGGGCATCGCCGAGGCGAACATGGTCAGTGTCGGGGCTGGATACTCGAAGCTGGGGTACATCCCGATTGTGGACACCTTCGGGCAGTTCGGGGTGACCAAGGGCAATCTGCCGCTGACCATGGCGGCTCTGTCCCAGGCGCCTGTCATTGCTCTGTTCTCCCACGTTGGATTCCAGGATGCGGCCGATGGCGCGAGCCATCAGGCGACGACCTACTTCGCCGCGCTCAGTTCCATCCCGCACACCGTGGTCATTGCCCCGAGTTGTTCCGATGAGGCCGAGGCGCTGATGTACGAGGCCATTCGCAGGACGGCGGAGGATCGGAAGGCGGGTAAGGACGGCGAGAACTGCATCTTTTTTGTCGGTCGTGAGAACTACCCGCTCTCCTGGGTCGCGGGCGCGAAGTATCCGTGGGGTCGCGCGCAGGTTTTGAGGGAGGGCAACGATGTGGTTCTCGTGGGAACCGGCGTGCTGGTGAACAAGGCCATCGAGGCCGGAAAGCTTCTTTCGACGAAGAACGTCCAGGCCACGGTGATCTCGAACCCCTTCGTGAACCGACCCGACCTGGAAACGATCGGCGAAGCCGTGCGCCGTTGCGGCGGGCGGGTGGTGACGATCGAGGATCATCAGGTCGTGGGCGGCATGGGCGCCCAGCTCTCGCACGCCCTCAGCGGTGCCGGGATCGCTCATCGGATTCTTTCCCTGGGCATCGACGGCGAGTTCGGGCAGAGCGCGTATCTGGCGGAGCAGCTCTACGAGAAGCACGGGCTCACCGCCCCCAAGATGGCCGAGGCGGCGCTGGCCCTGGTGCAGTCGTAGCCGCTCCACCACCGGCCCAGACCCAACAAGCCTAGGGAAGCTCGGCCGCCACGCCACCGGCGAGGCAGGCAAGCAACCTTGCGGGTTGCCGTAGCGCGGTCTCGGTGTCGGCGATGTCCACCAGCCCCTTCGCCGCAAGCAGGGCACGGGGGCGGTTTCGACCGAGTTCCACCCGTCCGCCGAGTATCACCACGGGCCGGCCCAGGCCGCCGCAGAGCTCAAGCAGCTGCCCGACACCCTTGCCCATGAGGCTGGATTCATCGACGGCTCCCTCACCGGTCACGACCAGGTCGGCGCGGGTGATCGCCTTCTCGAGCCGAGAAAGTCGGGCGAACACGTCGAATCCAAGTTCCCGACGGGCACCCAGAAACGCCTGCAGCCCGTACCCGAGCCCGCCGGCGGCGCCGCAACCCGGGAGTCGGTCGTCGAAGCCGATGGATTTTCGGACAACTCGCGCAAGTTGGCCGAGATGGCGTTCGGCGGTTTCCATGTCCGAAGGCTTGAGCCCTTTCTGGGGGCCGTAAATCCGGGAGGCTCCTGTCTTGCCGAGCAACGGATTGCTGACGTCGGTCGCCACCAGGAATCGGCATTTCGGCAGGCCGGCCTCCGGAGGATGAAGGTCAACGAGCCGATCAAGGTCGGTCCAGCGTTCGAGGTCGAGCCCGTCACGGTCCTTGAATTTCCAGCCGAGCGCCCGGGCCATTCCGAAGCCCCCGTCGTTGGTGGCACTGCCTCCGACGCCAAGCAGGCAGGTGGTGGCTCCCGCCTTGAGCGCGGATTGAATCAGTTTCGCGACCCCGGTGGTGTCGAGGTCGAACGGGTGGAACCGGCCCTTGGGAAGCAGGGCGAGTCCGTTGGATTGGGCGGTCTCCAGAATCGCGATGCGACGGGCTTCGGCCCACCACCAGCGGGCGCGGCACGGACGTTGGGCGGCGTCCAGGGTGGCGACAGTTCTAATCCGGGCGTTCAGCAGTCCGCCGATCACGGGGCCGAAGCCGTCCCCACCATCACTCATCGGGAGGAGTTCGAGTCGGTCCTTGGGACGGACTTTTTTCCATCCGGCGGCGATGGCATTGGCCACCCGGTCGGCGGTGAGGGTGCCCTTGAATTTGTCGGGGACAATAAGAACGCGCACGCGCGACAGCCTGCCGGTGGGGAGGGGGGGGAGGGGAGTATGGAGTGCGCCAGCCCTCTGGCGCTTTGCTTGGCCGCGGAGAGGCGGACGGGCGTGGGGTGAGGAGGGGGCGGTGGTAGGAAAGCGGCAGGGGGCTCCCGCACTCCAAAGGGGCTGCCGCACTTCCTCGCCGGCCGGTGTCGGGGGTTGCAA
>CAYZAE010000074.1:0-5783 GCA_964476125.1 uncultured Verrucomicrobiota bacterium | reverse complement strand
CCGCACTCCAAAGGGGCTGCCGCACTTCCTCGCCGGCCGGTGTCGGGGGTTGCAATGGGGCGAAGGCGTGCCATGTTCCGCGGCCGTTTACTGGGAACGAACCATGGAAAAACCTAACGTCATCGCCTACCTGAAACCCTGGTGTGGCTGGAGCAACGGCGTGCGCGCCGTCATGAAGAAGTACGATCTGCCCTTCGAAGACCGGGACATCATCAACAACTCCGGGTTCCGGGCGGAGATGATCGAGAAGAGCGGTCAGACTCTGAGTCCGTGCGTCGAAGTGAACGGGCACATGCTCGCCGACGTGAGCGGGGAGGAAGTGGAAGCCTGGATGCTGGCCAAGGGCCTGATCCGTCCGAACAGCGCGGTTCCCGAGGTTCCGATCAACCAACCGTGCGCCCACGAGTTGCCACAGCCCTCAGGCATCGGTTTCAAGCGGAATCCGTAATCCCGTAGTTCCGCTGTCGATTCGGTTCGGTCGAAACAAGCGCGGGCCTGGGGCGTGGGGACGCCGCAGGCCCGCTTGTCGTTTCAAAGCCAGGGATCCGAGCCGGGGATCCGATTACTTGCGGGTCTTCACCAGCGGTTCGTCGCCGATGTTCGGGACGTCCTTCCGGGCAATGGCCAGAGCCGCGGCTTCGTCGTCGGGCAGGGGTTTCACCACCACGTTGCGATAGTGGACAATGCTGCCGTCGTTGTGCTGCTGGAGCGCGAGATGGCCTTCCATGAAGGAGTTCTTGGTGTCGGTGAAGTCGACGACGATCTTGTCGTTGACCTTGATGATGATGCGGTTGCCGATGGCGATGATGTGCTGGGTCCACCAGGTGTCGTCGGCGATGATCTGATCGAGCATCTTGGCCCGGTTATAGAGACTGCCCGTCCGCTGCGGGTCGCTGCTGGTGTTTTCGACCTGGGATTCATAGCCCTCGGGCCAGCCGGGTCCGAGTTTGGCGCGGAAATACATGCCGGAATTGCCCTTATTGTTCAGCTTCACCTCGGCCTTGAACTCGAGGTTCTTGTAGGGCTGCGGGCTGAACAGGTGGCTGCGGGAACCCTGGCCCACGACGTTGCCGTCGGCGTCGACCGTCCAATGGCCGGGGTCGAAGGTGGACCAGCCGCTGAGGGTTTTGCCGTCGAACAGTTTGATCCATCCGGAGGCATCCGGCTGATGGGGAAGCGCATGACCTTCCACCAGCGGTTTGGCGGGGGGCTTGGCGTTGGCGGCGTCGGCGCCGAAGGTGGTGAGAGCGGAGGCGACGACGAGAGTGGCGATGGACAGAAGGGTGCCGAGAGTGGCGGACGCGGGTTGCATGGACGGGCTATAGCGGGGCGAACTGGGGAGTCTCAACGTCGAAGTGGGCTTTGGTGGCAAAAGAATGCATTGACCGGCCCGGTGGGGATTGGCGAGATTCCCCTTGGTGATTCGTCCTTTGAACAACGGCCTTCTGCTTACCGAGGCGCTGCTGCTTAGCAGCGCGGCAGTCGGGTCGTAGGCGAAACACAACAACCCGTTTCGACCCGCCCGCTGCCGCAGAGCACGGTGGCGGGTCTTTTTGTTTTCGGGGCCCGATCATCGACTCTGCCGACAGCTGCCGGAGCGAACGCAGACCGACCGCACAACCATGTTAAAGCAACCCGCGACCAAGTATCGTCCCTTCCCGCCCGTGTCGCTGCCCGACCGGCAGTGGCCGAATCGCGTTCTCACGGCGCCACCGATCTGGTGCAGCGTCGATCTTCGGGACGGAAATCAGGCGCTGGCGGTGCCGATGAACGTCTCCCAGAAGCTGGAGATGTTCGAGGCGCTGGTCCGGTGCGGGTTCAAGCAGATCGAAGTCGGATTTCCCGCCGCGTCGAACACCGAGTTTTCCTTCCTCCGCCGCCTGATCGAGGATGGCCGGATTCCGGACGACGTGACGGTCCAGGTGCTGGTGCAGGCGCGCGAGGATCTCATCGAGCGGACCTTCGAGTCGCTGGTGGGCGCGAAGCGTGCCATCGTGCATCTCTACAATTCTACCTCGCCGGCCCAGCGCCGCATCGTGTTCGGCCTGGGCAAACCGGAGATCCTGAACATCGCGGTGCGCGGCACCCGGTGGGTGAAGGAACGGTTGGGCAAGCTGCCGGGGACGGATGTGGGCTTCGAGTATTCGCCCGAGAGCTTTTCGGCCACGGAAGTGGAGTTCGCGCTGGAGGTGTGCGAGGCGGTGGCCGGGGTCTGGCAGCCGACGCCGGAGCGGAAGATGATCTTCAACCTGCCGGACACGGTCGAGGTGGCGATGCCGAACGTATACGCCGACCAGATCGAATGGTTCATCCGGAACCTCAAGTGCCGGGCCTCGGCGTTGATCAGCCTGCACACGCACAACGACCGCGGCACGGGCACGGCGGCGACCGAGCTCGGGCTGCTGGCCGGGGCGGATCGCGTGGAGGGCACGCTGTTCGGGAACGGGGAGCGGACCGGGAACCTGGACATCGTTTCGGTGGCCTTGAACCTGTACATGAACGGCATCCATCCGGGCCTGGAGTTCTCGGATCTCGGCAAGTTGGTGGACGTTTATGAGCGTTGCACCGGCATGACCGTGCCGCCGCGACAGCCGTATGCCGGCGAACTTGTGTTCACGGCGTTCAGCGGTTCCCACCAGGACGCCATCCGCAAGGGGTTGAAGGCCTGGGACGATCAGACCTCGGGCGGGCGGCATGCGATCTGGGACATTCCCTATCTGACCATTGATCCGACGGACATCGGCCGTGAATACCGGGAGGTCATCCGGGTCAACAGCCAGTCGGGCAAGGGCGGGGTCGCCTATCTGTTGGAGAGCGAATTCGGCATCGAACTGCCGAAGGACATGCAGCGCGAATTCGGTCCGATCGCGAATGACGAGGTCGACCGCCTCGGCCGCGAAGTCAGCGGCGCCGAACTCCGGGCCATGTTCTGGCGGGAGTACGTGGACCGCACGAGCCCCTGGCAGCTGACCGGGTTCCGGACAGAGAGCAACAATGGCGAGGTCCGGTGCGTGGCCCGGGTGGTCCGGGGCGGTTCGCCCGCGGAGTTGAAGGGAGTGGGCAATGGTCCGATTGCCGCGTTCGTGAACGCCCTGACTTCGGAGGGCGCACCGAAGTTCGAGGTGGCTCATTACAGCGAACATTCGCTCAGTGCGGGCGAGGGTGCGGCGGCCATCGCTTACATCCAGATCCGGCTGGCGGATGGACGCACGCGCTGGGGGGCTGGCGTCGACACCAACATCGAACTGGCCTCGATCAAGGCTGTGTTGGGAGCGTTGAACCGCCTTTGAGCCGGGCCTTTCTTCGCGCGCCTTGGCGGCGGGCGGGGAAGCCGGTAGGGTCAGGACACGGGATGAGAACTTTCGCCGATCCGGATTTTCCCGGGCGCATGATTGCGTTCGAAGGCATCGATGGCTCCGGGAAATCAACCCAGGCGCATCTGGTGAAGCGCTGGCTCGAGCTCCAGGGTGCGAAGGTGTTTCTGAGCGAGTGGGACTCGTCGGAACTCGTTCGCAACGCGACTGAGAAGGCCAAGAACCGGGAGCTGCTGACTCCCACGACCTTCTCGCTGCTGCACGCGACCGACTTTGCGGACCGCTATGAACGCCAGTTGGTGCCGCTCCTTCGGGCGGGCTACCTGGTGATCTGCGACCGGTCGTTCTACACCGCCTTCGCGCGCGACGTGGTGCGCGGATGTCCCCCGGACTGGGTGCGCGGTCTCTACGATTTCGCGCTGCATCCGAACCTCACGCTCTTCTTCTGCACCCGGCTGGATGTGTCGTTGAGCCGGATTCGGAGCGACCGGCTGGAGCCGAAGTATTTCGAGGCGGGCATGGATCTCCGGCTTTCGTCCGATGCCCGGGAGAGCTTCGGATTGTTCCAGGACCGGCTTTTGGAGCAGTACCTGGCGATGAGCACCGAGTTCGGGTTCCGGGTCATCGACGCCGAGATGTCGATCGAGGCCCAGCAACAGCTGGTCCGAAAACTGGTGGAGGCCCTGATCGAACCTCAGCGATTCATGCTGCCGCGCCTATGAAGACTCCTGCTTCCAACAAACCACGGCGGCCGAGGACGGCGGGTCGGACCGATGTGACCGCGGCCGAACTCGGCCGTGAGGTCGTGGTCCTGCAACGGTCGTCGAAGGAATTCTACGGCAAAGGCGTTCCTGGAGTGGATCGGTCGAAGCTCGGGGGCCGCCTGATTGTGATCGAGGGGGCGGACGGCTCCGGGCGTTCGACCCAGCTGGCGCGGCTCGTGGACTGGTTGCAGGGGACGGGTCATGCGACCAGCCAGGTGGGGTTGAAGCGTTCGACGCTGGTGAGCGACGAGCTGGACGAGGCCAAGCGGGGCAACGTCTTGAGCCGGACCACCATGAGCCTGTTCTACGCAACCGACTTCGCGGACCAGCTCGAGAACGTGATCATTCCGGGGTTGCGGGCGGGGTACATCGTGCTGGCGGACCGCTACATCTACACCCTGATGGCGCGCGATCTGGTCCGGGGCGTGGACCGCAAATGGCTCGAGAATCTTTACGGCGTGGCGGTGGTTCCGGACGCGGTGTTCTACCTCCAGGTTTCCCCGGAGAACCTCGTGCAGCGCAATTTCGCGAAGGACTTCGCCCTCGACTACTGGGAGAGCGGCATGGATCTGGGGATTTCCCGCGACATTTTCCAGAGCTTCGTCGAGTACCAGAAACGCATCATCGCCTCCTTCAAGGATCTCCAGGCGAGCTATGGGTTCCGGATCGTGGATGGCAACCGGCATGTGGACGAGATCCAGGCCGAACTGCGGGACGGGATCGAGGCGGTGCTGAAGATGCCGAGTCGGCAGGGCTGAAAAATCCCTGAAACCGACGGGGATCGGCCGGGGTCACCACGGGCGTGGGCGTGTCTTCGTCGATTCCATGACGATCCGGGCGCCCCGGAAAGGAGTCCATTCCATGAATTTCATCCTGTTCGTCCTGGGCTGGTGCGTGTTGCTGGTCCTGTGCTGGCCGGTGGCGTTGGCGGTGCTGGTGGCGATTCCGGTCCTCTGGCTCCTCTGGCTGCCCTTCCGACTGCTGGGCATTGGCATCGGAGCGGTGTTCGCGCTGTTGAAGGCAATCCTGTACCTGCCGGCACGACTGCTGGGGTATCGCGACGGCCCCCGGGACTGCGGAGCTTCACGGGTGTGACGGTAGGGCGCGATCTCCGAGCGCGACGCCCCTGCACGTCGACCTCAAGCACGGCGTCCTCGGAGAGGCCGCCCTGCCTTTCCCAATAAATTCGGGAGGCCTGGCCGCGACCGGTGCTCTGAAGCCTGGAGCTGAAAGAAAAAAAGGCGGCCCGGGAGGGCCGCCTTTGCGTTGGAAAACGGGATCGGGAAGGGGATCAGAGACCCTTGCTGATCATGAACTTGAGCAGGTCACCGACACGGTTGGAATAACCCCATTCGTTGTCGTACCAGCTCACCAGCTTGAAGAAGCGCTTGTTCAGCTCGATGCCGGAACCCTTGTCGTAGATCGAGCTGGCCTTGCAATGGATGAAGTCGGAGCTGACGACCTCGTCCTCGGTGTAGTCCAGGATGCCCTTGAGGTAGGTTTCGCTGGCCTTCTTCAGCGCGGCGCTGATCTCGGCGTAGCTGGTGTCCTTGGAGGTCTTCACCGTCAGGTCGACGACGGAAACCGTGGGGGTCGGAACGCGGAAGGCCATGCCGGTCAGTTTGCCCTTCACTTCGGGGCAGACGAGAGCGACGGCCTTGGCGGCGCCGGTGGTGGACGGGATGATGTTCTGGGCGGCGGTACG
>CAYZAE010000073.1:0-31109 GCA_964476125.1 uncultured Verrucomicrobiota bacterium | reverse complement strand
TGTTGGTAGCGGTTGTCGCGCTGCGACAACCCCGCCCGCGTTGAGCGGGCGGTGGCCTTGGGGTGCTGCGCTTGGGCGGTGTTGTTGCGCTGCGACGAGTTCCACCACCCACAAACTGCGGAGGCCCGGCTGCCCTGCGGGCGCATCGTGGAGGTGTGGATCCGAGGATGGACCGGAAGACGGGGAGGATCAGGATCGCCGGGGGAAGGGAGTTTTGGAGTGCTGCGACATGTCGCAGCTTTCGATTCGCCGACGCGTCGCCCCCGGACGCCGGAGCGCTGGCCTGCGTCGGGTCCCGGCCCCGCGATGAATCCAAAGCGGTGACATGTCCCCGCAGTCCACACGCCCGGGTCGCTATGCATCCCGAAGTGGGTGGTCAAACGACGCCGATCGGAGGCCTGTCTCCAGACCGCACCGGCGCGGCGCGGACGACGCCACCTCCGGCCACTTTCTGGGATCCCTTCGGGATCGTCAGAGCCTGTGCGTTTCTCTCAGCCGTCCCAGGAACTCCGGGGAAGGACCCTTTCCCGGAACCCGCAAGGGTGCCGCAGTTCGACCCGAAACCCACAGCTTCGGGATGCACCGTGGCTCGCATGCGCTGGGATCCGGACTTGTAACAGCGCCTGAAGCACCTTACCCATCAGCACTCCTTCGTTCCTCCATGAAAAAACCGATCCTTTGGTTTGTCGGCGTGATTTGGGCCGGGGTTCAGTCCGCGTCGTTGTTCGCAGCGGCGGTTCCGGTGGTGACGGGCGTGGACATGCAGCCGGTGGCGGCGCAGGCGCGCCGGCTGGCGGATGCCTTGCAGACGTTGGGCGCGCCCCTGGATGGGGCCGTGCGGGAGTCGCTTGAGACGGCGATTCGGGGGGAGGGGGAATCGGCGCTGGGCCGGGTGCAGGAGATTCTTGATGCCCGGTGCCTGTATGCGGTGCACATCAATCCGGAGATGCGGGTGAAGGTTGCGGCGGGGCCGGCGCGGCCGGAGTTGGACGAGGGTGGCTGGCGGGTGTTTCTGGTGAAGGTCCACAACGAGGCCGGCACAACGGCGGCGCTGAAGGGGTCGAGTCCGAATTCACGGCGCATCCATGAGTCGCCGGCGGACGAGGTCCGCGACCGCTGGATGGAGTTCGAGATGTTCGATCGTCCGCCGCTGGGGGCGACCCTGAGCGGGCTCGCGCTGGAGTACCGGATCATCCAGATCTACAGCCGCGACGAGGGTCGGCGCGAGGGACGCATGTCGTTCAACGTGGGCCAGGGCACGCAGGACCTGGGATTTCGCAACGAGGTGGATCTTTTGTTCGATTGCCGTCCGGCCACGCCGGTGACGCTCGAAGTGCGGGACGAACGTGGGGAACCGACGGTGGGGGCGTTCCTGGTGCGGGACGGTCGCGGGCATGTGTATCCGTCCCCGGCCAAGCGTCTGGCGCCGGATTTCTTTTTCCATCCCCAGGTTTATCGCGCCCATGGGGAGACCCTGCGGTTGCCGGCGGGCCATTATTCGATCGAGTTCTCGCGCGGGCCGGAGTCGATCCCGTCGTTGGAGAACGTCTCGATCGGGAAGGAGCCCACCACCCTGCGGTTTCGTTCGAAGCGTTGGATCGATCCCTCGCTGACGGGATGGTGGTCGGGGGATCATCACATTCACGCGGCGGGTTGTGCGCATTACAACAAGCCGACCGAGGGCGTGCATGCGCCGGACATGTACCGGCATTGCGTAGGGGAGGATCTGAAGATCGGGGCGAACCTCACCTGGGGACCGTGCTTCGATTACCAGAAGCAGTTCTTCACCGGGAAGGACGACAAGGTTTCAAAGTACCCGTACCTGCTCCGGTACGACGTCGAGGTGAGCGGGTTCGGGTCGCATCAATCCGGGCACCTGTGCCTGCTCCGGTTGAAGGAGCAGATCCCGGCGGGAGGCGCCTCGAAGAATCACTGGCCGACCCTCTGCCTCAACACGCTGCGCTGGGGCAAACGGCAGGGCGGCCTTTGCGGTCCGGCGCACAGCGGCTGGGGACTTCAGGTGGAGACCGATCAGTTGCCGAACTACGTCGTGCCCCCGTACGACGGCATCGGGGCGGTGGAGTATGTGGTGGATGTCACCCATCAGGTGCCGGGGCCGGATGGCCGGTTGGTGCCGGCCGTGGATTTCATGAGCACGGTGGACACCCCCTACGTGTGGGAATTGAACATGTGGTACCACACCTTGAACGCAGGGTTCCGGACCCGGATTAGCGGGGAGACCGATTTCCCGTGCATCTACGGGGAGCGGGTGGGGCTGGGGAGGAGTTATGTGAAGCTCGACCGGGAACTGGAGTACGAGGCGTGGTGCGAGGGCATCCGGGAGGGGCGGAACTACGTGTCGGACGGGCGCAGTCACCTGATGGATTTCGCGGTCAACGGCCAGGTCATGGGCCGGAACGGAAGCGAGTTGAAGCTGCCGGCGCCGGCGCGGGTGAAGGCCACCGCGCGGGTGGCGGCCCGGTTGCCGGAGACGACGGATGGGGTGATCCGCAAGCGCAAGTACTCGGAGCAACCCTACTGGCATATCGAACGGGCGCGCGTGGGCGACAGCCGGGAAGTGCCGGTGGAAGTGCTGGTGAACGGGTTGCCGGTGGGACGCCAGACCCTGGTGGCGGACGGCACGGTGCGGGAGATGGAGTTCGAGGTGCCGATTGAGCGGAGCAGCTGGGTGGCGTTGCGGATTCTGCCGAGTTCCCACACCAACCCGGTCTGGGTGACGGTGGGTGACAAGCCGGTGCGGGCTTCGCGTCGGAGTGTGGCGTGGTGCCGGGAGGGGGTGGACCGTTGCTGGTCGCAGAAGGAGCGGTTCATTGCGGCGGGGGAAAAGGAGGAGGCGCGGGCGGCGTACGACCATGCGCGGAAGACGTACGACCGGATTCTGGCGGAGTGTGAAGTGGAGTAGGGTGGGGTTCGTTGGTGAACAACTTTGGCAACAACCCGGCATTCCCTTAACCGTCGGGATCTGCTCTAGTGGTAATGGCGGAGCGAAAGAGCACCTGCCGTAAGGCGGCCTTAGCGAGACCTGGGCCGCGGCGTCAGGCCGGGTGCGCGTCCTTCGGGACTGCTGCAACAACCCGAAATCCCGCATGCGGGAGCGCTCGTCTCATTGTGCCATCGCTCCGCCAATTACTTTTGGGGGTTCCCGTCGCGTGGGGCTTGGTTCTAGGATGACCGAACCATGGGTGCGCAATGGAAACAAGCCGGTCGGGAGGCCAATGCCCAGAAGAAGGGCCAGATTGTCAGCAAACTCACCCGCGAGATCATGGTCGCGGCGAAGCTGGGGGGGCCTGACCCAGACCTGAATCCACGCCTGGCGGTGGCGGTGGAAAAGGCGAAGAAGGCCAGCGTTTACCGGGACACGATCGAGCGGGCGATCAAGAAGGGGGCGGGATTGCTCGATGAAAAGATCGAGTACGAGAACGTCGTTTACGAAGGGTTCGCGCCGCACAAGGTGCCGGTCATGGTGGAGTGCCTGACCGACAACCGGAACCGGACGGCGCCCGACATTCGGAATCTCTTCAAGGCCGGAGCCCTGGGTTCCCCGGGCAGCGTGGCCTTCTTCTTTGATCATCTGGGTGTGGTGGAGGCGACGCATGCGGACAAGACGCGCGACGCCGAGGGCGATGCCATCGAGGCCGGAGCGCAGAACGTGGAGCCCCTGGAGGCGGAGGAAGTTCCCGAAGGCGAGCAGGGCGCCCGGTTCTTCACCGAGACCAAGGATCTCGCTTCGGTCAGCAAGTGGCTGGCCAAGTCGGGTTGGAAGGTTTCCGCCAGCGAAATGCGTTACATCGGGAAGAATGGCCCCCAGCTCACCGACGCGCAGCGCAAGGAGGTCAGTGATTTCCTGAACGCCATCGACGATCACGACGACGTTCATCACGTCTACGTCGCGATGTGACCGGGCGGCCGGGCCTCAGGGAATCGAGCGGACCCGATAGAAGCTCCGGTCCACGGATTGTGGCGAGGCGGGGAGGATGACCAACCCCTCGGCGGGAAAAATGCCGGTGACGAGTTCCGACCAGCCGGTGAGGTTGTTGGAGAGTTCGAGGGCGTAGCCCGCGCCTGGTTGACCGCGCAGTTCGAGCCTCATTCCCCCGGACCCGCCGCGTTGGAGATCGAGCGTGGGGCGGCGCGCGCCCCCGACCGAGAGCTCCACGGGGAGGGACCCTCCGCCCTGACCGTCGGTGTGGTTGGTGAACACCAGGGTGTCCTCGAAGATTCCGGCGGGCAGGTCGGTGGCGGTCCCTGCGAAGGCCAGCGTCACGCTGGTGGTTTCCCCGGGGCCGAGTGTGCCGCCGGACCTGGAGAGTTCCGCCCAATCCTCCTGCACGATGGCCGACCATTCCAGGGAGGCGTCGCCTCCGTTGCTGAGTGTGTAGATCCTGGAGGCGGGGGAGAACGGCCCGCCGACGGGGCCTTCCCCGGCGAGACCTGACTCCGGGTGGATGACGAGACGGCCGGCGCCGCCGTTGATGGCGAGGCTGACTTCGCGGGTGGTGTTGCCCAGGCCGTTGTCCTCGTTCACGAACTCGAGGGCATCGAGATAACTTCCTGCGGTCAGAGCGTTGGCCGCCAGGGTGGTTTGGAGGATGACCTCGATGGATTGGTTGGGTCCGAGGGTGCCGGAGGAGGGGGAGACCTCGAGCCAGGCGGCGGCATGGCTGGCGTGCCAGTTCAGCGGGACACGGCCGGAGTTGATGACCGTGAAGGCGGCGGATTCGGGCTGGAACGGGCCGCGAACGGGGCCTGAAAAGGCGAGGCGGGAGGAGGGGGTGATGGCGAGACCGGTGGCGAAGTGGGGGTCGAAGACGAGTGTCTGGAGGTTGGCGAGAACCGTGGGCGAACCGTCGACGATGTGTCGGGCGGCGATCTGGCCGGTTTGATTTTCGAGTCCGACGGTGGCGCGACGGCCGGCGCCGCGGGTGCTGGAGGGTTGGACCTGGAGGTACTGGAACCGGATGCGCCCGGTGCCCTCCTCGAGCACGGCCTGGAAGGTGAGCCGGGCGCCGCCCTGGTTCATGGGGACATCCACCCAGGAGACGACGAAGCTGCGTTGGGGGGCATCGCCGATGGTGCCGAGACGGATGGCGCCGCCGGCGCCGGGGTTGAGGTTGTCCCAATACGGGCAGATCACACTGTTGGGGAGGGCCTGGGACGGCAGGGCGGCATTGGCGGTGGTGCCCAGGCCGTCGGCGGAGAAGCCGAGAATGCCATTGGCCCCGATGCGGATGGCGTCGTAGGTCTGTCCGTAGAACGGGAAGGGGAAGGGGAGCGATTGCGGACTGCTGATGCTGTTGTCCCCGAGCGGGAGGAGCGTCATGGCCGAGGGATCGATCCAGGCGAAGGGGCCGGAGGTAATGAGGTAATTGCCCACCACCATCACGGTCTGGCTCTTGGAACTTCGGGTGCCATCGGGGCCGGTGACTTCAAGGCGCACGGTGTAATTGCCCTCAGCCTGGAACACATGGGTGGGCGAGGCGGTGGTGTCGGTGCCGCCGTCGCCGAAGTCCCAGCGCAGGGAGCTGACGGTGCCGCGGGTGGTGTTGGTGAATTGGACGGCCAACGGCGGGCTGCCCTGCCAGGTGGAGGCGGTGAAATTGGCGAACAGACTTTCGGAGAGCGCGCGTCGGAGGTTGGCGCGACCGCCGGATCGGCAACGGCTCTGGAGTCCGGGGAGCGTGTCGGTGGAGGCCGTCAGTCGTTCGATGATCTGGGATGGGGTTTCCGCGGGATACCGGACGCGGAGGAGGGCGAGCATGCCGGCGACCACGGGTGCGGACATGGAGGTGCCGCTCTGGGTGGAGTAGGACTGGTCGGAGGTGGCCCAGGTGGACCGGATGCCCACGCCGGGTGCGCCGAGGTGGGTGGAGGTCAGGCCGTAATTGGAGAAATCCGCGAAGCCATCCGCGGCCGTGGTCGCCACCACGGTGACCAGGTTGTCGAAGTCGTAGTTGGCGGGGTATTGGGGAAGGGTGTCGTTGTTGCGGCTTTCGTTGCCGGCGGCGATGGCGACCAGGATCCCGCTGTCCCGGAGACGTTGGAACGCGGTGCGGAGGCTGCTGGAGGCGGCGGTGTTGCCCCAGCTGCAATTGATCACCTTCGCGCCCATGGCCCGTGCGTAATCGAGGCATTCGATGGCGTCGGAGGTGGCTCCCTCGCCGCTGGTGGTGATGAATTTGCACCCCATCAGCTTCACCTTCCACGCGACGCCCGAACCGCCGAGACCATTGTTTCCCACCGCGCCGATGATTCCGGCGACATGGGTGCCGTGGCCGACGTCGTCCATGGGATTGCCGCTTCCATTGACGGCATTGATGCCGTGCACGTCATCGACGTAGCCGTTCCGGTCATCATCGATCCTGTTGCCGGGGATTTCGCCGAAGTTCGTCCAGAGGTTGTCGGCGAGGTCCTCGTGGGTGTAGCGGATGCCGGAATCGACCACGGCCACCAGGACGTCGGTGGCGTCATGGAGGAACTCCCAGGCTTCGGGAGCGTCGATGTCGGCGCCGGCGCGGCCTCCGAATTGTCCGGTGTTGTTCAGGTGCCACTGGGTGCCGTCGCGGTAGGAGGGGTCGTCGGGGGCGAGGCAGGTATGGAGCAGGTAATCCGGTTCGGCGGATTGGATGAGGGGATGGGCGCGGCAGGCCTGGAGGGTGGATTCTAGAGTCTGGCCGGGGGCGATTTCGACGACCTGGACGCCGCCCAGCCGTGGGAAGTCGCGAAGCACCCGGGATTTGCGACCCCGGTGGAAATCCTCGAGGTCGGCGCGGGCGACGCCGGGGCGTGGCACGAGAAGGAGACGGTCCTTGCGGGAGGCAGGAGGGGAGGAGGGGGGGGAGCCCGCGGGAGCCGCGGCGAGGGCTGGCCACGGGAGGATGGCGCCGAACCACAGGAGCATCAGCGTCGATCGGGCACGAAATCTGCGGACCAGGGAGTCCATGGGCAGCCAGTCTAGCACACGCGGTGAGACTGGTCTTGGGGCTGGAGGGTTACCGTCGGGTTGGTCGGAACCCGGTTTTGGTCTTTGTGATTCGGAACGTGGCCGTGGTTGCATTCGGGCATGCCGAGGATGTTGCGATGGGTGTTTCGTGCCGGGCTTGGGCTTGGGGTCCTGGGGATTCTGGGAGCGTTGTTGGGGTTGACGGGGGTGGATCGGGCTCCTTTTGAAGGCCGGCCCTACGCGGAGTGGACGCGCCAGAGGTTTTCGGAGACCGCGACGGGGGGGTCGATTCCGACGCTGGTGGGGGAGGTGCGCGCCGGGTTCGGGCGGGTGAAGCTGACCCCAACCACGGGAGCGGCGAAGGACGATCCGGAGCGTGGTGAATTCCGGTGGGTGCCGTTGGCGGGTTATGGCAGTCGGCAGGGAAAACCGGCGACGGGGGTGAGGGAGGATGTCTGGGTGAAGGCGGTGGCTTTTGCGGTGGGTGGGCAGACGGGTGTGGTGGTGACGGCGGATGCCTTGATCATCCCCCGGGAGGTGGCGGAGGCGACCATGGAACGGCTGCGTGGCCGGTTGGGGTTGGAACGGCGGAACGTGTACTTCGGGGCGACCCACACCCATTGCGGTCTGGGAGGGTGGGGTCAGGGATGGGTGGGGGAGGCTTTTGCGGGGGGGTACCAGCCGGGAGTGCGGGTCTGGATGGCGCGACAGCTGGCCGAGGCCGCGGTGTTGGCGGTGACGGATCTGGCCCCGGCGCGGGTGGGGCGTGCGGCCTTCGGGGCGCCGGACTTCACCCGGAACCGGTTGGTGGGGGATCGGGGGACGATTGATTCCCAGTTCAGTCTTCTGGACATCCGCAAGATCGAGGGCGGCGGGCGGGCGGTCATCGGAAGTTTTGCGGCCCATGCGACGGTGCTTTCGGGCGATTGCCTGGAGTTCAGCGGCGATTACCCGGGGTTCTGGCAGCGGGCGGTGGAGGGGCAGGGAGTGACTCTGGCGATGTTTCTTGCCGGAGCGGTGGGGAGCCACAGTCCGAAACCGCCGGCGGGCGGAACGGAGGGAGCCCAGCGGATGGGGGAGGCGTTGGCGGAACGGACGGGCAAGGCGCTGGCGGAAGTCTCACTCACCAATCGGATCGCGTGGTCGATGACCACCCTGGAGGTGCGGCTTCCCGAGTTGCAGGCGCGGCTCACGGAGGGAGTCCGGCTGCGTCCCTGGGTGGCACGCCTGATTCTTCCTGTGGGCCACGAGACCCGGTTGCAGGCCTGGCGGATCGGCGACGCGCTTTGGTTATCGACGCCCTGCGACTACAGCGGGGAACTGGCGTTGGAGCTGAAATCCCTGGCGCACACCAAGGCCCTGCACGCGGTGGTCACCAGCTTCAATGGCGACTACGTGGGTTACGTCGTGCCTTCGAAGTACTATGGGATGAGCGGCTACGAACCCCGGGTCATGTCCTTTTTCGGCCCCCAGCTTCCGGACTATTTCGACGCCCTGCTCAAGGATCTCATCCGGGCGGCAGGGGCAAAGCCGTCGGGATCGGGGCTTTGACGAACGCGGTTTCGCGCAGGTAGATCGGTTCGAGACTTTCGGGCTTCACCCAGTCCGTGCGGGGAAAGGCGAGTGCGGCCACGGATTCGGCGTGCGGAACGACCGGGGTGATCGCGAATCCGCAGGACACCCCGGGCTCGGGGCCGACCAGCTGGAGGCCGTCGCGGATCGCCTGTTCGACGTCCGCGCGGGTGGCGAGTCGGAGCGGGGAAAGGGCAACCGGTGCGGGTGCGGGGTCGTGGTCGGCGGGTTCTCCGAGATCGAACGTGGCCAGGTAGAATTCCCCGCGCTGGGCGTCGATGATGACCGCCGTGGGGCCGCGATGGCCGAGTTGCCGGGCGCGATGGGCGCAGGCGGTGGCGGAACTGATCCCCAGGAGCCGCGTGCCGCGTGCGAGGGCCCATCCCTGGGCGGCGGCGATGGCGCCCCGGATGCCGGTGTAGGATCCAGGGCCGAGCCCAAGAGCGAGGACCTCGATCGCGACCGGTTCGATCCCGGCTTCGGCGAGAACGCCCGTGATCATTTCGAACAGCGGCGTGGAGCGTCCGGCGCGACGCGAGGCGGAGGCCAGGATCCGACCGTCCCGGGCGACCGCCACGGAGCGGTCGTCGGAGGAGCACTCAATCGCGAGCAGGTTCATGGAGGATTTCGATCCGACGAGAGTTCTCGCCTTCGTGCCGGAGCTGGATTCGGCAGAGACGCGGCGGGGGCGGGCCTTCCCAGCGTTCGAACCATTCGATGACTGCGATGCCGTCGCGCGGGGTGAAGTATTCCTCCAGCCCGGCGGCGACGATCTGGTGGGACGATTCCAGACGATAGAGGTCGAGGTGGAACAGAGGGAGCGAGCCGTCGTGGTATTCGTGCACCAGCGAGAAGGTGGGGGACTGGAGTCGGGTGCGGATGCCGAGGCCGTGGGCGAGACCCTTGACCAGTTGGGTCTTCCCGCTGCCGAGGTCGCCGGTGAGCCCGAACACCAGTCCGCGGGTGGCGGTGCCGGCCAGTTCGACGCCGAGTTGGAAGGTTTCCTCCGCGCTATGCGAAATGCGTGTAGCCATGCTCGGCGAGGTCGCGGATGCCCTTTTTCGTCCGCAGCTTGAGACCGGGGGATTCGACGAACCGCCCGATGCAGGTCAGCCGCACGTCGGGAAAGCGGAGTTTCCAGCCATCGAGCAGGGGAACGGCATCACGGCTGGGCACGGCGAAGAGAAGTTCGAAATCCTCGCCGTCCGACAGGGCCGCGAGCAGCGCCGGTTTCGAGCCGTCCCCGCCCCGGGCCCGGTTCTTTGCGGCGCGGCTGATGGGAATCGAATCCTGGAACAGCTCGGCCCCGATGCGGCTGGCGTCGAGCAGGTGCCGGAGATCGCCGGCCAGGCCGTCGCTAAGGTCGATCATGGCATGGATCGGAAACGAATCGGCGAGCCAGCGTGCCTCGGCGAGGCGCGGCTCGAAATCGAGGTGGCGTCCGTCCAGCGAACCGCCGAGTTCGCCGCTGACGAAGAGCGCGTCGCCAGGACGGGCACCGGAGCGGCGAACCGTGCGATCCTTGGCGACGGTGCCCACGGCGGCGACGGAGAGGAGGATGTTGCCCGGGGAGGTGGTGGTTTCTCCGCCGACGATGGCGACGTTCCAGTGGGCGGCGAGTTCGCGGAGACCGGCATAGACGTCCTCGACCCAGGCGGTGTCGTAGTCGGAGGGAAGGCCGAGGGTGATGAGGGCGGCGGTGGGGGTGGCGGCGGCGGCGGCGAAATCGCTGAGCACCCGCGCGAGGGCCTTGCGTCCCACTTTGGCGGGGGGCGTTTCGCGGGTGAAATGGACGCCCTGCACCACGGCATCGGTTTTGAGGACGACGTAACGGTCGGGGATTCCGAGGTCGACGAGAGCGCAGTCATCCCCGGGCCCGGCGACGACGGCGGGGTGGGGGGGGAGGTCCCGGGTGAGCCGGGCGATGAGTTCGAATTCTTTCACGGGGAGGGGGAGGAGGCGGCGGGACCGGCGGCGACGATCGAGAGGAAGTTGATGGCGTTGAACAGACCGTGGCTGAGGATGGGAGCGGAGAGATCCCCGCTGCGTTCGTAGAGCCAGGTCCAGAAAAGTCCGAGGAACGTCAGCGGGACGAACGCGGCAGCATTGGCATGGATGACGGCGAACGCGAGAGCGATGAGCAGGGCGCCGCGCCAGCTCCAGCCGCGTTCGCGCGCCACGGGCCAGAGGATGCCGCGGAAGACCACCTCCTCGGCCATGGGGGCGGTGACGGCGGCGAAGGTGAAGAGCATCAGCCGTTCCCACCAGCGGTCGGCGCCGCGCACGGCCTCGACCGCGGCCTGCTGGTCGTGGGGGACGGAGAATTGGTCGAGCGCCCAGCCCGATCCCTGGTGGAGCAGCCAGGCGACGGCGAGGGCGGGAAGGGTGAGAGCGGCGGCGGTGAGGCTGTTCCGGATCCAGCCCCGGCGGAAAAGTCCGAAGGCGTCCTTCCAGTCGAATCGATGGGCGTCGAGCAGGGGGATGAGCAGGGCGAAGGTCAGGACGTGGATCAGTCCGGTGCCGGCGGCGAGCAGCCAGGCGGGGCGTGTCGGGGAATTGCCCAGGGTGGCGCGGGCGATGAGTTCGGTGGCCAGAATGGCGGCGGTCATCACGATGGGGAGCATCGCGAGGAAGCGCAGGGTGGGTTCGAACCGCCACGGCAGGACCGGTCGCATCGCGGGGAGCCTAGCGGGAGGCCGGTCCATGGCGCAAAACATTGGGCGGCGGGATAGGAGCCACGTCTTGACGTGCCGGGGCCGCGGCCGGGAGGGTGGAGCCGGGCCCATGATTGAAGTCGAGGGATTGACGAAGCTGTACCGCGAGTTCGTGGCGGTGGATGGACTATCGTTTTCGGTGCAGCCTGGGGAGGTGTTGGGTTTGGTGGGACCGAACGGGGCGGGCAAGACGACCACCTTGCGTTGTTTGTGCGGGTTGATTCCGGCCACCCGGGGAACGGTCCGACTGGGGGGCCATGATCTGGCGGACGATCCCGTGGGGGCGAAGCGGGTGCTGGCCTGGCTGCCGGATGAGCCGCGGTTGTTCGAGTATCTCACCGTGCGCGAGCACCTGGTCTTCACGGCGCGGATCCGGCAGGTGATGGATTTCGAGGCGCGCGCGGCGGCGTTGCTGGAGGAACTGGATCTGACCGACAAGCGGGATGCGCTTCCGGCGGAGCTGTCTCGCGGCATGCGGCAGAAGCTGATGATCGCGTGTGGATTTCTCCATGGACCGCGGGTGCTGGTGTTCGATGAACCGCTGACGGGGCTTGATCCCCTGGGCATCCGGCGGATGAAGGATTCGATTTTGAAACGGGCGCGGGACGGGGCGGCGGTGGTGATCAGTTCGCATCTCCTGCATCTGCTGGAGGAGATCTGTTCGCATGTCCTGATCGTGAACCGTGGACGCCAGGTGGCGTTCGGCACACCGACGGAGATCGTGGGGCGGTTTGCGGCCGGACAGACGGAGGCGAGCCTGGAGGAGGTGTTTCTCAGGGTGACCGGGTACGGACCACCAACACCGAGGACGGAGGAGGCCTGAGGTGATCGGGGCTTTCCTTTATCTCCGGGTGCTCTCGGTCAAGAACCGGGTGATCTCGCGGCTCCGGCGATTGCGCGAGCCGAAGTACCTGGCGGGCGGGATCGTGGGGCTGCTCTATTTTTATTTCGCGTTTCTGCGGGGCGCGATCGCGCACGGGGTTCGTCCTCCCGCGGGATTTGCGGGAGGAGAGATGGGCCCGGAGGTCCGCCTGATGGTGGAGGTCGGGGGGGCGCTGTTGATGCTCGCGTTGATGGTGATGTACTGGGTTTTTCCCTCGCGCCGCGCGGCTCTGGAATTCTCGGAGGCGGAGGTGCAGTTCCTCTTTCCCGCGCCGGTGAGCCGCCGGGGACTGATCCATTACAAGCTGTTGAGCTGGCAGATGGGCCTGCTGTTCACGTCCCTGGTGCTCTGCCTTTTTTCGGGGCGCCTCTGGCGGGGCCACGGGGCCTGGATGTCGGTGGTGGGGTGGTGGGTGGGGCTTTTCTTTTTCCAGCTGCACGGCCTCGCGGTTTCCTTTGCGCGCTCGTGGTTGTTCGAGCGGGGCCTGGGCGAGTGGCGTCGGCGCCTGATCGTCGGGATGTCCGTGGCGGTGGTGCTGGGGGGCACGATGTGGTGGGCCTGGCGCACGCTTCCCAGTCTGCCGCCGCTGGAGGAATGGGACGTTGAGGCGCTGCGGTCCTGGCTGGTGGCGCTCTCGGGTGCGCCGCCCCTCGCCTGGCTTCTGGCGCCGCTGCGGTGTGTGGTCCGCTTGGCGGTGACGCGCGATGCCGGGGAATTTTTGACGGCCCTGCCGGTGGTGCTGGGGCTGGTGGGCATCCATTATTTCTGGGTGCTGCGGGCGAACGTGGCCTTCGAGGAGGCCTCGGTGCAGGACGCTCGTGCGACCCTGGAACGGCATGCCGCGGCAGGGCAGGGGGCGGTGCCGCCGAGTCTCCGGTCGTTGAATCGGCGGCGTTCCGTGCTTTTCGATCTGCCCCCGGAGGGGCGCGCCTGGGTGGCGATCGGTTGGAAGAACCTGATCGCGGCCGGGGCTGCGTTTCGCGGGCGGTCTTTGATCCCGCTCCTGGCGATGATGTTTCCGATGGTTTTTCTCGGCGCGGCCCTGGCCGGGGATGCCCCCTGGCGTGGGGTGGTGGCGGTGGTTGCCGGCGTGATCGCGGGGGCTTCGGTGATCCTGGGCCCGGGAGCCGCCCGTTTTGATCTGCGGATGGATCTGGTCCATGCCTCGGACTGGCTGCGGTCCCTGCCGCTGACCGGACGCGAGGTCGTCCTGGGCGAGTTGCTGGCGCCGTGGGCGGTCCTGGGAACGGTGCAGGTCCTGGCCTCGACCGTGTGCGGTGCGTTTCTGCCTTCGGACTGGGTGGGGGACGGTTTGGACGGTGTGTTGCGGCGGTTGGCGGTGGTGGTGGCCGCCTCCTTGATGGGGCCTGCGCTGTCCTTGCTGGGCCTGGGGTTGCAGAACCTCGCGGTGCTTTTGTTTCCTGCGTGGGTTCTGCCGGTGCCGGGACAACCGCGGGGGGGCTTTGAGGTGATGGGTCAGCAGATCATCGTTTTTGCCGGTCAGACCGTGGCTTTTCTCCTCGCGCTGATTCCTGCGGCCCTGCTCGGCGGCGGGGTGTTTGCCGCGGTTTCCTGGGCGGCCGGTCCGTGGACTGCGGTCGTGCCCGGAGCCCTGGTGGCCGCCGCGGCGTTGTTCGCGGAGGTCGCGCTGTTGATCGATATCCTGGGACGACTCTGGGATCGCCTTGATTGAGTGGGGAGCTGGGAGAAGGGAGCGGGGAGAAGGGAGGGGGGAGTTGGATTAGCCGGAGGTGGCGGGGATGCCGTGGGAGACCGCCCGGTAACCCGGAGGTTCGGGCGAACGTTCCAGCACGAGGCAGCGGCCGGGGGATTCAGGGGATCGCAAGCGCTCGACCATTTCCGCCCCGCGCACGAGCAGCGCGGTGGAGACGGCGTCGGATTCGGTGGCGGAAGGCAGGGCGATGGCGGCGAGGAGGACGTGGTCGACGGGGCATCCCGTCCGCGGATCCAGCACGTGTCCATAGAACCGGCCGCCGGACTCGAATCCCTTGCCCCAGACGGCGGACACGGCGAAGGACTCGTCGTGAAGTTCCACCACAGCGATGGGGTGGTCCGGATCTCGCGCCGGTGTGCCGGCGGGGGACGTGAGGCTCGGTGCCGGACCCTCGATGGCGATCCGCCATGCCTCGGCCACTTCCTCGGGGGGGCGACCGAGGGCGACGACCGAGCTGGTGCCGCCGTGGAGCAGGGCGCTGGTGACCCCGTTTTCCCGCAGGGATTCGGCGGCGCGATCGAGGGCGTAGCCCTTGCCGATGGCGCCGAGGTCGATCGTCACTCCGGGCCGGGCGAATCGGACGGTGAACTCCGCCTCGTCGAGGACCACCAGCGTGGAACCCACGCAGGCGCGGGCGGCTTCCAATTCCCCGGGATCGGGAACGCGACCGGATCCGCCCATGAGCCCCCAGGCGCGGAGCAGGGGGGCGGCGGTGATGTCGAAGGCGCCGTCGGTGGCGCGGGAGAGGAGGAGGGCGTGCTGGAGCAGTTGGAACACTTCGGGACTGAGCCGGACCGGTCGGTCGGCGGCGTGGCGGTTGGCCTCGGCGATTTCGGTGTCGGGCCGGTAGAGACTGAGGCGGGATTCGATCCGGCGGATTTCGTCGAGCGCCTCCTCGCCTGCGGCGCGGAGCCGGGCTTCGTGGGGTCCGTGCAGGACGAACTCGAACCGGGTGGCCATGGCGGCGCAGGCGAGGCGGACGGTGGCGCTGGGCATGGGGAGTGGGTGGGTGGGAGTGGGCGGGATTGGGGTGGGAGCGGGAAAGAGAAAGGCCGCCGTGGGGACGGCGGCCTTGGATTGCGGATCGGGGGACGATTCCCGGAGGAACGCCGTGGTGCCCGGCTCAGGACAGGTTGGGGGTGGTCCAACCGTAGGTCATCGGGGTGATTTCCTTGCCGGCGTCGTTGGTGATCTTGCGGGTCTTCTCGTCGAAGAGGCAGGCGATCTTGAGGCGCTCGGAGATTTCGGCGAGGGAGACGACGGTCTGGACGCGGATGGCCAGTTCGGCGTTGGCGTTGGCGGGTTTGTTGGCGCGGATGGAATCGAGCCAGTTCCGCTCGTGGTTCGGGACTGTTTCGGGTTGCAGACCGGTGACGTCCTCGGGGTCGACTTCCTCGGCGTAATCGCGTTCGGGCACCATCTTGATGCGTTCGCCCATGTTGCCGATTTCGAGGGAGGCCTTGCTGCCGTAGATGACGAAGCCGGGGCTCTTTTCGCTGACCGAGCTGCAGGTCACGGTGATGAGCATGCCGCTGGGGAACTCGGCGATCACCTGCTGGTGCTCGGGCACGTCACGGGCGGGGGTGCCGGGTTCGGCGAGTTTGTCCGGGAAGACGTTGCTGGTGCCGATGCAGGCGACGCGCTTCGGGAATTCGGGATTGCCCGTGGCGAGCATGAGCGGGTGCAGACGGTGCGGGGCGAGGTCCCCGAGCAGGCCGGCGCAGAACGGGTAGAACTTGCGCCAGCGATGGAAGAATTCACCGCTGAACGGACGCTTGGAGACCGGGCCGAGCCAGGTGTCCCAGTCGATGTTCTCGGGCAGGGTTTCCTTCTCGATGGTGTAGTTCCATTCGCCCTTGGGCTTGTTGCGGCAGTAGAAGCCCTGGGCCCAGACGGGCATGCCGATCTTGCCGGCGCGGATCATTTCGGCGGCCTTGTGCCAGCCGAGGGCGGAGCAGCCCTGGGAACCGACCTGGTAGATGCGGCCGGTCTTCTTGACCACGTCGTAGACCTGGAAGGCTTCGCCCAGGTAGCGGGTCATCGGCTTCTCGCAGTACACGTGCTTGCCGGCTTCCATGGCGTCGATGGAAAGCTTGCCGTGCCAGACGTCATGGGTGGCGATCAGAATGGCGTCGACATCCTTCCGATCGAGAAGCTTCCGGTATTCGGCGGTGACGTCGGCGTCCTTGAGGTTGCCGGTGGTCTTGGCCCAGTCGCGGCGCTTGTTGAAGAGGTCGCAGGCGCCGACGATGGACGAGTTATAGGTGCCGGCGTTCTTGACGAAGTTCTCGAAGTGCTCCTTGCCGATGTTCGGTCCGATGCCGATGAAGCCGACATTGACGCGGTCGTTGGCGCCCAGGACCCGGCCCGAGGACGGCGCCTGGGATTGTCCGTAGACGGGTGTCTTGAACTGGTTCACGGCCGCGACGGTGGCGGCGGCAGTGGCGCTTTTCTTGATGAAATCCCGACGGTTCGAGGAGTCCGGACGGGGGTCTTGAACGGTCTTCTGCATAGCTGGGAATGGGGTTATCGACGTGCAGGTGAACTTATGGACTTGGCCCCCGCGGTCAAACCAGAACTTCTGGCACGACTTCCGGCCGGCGGAGCCGGGAGGGGCGGGAACAGCGACTGCTTGCCAAGAAGACGCGTCCGGGCGGACGCTCATTCATGGCTGCTCCCGAGCGCTTTGATTTTCTGGTCCTGGGCAGTGGGATTGCCGGGCTTTTTCTGGCGCTGAAGGTGGCGCGCCATGGGCGGGTGGCGATCATCACCAAGAAGCAGAGCGCGGATTCGAACACGAATTGGGCGCAGGGCGGGATTGCGGCGGTGCTGGGGCGTGATGATTCGGTGGAGAGCCATGTGCGGGACACGCTGGAGGCGGGGGCGGGGTTGTGCCGGGAGGACATTGTCCGGACCATCATTGGGGAGGGGCCCGAGGCGATTGCGGAGTTGGTGGGTTTTGGGATGCAGTTCGACGAGATGGTGGTTCCCGGGGGGGCGGGGGAGCGGGAGCCGCATTTGACGCGGGAGGGAGGGCACTCGAAGCGGCGGGTGCTGCATTACAAGGACATGACCGGGCGGGAAGTGGAGCGGGCGTTGCTCGCGGCGGCCAGCCGGGAGCCGAATCTCCGCTTTTTCGAGAACCACATTGCCATCGATCTCATCACGCGCAGGAAGCTGGGCCTGACCGGGGAGGACCGGTGCATCGGGGTTTATGCCCTGGATCGGTTCACGGGGGAGGTGAAGGTCTTTGCCGCCCCGACCACCGTGCTGGCCACTGGCGGGTGCGGGAAGGTCTACCTGTACACCACGAATCCGGACATCGCGACGGGCGACGGGGTGGCGATCGCGTGGCGGGCGGGTGTGCCGGTGGCGAACATGGAGTTCATCCAGTTCCATCCCACCTGCCTCTATCATCCCCGGGCCAAGTCCTTCCTGATTTCCGAGGCGGTGCGGGGGGAGGGCGGGGTGTTGAAGACGCCGGACGGGGTGGAGTTCATGGAGCGTTACCATCCCCTGAAATCACTGGCCCCCCGCGACATCGTGGCCCGGGCGATCGATTCGGAGATGAAACGCACCGGCGCCGACTGCATGACGCTGGACATCACGCACAAACCGGCGCCGTTCATCATTTCGCATTTCCCGAACATCTATCAGACCTGCCTGAAGTACGGGATCGACATGACGAAGGAGTCGATCCCGGTGGTGCCGGCGGCGCACTACCAATGCGGCGGGGTGGTGACGACGGTGGATGGGCGGACGGAGTTGCCGGGCCTGCTGGCGATTGGGGAGGTTTCCTGCACCGGGTTGCACGGGGCGAATCGGCTGGCCAGCAATTCGCTCCTCGAGGCGGTCGTTTGTGCGCGTCGGGCGGCCAAATTACTGCTCGAGAGCTCGGCCCCCGCCGTGGTGGAGGAGATTCCGCCCTGGGAGACGGGCCAGGCCCACGACGCCGACGAATTGGTGGTGGTGTCCCACAACTGGGACGAGATCCGGCGGGCGATGTGGGATTACGTGGGGATCGTTCGCACCAACAAGCGGTTGCAGCGTGCGGCGAAACGGCTGGCCAGCCTGCAGGAGGAGATCCGCGAGCATTATTGGGATTTCACGGTGACCGGGGATCTGCTGGAGCTTCGGAATATTGCGACCGTGGCGGAGTTGATTGTCCGCTGTGCCCTCCTGCGTCCCGAGAGCCGGGGACTGCATTTCAATCTGGATCATCCCGACCAAGATCCGGTTTGGGCGACCCGGGACACGGTGGTGAGGTGGGATCGTGGATAGGTTTTAAAATCAGCTGCAACCTGGCCGTGGGGACCGGGGTGAGGGCGGGGTCATGGATACCGTTTTCAGTGTGCTGGCCGGACTTGGATTGGCGGCGGCCTGTGGGTTCCGGGTTTTTGTTCCCCTGTTGGTTGCCGGCATCGCCGCGCGGGCCGGAATGATCCAGCCCTCCCCCGACTTCGCCTGGCTTGGATCGAATACCGCCTTGCTGGCGTTGGGGTTGGCGACGGTCCTGGAGGTGGGTGCTTACTACATTCCGTGGCTCGATCACGCCCTCGACACCCTTGCCTCTCCGGCGGCGGTGGTGGCAGGCAGCACGATGGTGGCGGCCATGGCGGTTGATATGGACCCCCTGGTGCGGTGGTCCCTGGCCATCATTGCCGGGGGTGGACTGGCGGCCACCGTTCAAACGGGAACCGTGGCGGCACGAGGCGCGAGTTTCACCCTGACGGGAGGCGTTTCCAATCCGGTGGTTTCCACCGGGGAACTGGGCGGGGCACTGGCCACCAGCGCCGTTGCGGTGGTGGCGCCGGGATTGGCCCTGCTCGGCCTGGTGGCTCTCGGCCTCCTGTTTGCGAACCACCTGATTCGGCGCCGCAAACGGGCCTGAGGCGGGGGCGAAGTCAGCAGGAAAAGCTGGGCGATGGGCCCCCGGAGCCGTCGGGCAGCGCAAAGACCAGGGGCTTCCGAGCGGAATCAGCTGGCGGAAGCCTCGTCGACCGCTTCCCGGATCGCCTGGCGGAAGGCGTCGATGCCTTCGTCGAAACCGGCGGCCATGGGCAGGATGTGGGTGCGGGGAACCCGGCGTTTGAACCGGCGAAGGTTCGCCTCGGCGGCCGGTTCATCCATTTTGTTGGCGACCACCATGCGCGGTTTCTCGAGCAGCGCGGGGTCGTAAAGCCCCAGTTCGTCGATCAACTGGCGGTAATCATCCCAGGGAGCCCGGGCATCGGTTCCAGCCATGTCGAGAACCAGAACGAGGAACCGGCAGCGTTGGACGTGACGGAGGAAGGCGTGGCCCAGGCCGACGTTGCGGTGGGCGCCTTCGATGAGCCCGGGAACGTCGCAGACCACGATCCGACGAAAATCAACGTACTCCATGATGCCCACCTGCGGGGTGAGCGTCGTGAAAGGATAGGGGGCGATCTTCGGGCGGGCCTTGGAGACCGCGGTCAAGAGCGTGGACTTCCCGGCGTTCGGGAATCCGACCAGTCCGACGTCGGCGAGCATGCGCAGCTCGAGGACGTAATTGCCTTCATGGCCGGGTTCGCCGGGTTGGGCGAAGCGGGGGGCCTGACGGACGGAATTGGCGAAATTGCGGTTGCCGAGACCGCCGCGTCCGCCTTTGCAGAGGATGAACTGCTGGCCGTGGACGGTCAGGTCGGCGACGAGTTCCCGGCCATCCTCATGGGATTCCTCTTCGTCGCCGTCTTCGGCGGAGAGATCGATTTCGACAGCGCGCGCGGGTCCGGCGGCGCGGATGATCGGGCGGTGACTGCCGCTGGCCTTGAGCAGGGGTTTCTCGGAAGGATCGTCGGACGGCGATTCCTTGCTGGCAGATGTTTCGTCGTCGCTGTCCCCGTCGTTGTCGGCGTCGTCTTCGTCGTTCTCCTCGGCCGCCGGCGCTTCCGGGGGGGTGTCCGGGAGTCGCCAGACGAGGGTGCCGCAGGGGACCTTCACGATCAGGTCCTTGCCGGCATGGCCGTCCATGCCCTTGCCCATGCCATGGTCGCCGTTGCGGGCGATCAGGCGGGGTTGGTAGAACTGGTTGATCAGGTTGTTGAGGTCGTGGTCCGCCTCGAGGATCACGTCCCCACCCCGGCCGCCGTTGCCGCCATCGGGGCCGCCCTTGGGGCGATAGGCCTCGCGGCAGAACGCGACACAGCCTTTGCCGCCGTGGCCGGCGCGGGCGATCACCTTGACTTCGTCAACAAACATTCAGGTCTTGGGAAGCAAAAAGGGCGAGGCCGCAGCCTCGCCCGAATTCGTGTGCGGCGAACCAACCTTGGGCGGATTCAGTTCTGGTCGGGTTCGACCGGAATCGCCTCGGGCAGGATGTTCACCCGGCGGAGATGGGTATCAAACTTCACGCGGCCGTCGGTGAGCGCGTAGAGAGTCCAGTCGCGGCCGACGCCGACATTTTTGCCGGCGATGAACTTGGAGCCGCGCTGGCGGACGATGATGGTGCCGGCGAGGATGAGTTCGCCGCCGAATCGCTTCACGCCGAGGCGTTTGCTATGGCTGTCGCGACCGTTGCGGGAACTTCCCTGACCCTTTTTATGTGCCATGGCTGTGGATCCTTAGGCTTGGATTTCCTTGACCTGAACGACCGTCAGTTCCTGACGGTGCCCCTGCTTCTTGTGATAGCCCTTGCGGCGCTTCATCTTCCAGATGATGTCCTTCTCGCCCCGTTTGTGCTCAAGCACATCGGCCAGAACTTTGGCTCCGGGGACCGTAGGGGCCCCGATGCTCAGTTGGCCGTCACGATTGACGAGGAGCACACGATCAAACGTGACGGGTTGCCCCGCCTCGATTTCGAGGTGCTCAATTTCCAATTTGTCGCCGGCTGCGACCCGGTACTGTTTGCCGCCTGTCTCTAGAACCGCGTACATAGGACTATCCCTGAAAAAGGGCGGTGAAATTGGCTCAGAAGGTGGATCGGTGTCAACGGATCATTTGCGCGAATCCTGCGCGGCACCTCCCTGCCCGTCCTCAAGTCGTGCCGCGATAAGCGGTTGCAACTCCTGCCAAACTTGCCCTGCAACCTCTTCGATCGTCCCGCCGGCATCGATGACGCGCATCCTGCGGGGGTTTTCCGACGCCAGAACGGCGAATCCGGCTTCCACACGTTCGAAAAAGGCGCGGCTTTCGGCTTCGAAGCGGTCCGCGGCCGCCGGTTCCGCCCCGGCCTTTTCCGGGGGGCGCATCCGCCGGCGGGCGGAGGAGATTTCCGGAGCCACGCGCAGGAGCAGGGTGAGATCCGGGAGGGTGGGGCCGACCGTGATGTCCAGGACGGTTTCCACCAGCTTTCGATCCAGCCCGCGGCCCCAGCCCTGGTACGCCAGCGTGGAATCGAGGAAACGGTCGCACAGCAGGATTTCTCCGGCGGCCAGGGCGGGGCGGATGACTTCCCGGACCAGTTGGGCGCGTGCGGCATTGAACAGGAGCAGCTCGGCCTCCGGGGTCATCCCGCTCCCCGCCGGGCTGTGCTTGAGGGTGTGCCGGATTTCCTCGCCGAGCGCCGTGCCTCCCGGTTCACGCAGTTCACGGACCCCGAAGCCCAGTCCGCGAAGTCGGGCGGCGAGCCGGGCCACCTGGGTGGATTTGCCGCAGCCTTCGGAACCTTCGAAGGTGATCAGGAGCCCGCGTTGGGCGACAGGATTCATGGGGCCTGGGATTCGGCACTGCCGGTGAGGGGCCTGACCGGCGGGAGCAGGCGGAGACCGTCGAGGGTCCGGGACAGGTAATCCACCAGGCTATCGACCTGGAAATCCGAGAGGATTCCGCCTTCGGAGAAAGCGAAGGCGGGCATCAGGGAGCCGTGCCGGCCGAAGGTGATCCATTTGATCCAGTGTTCGCGGTCCGTGGGATGGCCGAGACGTCGGAGATCGGGGACCATGGAGGCGCGGTTGTGGGAATCGTGGCAGATGGCGCAGGCGGAAAGGTACAGGGCGGCGCCGAGGCGGCCTTCGGCGGGCTTGGCGTGGCAGCTGGCGCATTCGCCGCGGAAGATCGTGAACCGGTCCGCCTGGGCGATCTGCATGTTGCGCAGGCGATCCTCGTTGCCACCCACGCCGGCGTTGGGGTTCTCGGCCACCAGGGCACGCACGGTCAGGGCCTTCGAGCCGAGGGAGGAACTGACCCAGACCGATTTGCTCACCAGCCCCTGCTTGCCGGTGCCGTCCAGCACCACCGAGAAGTCGCCCCGGCCGCCGGCGGGGATGGTCCAGGGCATGGAGGGTACTTTGGCGATGGTGCAGCCGCAGGAGGTGCGGACGGAATCGATGACCGCGGTCGAAGGGGCGTGGTTGGTGAACGCGAAGGTGAACGTGAACGAGGTTTCGCCGGGCTTGCCTTCCAGTTCCTTGACCAGGGCATCGAAGACCAGGGCGTCGGCGACGGCCTCCGGGGCGACGCTGGGCGAGGCACTGGGGGCTGGGGGCGGCGGGGTGGTGGGGGAAGAGTTCTGGTTTTGCGCCTGAACCGCGCAGATTCCAAGGCCGAGTCCGAAGGCTAAGACCAAGGCGCCGGGTCGGGACCTCGGCAACCTTTGGCGGAGCCATTCGAAAGCGCGCATGGCGCTGGTGTTAGCCCCTGTCAGCGGCGGCATGCCAGAGGATTGTGGTTTCGGCCTGGTGGATTGCTCTCCCCGCGTGCGAGGGGCTGCCAGGTCCGTCAAAGCCGGATTGGTTTCAGACCAACCTCTCCCGATGCTTGTTCGGGCGTTGAATGCTCCACGAGAGTTGCCAACGAACGGCTTGATTCCTGGCTGCGGAACGGAATTGATTGGGCCATGAAGAATCTCCTTCGTGGATCCTTGGTGGCGGCCCTGCTGATGGCGGTTTCGTCCTTCGTCGCGGCGCGTGCCGACGAACAATGCGCGGGCGCCTCCGACTGCAAAACCGAGTGCAAGGCTGGCGCGACGGCGGCGAGTGGCTGCTGCGCTGCGGGCAAGGCGGGTCAGTCGGTGTCCTTGAAGCTTCGCCGGTCGGATGACGCCGCCCTGTTGGCCTCCCTGTCCAAGACGGCCGGGGTGACGGCGGTCGAGACCTGTCCGAAGTCGAAGTTCACCACGGTTTCCTACAGCGGTGAGCAGTGCTGCCCCGACAGCATTGTGGCGGCGGTTCGCAAAGCCGGGTACCGGGTTTCCGCCCAGAAGATGACTTTCGCCGTGGACGGTCTCTCGTGCGGTGCCTGCTCCGACAAGGTGGACAAGGCGTTGTCGAAGGTTCGTGGTGTGTCCGAGAGCCACGTGTGCAGCGAGTCCAAGACGGCCACTGTGGTGTTCAACCCGAACCGGGTCTCCTCGGAGAAGCTGATGGCCGTGATCAAGTCGGCCGGCTTCGAAGCCAAGGCTTCGGTGAACTGATTCCTGCCGCACGCGACCCGAGCCGAGACGAGACGACCCGAGCCGACGACCATGAAGATTTCGCTGAAGAAGGACTGCAAGTACGCCCTGATTGTCCCGACGAGCATGGGGATCCGCATCACGCCTGCCGACGGGCAGCCGGTGCATTGCGGGGGGCAGTTCACCATGCAGGTCACCAGTGCGGAATCGAACGTGGCGAGTGTGTCGTCGTTCCTCGGGTTGCCGGTGAAGGTGCTCACCACCTTCGTGAAGGGCAGTCCGATCGCGCGTCTGATCAAGGACAACCTCCGGAGCCGGAACATCGACTTCGAAGGACCGGAGGTGCCCCAGGGCGGGCCCTGGGGCTTTCGCCACCAGTTCAACCTCGCGGACAGCGGGACGGGCTCCCGGGGTCCGCGGGTTTGGAACGACCGTGCGGGTGAGGTGGGGCGGACGTTGAACGTGAAGGATTTCGACCTCGACCGCATCTTCGGCCGGGAAGGGGTCCAGTGGGTTCACTTGTCCGGACTGGTCGGAGCGCTGTCTCCGGACGCGAGCCAGTTCTGTCTGGAGCTGGCGCGGGTGGCGAAGAAGCACGGGACGCGCATTTCGTTCGATCTGAACTACCGGGAGTCCTTCTGGAAGGGGCGCGAAAAGGAACTGGGCGAGGCATTCCGCGAGATTGCCAGCGTGTCGGACGTGCTGGTGGGGAACGAGGAGGATTTCCAGCTTTGCCTGGGAGTGCAGGGGCCGAAGAGCGGAGGCAAGGGGTTGAAGGGCGAAATCGCCGCGTTCAAGAAGATGATCCAGCGGGTGCAGAAGGCGTTCCCCAATGCCTCCACCTACGCGACCACCCTCCGGGAAGTGGTGGATTCGAACCGCCACCTGTGGGGCGCGATCATGGCGGCCGGGGACGACTGGTTCGTCGTCGAACCGCGTGAGATCACCGTGCTCGACCGCATCGGCGGTGGGGATGGGTTTGTTGGGGGACTGCTTTACGCGATTCTTCGCGGTTGGGAGCCGGAGAAGTGGATCCAGTTCGGATGGGCGAGCGGCGCACTGGCGACCACGATGCTGACCGACTACGCCCAGCCGGCGGACGAAGGTCAGGTCTGGAGCATCTGGGAAGGCAACGCGCGCGTGCAGCGTTAGGCCGGGGGCTTGCGACGCGGGGAGATCGTTCGTTAAGGTCCGCGCTCCGTTCGTTTCACTTCCTCAAACCGCTCATCACGATGTCCAAGCCTCAGCCGGTCCAGTCGTTCCAAGTCGATTCCCTCCCGGTCCGCGTCTATGCCACCCAGGCCGAAATGTCCGAGGCCGTGGCATTGGAGGTGCAGCAGATTTTCCGGGAGGCCCTGGACCGCCAGGGATCCGCGGCGGCGATCCTGGCGACCGGCAATTCCCAGATCCAGTTCCTGGCCCGGCTCGTGGCGTTGGGCGGGGTGGACTGGTCGCGGGTGACCCTGTTTCACATGGACGAGTACCTCGGTATTTCCGGGGATCACAAGGCCAGTTTCCGGCGTTACATGCGGGAGCGGGTGGAGTCGCTGGTCCGTCCGAAGGCCTTTCACTATCTCGAGGGCGATGCGGAGCAGCCCTTGGATGAGATCGCCCGCTACTCGGCCTTGCTGCAGGCCCAGCCGATCGACCTTTGCTGCCTGGGCGTTGGCGAGAATGGACACATCGCCTTCAACGATCCGCCGGTGGCCCGGTTCGACGACCCGCACCTGGTGAAGCTGGTGAAGCTCGACGACGCCTGCAAACTCCAGCAGGTGCGTGAGGGTCATTTCGCGTCGCTGGAAACCGTGCCCCCGTACGCCCTGACCCTCACGGTCCCTGCCTTGTGCACGGCGAAGCGGATGATGTGCGTGGCTCCCGAGACCCGGAAGGCGCAGGCCGTCCGCAACATGCTCCGGGGTCCGGTGGCGACTTCCTGCCCCGCCTCCATCCTTCGGACTCAGCCGCAGTGCACGCTTTTCCTCGATCGGGACTCCGCGGCCGGCCTGTGACTTCGGTCGCCCGGAAACTCCCCGTCGAGGGATGATCCGCCCGCACCTCGAACATCCGCCGGCTTCGAAGCGCTGGCTGAAATCGGTTTCCCACCCCTGCCCTTTGTCGGCGGGGGTTTTTCTTTTTGGGGGGCAGGGGACGGCCTTTCCGGGGCCCGGAATTTATTCTGCAACCGTTCGCGGATTTTTCCGTTTCGGTAGTTCGTGTCCGGTCTTCGTCCCGTCGCGACCTGCCCAAGGAGGGGGTGCGGAGTTGGGAGGAAGGCCGGCACGACCAACCAATTCAAATCAAACGACGATTCCATGAACCTTTCCAAACTGCTTTCCCTGCCCGTCCTGACGGTGGCCTTGAGCGGGCCCTGGCTGTCGTTGCACGCGGCCACCACCACCTGGAATGGTGGGGGGCCCAACGCCCAGTGGTCCATGCCGCCCAACTGGTCCAACAACCAGGTGCCCACCTCGACCCGGGATGTGGTGATGGGCAGTGCGTTCGGTTCAGGCAAGACGATCACGATCTACGGCAGCCAGCAGGCCAACAGCTTGGTGTTCAGCAACGCCACCAATGTGAAGCTCGTGGCACCCGCCGCCGTCGGACTCGGCGGAAACACCCTGAACCTTTCCACCGGCGACATCCGCGTCCATAGCGGAACTCCGGTCACGGTTGCCTGCCGTCTGAACCTGGTGACGCCAGGCGTGTTCGACGTCGGTTACGGACTGAAACTCGACATCCAGGGGCCGATTACGGGGGCGGTCTACACCAATGGCGTCTCCTACTTTCCCTACGCCGGATTGCACAAGGATGGCGATGGGGAGCTGATCCTGGGTGGGACCAATACCTTCGCTGGAGCGGTCTATGTGTCGGAAGGGCGTCTCACCGTGGCCCGGAGCAACGCGCTCCC
The DNA here is from genome assembly GCA_964476125.1 of uncultured Verrucomicrobiota bacterium. Taxonomy (GTDB): domain Bacteria; phylum Verrucomicrobiota; class Verrucomicrobiia; order Limisphaerales; family CAIMTB01; genus CAIMTB01. The sequence continues at coordinate 4,987 of CAYZAE010000073.1, read as the reverse complement.
CCACACCCTGCTCTACGTGCGCGGTTCCACGCAGGATCCCTCGGAACTTCATCTCAACGCCAACGTCACCCCACACCTCGCCTCCGTCCTGTTCGAGGGCGAAACGCTGATCACCGGAGGGACGGAGTCCAAGTTGTACTCCAACTACTTCCAGTTTCGTGATCTGGCCGACGTGAATGTCGTGCTGGCCGGGACCGGGGGTGTCTTCATCGCGGACGGAGCGACGCCGATCCTGCGTCGGTTGAACACGTTCACCGGCGACATTGTGTTTGGATACGGCAGTGTGCTGACGGCGGACCGAGATGGCAGTCTGGGGGGTTCGTGGAACGCGCTGAACTTCCAGGAGAGCGCGACGCTGGTGGTCAAAAGCGTCAATGGCCTCACGTCGGGTTCGCGGACCATCCATGTGGTCGAGGGGGCCTCGGCGCAGCTGGAGATCGACAACAACCTGAACTGCAAGCTGTCGGGCCCCGGGGACGTGGTGATCCAGATCGAGGGAAGCAGCACGGTGGAACTTGGCGGCAACAACAGCGCATTCACCGGTCGCCTGTTCTCGAACAAGCATCTTGAAGTCACGGACTGGCGCGCCTTTGGTGCCGCCTCGCTGGTCTTTATGGAGGCGGGCAGGGACATCACCTTCTTCGAAGACATCGAGGCGCCGACGACCGACCTGCAGACTTCGAGCGAGGGCTCCGGGGGCACGGTGATCACCCTCAACAACAAGGATGTGACCCTGGACAAACTCGTGGTGGGTGTGAACTCGGCCGGTGTGAGCGCTGACGACACCGTGATCCAGTTGTCTGATGATGCTGTCAACGGGGTGCTCCATCTCGATGACATCGGATTCGTCGGCACAGGCAGGCTCCGCATTGAAGGATGGATGGGTGACACCACCAGTTCGACCGGGGACCGGGTGGAAGTCGACAGCGTGCTGTCCGCTTCGGAACTTGCCCAAATCAGCATCGGTGAAATGCCGGTGCGACAGGTCAATGGGCAAATCGTTTTGGCTCCGTAACCCGGAGCTTTGGGGTGGGGAGTGGGGAGTGGGGAGTAGGTCGTGCGTCGTGCGTGGTGCGTCGTGCGTCGTCGGGAGTGGGGAGTGGGGAGGAGCGACGACATCGGGCGCGTGGGCCGAGGGGGCTGCGCGCCCGAACTTGCTAAACGGACTGGTTTCCCGACAGGGCGGGGACGGCATGGGGTCCGCAGGTGTGACGCCGAGTCGGGCTGCGCGCGGATGGGCGGGCTCGAAGGGTGGGCAATTCGGTCATCCCAAGCATGCAAGAATTTGATGGTTCAAATAAATCCGTGAATTGACTTCGGGGGTCCTTCCGGGGAGAAGCCATAACCCAGAGCGAGAGCCTCCATGAAAAAAACTTTTGAGCGTGGACGGAGCCGGGCCTTCACCCTGATTGAACTCCTGGTGGTGATCGCGATCATCGCGATTCTGGCGAGCATGCTGTTGCCGGCTTTGGGCAAGGCGAAATCCAAGGCCAAGGAGACGAAGTGCCTCTCGAACATGCGCAACTGGAGTTTTGGAACCCAGATGTACCTCGGCGAGTTCGATGACGCGTTGCCCTTGTTTGGGGACCTTTCCTCGGATTACGCGAGGGAGTTCTGGCACGCGAAACTGGCGCCCTACGTGCTCAAGACCACCCAGAAGGGCGTGAATTTCGCCGTGACGGACATCTTCACGAACGAGGTGCGGAGCTGTCCGGGCGGGAGCCTTGGACCTGTTCCCTTCTCGAAGGGCGCGGCGGCGGCGCCGGGCCGGACCTGGAATTGCTGGATCGGGGCCAACTTTGGTGCCTACGGGGAGCCTCTGTCGGGGCCGTTCTATTACGGCGACCGGGTCCGGCCGCTCAAGGTCACGCGGATTCTCAGGCCGGCTGACGCGCTGATGTTCATGGATACCATCTCGCATTACGTCTATTCGCCGGTGGATACCAGTTACCGGTTCACCCTGGACATGAACGGGGACAAGCAGCCGGACACGATGGCGGCCTATCCGGACACCCCCTTCAATTCAGGGCGGCCGACCGTGCACAACAACGGAGCAAACGTGACCCTGCTCGACGGCCATGTGGAGCGTGTCGCCTTCAACAAGCTTTGGGCGGTGGGCACCGGCGGCAGGGTGGCCCACTCCTACTGGTACCTCGAGGACTAGGCCGGCTAGGCGAGCTGACGGACGCGGAATCGCGAGGCCTGGGTTGATCCCAGGTCCCTCATGGCCTGCCGAAGAACCTCCCCGGAACGGCCCGGCTCGAAGGGCTCCTGGGACGCGATGAGAACGCGGTTGTGGTAGTCGAAGAGATCCGCGCGCACGGCGTGGGCAAAGGGCTTCTGGATGTCGGCAATTCCCCGGCTCCACCCCATGCCCGGCGGTCGCAAAAGATTGAAGACCGCCAGCCCGCCCGGGGCCAGGCGCCCCGCCATCAGCCGGGGCACGATCTCCCACGTCGATTCCGGCTTCTCCACGTCGCCACCACAGGGCACCGAGAGATCCTCGACGATGACATCGAAACGCCGCCGGGTCCGGGCAAGCCATGCAATCGCATCGGTCTTCCGCCAGCACAGCGGTTGCAGCCATCCCGGACGCCCCTGGCGAAGCCGGTCGTAACCCTGCCGGTCGAGGTCGATGCCCTGGACCTGCGCCCGGATCCCGAGCGCCCGCAGGGCGGCGAGAACGCTGCCGCCGGCGAAGCCGAGCAGGGCGATCTGGAGCGGATTCGGGTGAAGCCGGCAGGCGCACGCGAGCAGGTCGAAGACGCTGTCCGTCGGGCCCGGTTCGAGCAGCACCTCGCTGAGCACGGTCCCGTGCTGTTCCATGCGCCAGCCGCGGCGGGTGCGGCGGAAGGTGGTGGCGGAGCTGGAGGGGGCCGTCCGACGGTTGCTGCTCGGGGAGGAGATGGGACCGCGCGGGGAACGGATCACCGCGGGGATCCCGGGGCACGAGGGTGGAGCGTGAGTTTGCCGGGCGTCAGGTCGATGCGTTGAAGCGCCCGAAGGGTGAGATCGAATTCCGGCCGCTCGTTGAGGCGCTCGGCCCAGTTGGTCTGGCGGAGCCGCCGCAGCATCCAGTCGGGCAGCGCCTTCCCGTTGGCCTCAAGGGTATCCAGGGCAATCCGAAGCTGGCCGTTGGTCATCTTCGGCGTGAGCATGGCGACGCCATTGAGATAGCGGCCCTGGAGCGAGGCATTGCGGGTGGCGTCGAGCGGGGCGCTGAATTGGATCCGGAACCGGCCCTCGACGATCTCCACGAAGGAATGCTTTCCGAACGGTCCAAACCGCGAAGCGAACACGTTCAGATCCTCGCCGGTCAGGTCGAACGAGGGAATGTCCCTCTCAGGATGAAGGAACAACAAGGAATAGGCATCCCATCGTTCCTTCAACTCGGGGAATTTCTCCGCGACCCCCTCCACCGCGGGCACCGGTTTCGGTTCCTTCGAGGTATAGGTCCGGACCAGGTGTCCCCAGTACAGGGCGAGCGCGACACCGGCCGCGATCACCAGGGCCACACCCGTCCCGAAGAGGGCGAGGAGATAGAACCACCACGGTCGACGCTTGCGGGCGGGGGCGGCGGAAGCTGTCGCCGGATGGGGAATGCTCATGGTTCGGTGGGGCGTTTAAACCTGCGGACTCCATTCGCCGGCCCGAAGCGGGCCGTTCGTCGGGAGTCCGGCGGGTTCAGGGCAGGGCGTCCTGGGGCGGACGGAACTTGGGGGACTGGCTCATGAACCGGATCGGGTTCCGGTAAATCACGTGGTCGATGGCCTCCGCCAGCCACCCGCGCCGGCGCATTTCGAGGGCGGTATGCGGCACGGCGAGCGGCACGCTCTCGCCCCAGTCACAGGCGGAATTCATCCACAGGTTCTCGCGGCCGTAGCAGTCGAGAATGTCGATGGCCCGCGCCGGACTGCACTTGCTGATGGGGTAAAGGGTCATGCCGGCCCAATGTCCCCGGTCGAGCACCATCCGCACCGTGTGCTCCTCCACGTGATCGATGATCACCCGTTCAGGGCGGATGCGCCGGTCGGCCGCCAGGGCATCCAGAATGAGCCGTGTGCCCTTGAGTTTGTCCTCGAGATGCGGGGTATGGACGAGAATCAGCTGGTCATGGCGCGCCGCGAGGTCGATGTGCATCTCGAGCACGCGCAGTTCGTTCCTCGAGTTCTTGTTCAACCCGATCTCCCCGATGCCCAGAACGCCGGGACGGTCGATGAACTCGGGGATCAGGCCGATGACCTCGGTGGCCAGCTGGACGTCCTCGGATTCCTTGGGGTTGATGCAGAGCCAGGAGTAATGCGCCAGGCCGTAACGCGCGGCACGGCGGGGTTCGTGCTCGGTCAGCTGGCAGAAGTAATCATGGAAACCCTGGGGCGAGCTTCGGTCGAAACCCGCCCAGAACGCGGGCTCGCACACCGCGGCACAACCCGCGGTGGTCATGGCAATGTAGTCGTCCGTGGTCCGGCTGACCATGTGCGCGTGAGGTTCGATGTAGCGCATGGGCGGTGGGTGCGGTGCTCTCGGCGTATGTCTCGGGTCCGGGCCGACGCTGGGGGTTTCCGCGCAAGTCGTCGACCCGGGAATTCGGCTGGCTGACCGGGGGATGGAGAGGGCGGGTGCTTCCGGGATTCAGCGGTCGCGGAGGCCGAACCGGGTCGGCGGTGTCATGGCGCGGGCGGAGTTGTCCCGGGTCCCTCGAGGGCGCGGAGTCGGTCCTCCAGTTGTTCGATCTGGCGCGCGAGATCGGGGAGTCGCTGGATGGTGATGTACTGGCGTTTGGCCTGTTTCTCCGGAACCGCGGGTGAGGCGAGCCATTTTTCGCCGTCGGGGATGTGGTTCATCACGCCGGATTGGGCGCCCACGGTGACGCGGCTGCCGATCTTCAGGTGACCGGCGATGCCGACCTGGCCGGCGAGGGTCACGTAGCTGCCCAGTCGGGTGCTCCCGGCGATGCCGACCTGGGAGATGAGAAGGCAGTGCTCCC
>CAYZAE010000072.1:25633-31416 GCA_964476125.1 uncultured Verrucomicrobiota bacterium | reverse complement strand
GGCATGCCCCATTTTCCCTTCGGCCCCGCGGATCCAGGCGTGGCCACCGGAGGTCCCTCGGCCACTCCACCCACCAAGGAATCCAAGGAGCCCAAAGGCCCCGATCTTGACCGGTTCCGCTTCAAGCCGCGCGAGGTCAAGGCGCACCTCGACCGGTTTGTCATCCGCCAGGACGAGGCCAAGAAGGTCCTGAGCGTCGCGCTCTGCGACCACTATAACGCCGTCCGCGAAGCCCTGGCCGGCAAGAAGCAGCCGAATTACGCCAAGCAGAACGTCGTCCTTCTCGGCCCCACGGGTGTAGGGAAGACCTACCTGATCCGCAGCGTGGCGGAATTGATCGGGGTGCCGTTCGTCAAGGCCGACGCCACCAAGTTTTCCGAGACGGGCTATGTCGGCGGGGACGTCGAGGACATCGTCCGGGACCTGGTCCGGAAAGCGGAGGGCGACGTGCGGCGGGCGGAGTTCGGAATCGTGTACATCGACGAGATCGACAAGCTGGCGGCAGCCTCGAATCTGTCGGGCCGCGACGTCAGCGGTCGGGGCGTCCAGACGAACCTGTTGAAGCTGATGGAGGAAACGGAGGTGTCGGTGCGTGCTCCGAACGACATGGCCGGCCAGTTCCAGGCCATGATGGACTTTCAGAAGAGCGGCACGAAGCAGCCGTCGACCATCAACACCAAGCACATCCTGTTCATCGTCAGCGGCGCGTTCGGGGGATTGGAGAAGATCGTGCGGAAGCGGTTGCGGGAATCCACGATTGGTTTCGCTGCGGGCGGTGCCGCGGGGTTGGCCGGACTGTTCTCGGGCGTTCCGGCAACGGGTGCCCCCGGGTCTCCGGGGACGTGCGGTTTTGGTCAGTTCTCGGAGCCGGGAGCCGAGGATTTTTCGCGGGTGGAGACCCGGGATTTCGTGGATTTCGGATTCGAACCTGAGTTCATCGGGCGCCTGCCGGTGCGGGTGGTGTGCCATGCCTTGGACCAGGAGGATCTCTTCCGGATTCTGAAATCGTCGGAGGGCAGCATTGTGCGCCAGGTGGAGCAGTCCTTTGCGGCGTACGGCATCGAGCTGTTGTTCCGGGAGGACGGACTCCGTCGCGTGGCGGAGTTGGCGGCGAAGGAGAACACCGGGGCCCGAGGGTTGATGACGGTCTGCGAGCGTGTTTTCCGGACCATGAAATTCGAGTTGCCCTCGACCTCCGTGAAGCGCTTCGAGGTCACGCGCGAGCTGGTGGACGACCCTGACGCTGCGTTGCGGGGCATGCTGGCGGCGCAGGAGCGGGAAGAGGTGGCGATGCTGGTGGGGATCGTGCACGAGTTTGGCGACCGGTTTGGCGAATCGCACGGGCTCCGGTTGAAGTTCACGCCGGGTGCGGCGGAGTGGCTGGTCGCGGAGGCGAAGGCGGCGGGGCGTCCGCTGCGGGATCTGTGTGCGGACCGGTTCCGCGATTTCCAGTTCGGGCTGAAGCTCATCGCGCAGACCACCGGCCAGCAGGAGTTCGAGATCGACGAGATGGCGGCGAAGGCGCCGGACAAGGCCCTGAGCGAATGGGTGGTGGCCAGCTACCGGGGGACGACGCCCCAGAATCCCGGCTGAATCCCCAGGGAAAGGGCCCCGGACCGGTGGTTGACGGGACGGGACGGGGGCGGCGCAGAAATTCCGGAAATTCCCGCCCGTTGCCTTGCGGGCGGCGGCGTGTAATGTTCCCGGCCCCGTGTCCTCGGGAAATCTGGAATGAGCAACGAAGCTGAAGCAAACGTGAACAAGGCCTCGGAAACCGCTGACGCATCCACTGTCGAGACGTCCTCCGCCTCGGGCGAGGGGGAGACTGCCGCGACCTCGATGCCCACGGAGGGGGAGTTGTCGGCGCTCCGCGAAAAGGCGGCCAAGGCGGATGTCCTGCGGGAGAACTATGTTCGCACGCTGGCGGAACTTGAGAATTTCCGGAAGCGGGCGTCGCGCGAACGCCAGGAAGCGGTCCAATACGCGAACCAGAACCTGCTTGAGCGGTTGGTGCCTGCCTTGGACAACCTCGACATGGCTGTGGTGGCGGTGAACGCGGCCCAGAGTGGCTCCGTGGATGCGCTCAAGACCGGCGTCGAGATGGTGCTCGGCCAGTTGCGCGGCATTCTCAAGGATTCCGGCCTCGAGGAGATCAACGCTTTGGGATTGCCCTTCGACCCGACCTGGCATGAGGCGGTGTCGCAGCAGGAGACCGCCGATGTGCCGGAGGGACAGGTCGTACAGCAACTCCGCAAGGGATACCGGCTGCAACAGCGCCTGCTTCGGCCGGCGACAGTCGTGGTGGCCCGGAAGCCGCAGTCCTGACCGGCCTGAACGCACCTCCCAATTCAACCCTACCGACCTGACCCTCGGAAATCGGAACATCGGACCATCTGACCGCTCACGGCCATGGCTAAACGGGACTATTACGAAGTGCTCGGCATCGAGAAGGGGACACCGGCCGACGAGATCAAGAAGGCCTACCGCAAGATGGCGGTCAAATATCACCCGGACAAAAATCCGGGCGACAAGGCCGCGGAGGAGAAGTTCAAGGAACTGGGCGAGGCCTACGAAATCCTGAGCGATCCCCAGAAGCGGGCCGCCTACGACGAGTACGGCCACAACGCCTTCGATCCCCGTACCCGGGCAGGAGCCGGCCGGAGCTCGGGGGGAGGCGGCTTCCACGATCCCTTCGAGATCTTCCGCGAAGTCTTCGGCGGCGGCGGTGGCGGCGGCGGCGGGGGAAGCAGCATCTTCGGCGATCTGTTCGGTGAATCACGACCCGCCGACCCCACGGCCGCGGCCCGGGGATCCGATCTGCGTTACGACCTCCAGATCACCCTCGAGGAGGCCGTGCTCGGCGCCGAGAAGGAACTCACCATCACCCGACCCGAGACCTGCGACGTCTGTCATGGGCGCGGGGCGGAGGCTGGATCGACCCTCAAGACCTGCAATCACTGCCACGGCCGCGGCCAGGTGGTGACGTCGCGGGGCATCTTCAGCATCGCCCAGACGTGTCCGCGTTGCGAAGGCGCAGGCCGGATCATCGAAAAACCGTGCCGCACCTGCCGCGGCACCGGCCGGCGCGAGCGCACTTCGACCATCAAGATCCGGATCCCGTCGGGTGTGGACACCGGCATGCGGTTGCGATCGGTCGGCAACGGCGAGGGTGGATTGCGCGGCGGGCCTGCGGGGGATCTGTACGTGTTTCTGCACGTGAAGGAGCACGAGGTGTTCACCCGCGACGGGGAGAACCTCGTCTGTGAAGTTCCGGTCAGCTTCGCCCAGGCGGCGCTCGGGGCGGAGATCGAGGTGCCCACCATGACCGGGCGGGCCTCGATCCGGATCCCCGCTGGAACCCAGCCGGGGACCATGTTCCGGCTCAAGGGCCGTGGCGTGAAAGAAATCCAGGGCAGCTCGCACGGAGACCTGCTCGTCCGGGTGGCGGTTGAAGTGCCGTCCCATCTCAACGCAGCCCAACGGGCTAAGCTCGAGGAATTCTCCGCGCTGTGCGATTCAACCAGCCATCCGCGGACGAAGTCCTTCATCGACCGGGCCCGCGAATTCTTCCGCTGACCCGGGCCGCCGGGTGGGCGGGACGGCGCACCGCCCGCCGGCGGGTTTGGTCCGACGAGAGCCATGCACCGATTCCATGTTCCGCCGGAGCACTGTCGGGGTGACCGGGTGACCCTGGGGGAAGGGGACCGCCGCCATGCGGTGCGCGTGCTTCGTTTGCAGGCCGGCGAGACCATCGAGGTTCTGGACGGTGCGGGAACCCTGCTGGCCTGTCGGATTGTTCGTGCCGACCGAGATTCGGTGGAAGCCTCGGTCCTGTTCAGCGAGCGGGTGCCCCAACCTCCCCAAGTCGTTCTCGCGGCTGCGTTGCTGAAGGGCAAGGCCATGGATTTCCTGGTCCAGAAGGCGACGGAGCTCGGCGCGGCCACCCTTCAGCCCCTGGCCCTGGAACGCTGCGTGGCCCGTGTGGAACCCGGGGAAGCGGAGGATAAAGTCGCGGGCTGGAAGGCGACTGCGGTCGAGGCCTGCAAGCAGTGCGGCAACCCGTGGATGCCCCGGTTCGAACCGCCCCGCACCCTGACGTCCTTCCTCTCCCAGCGTGCCCCGGGTCTGATGATGGTGGCTTCCCTCGCCGGACAGCCGCGGCTGCCTGGGGCCATTCTCCGCGAATTCGGGAAACCGCCTGGTGCGGTGACGATCGTGACCGGTCCCGAAGGGGACCTCACCGAGTCAGAACTGGATCAGCTCACCGCCGCCGGCACCGTGCCCTTCACTCTCGGGCCCCTGGTGTTGCGTGGCGAGACAGCCGCGCTGGCCGCCCTCGCCATCGTGCAGCACGAGATGCGGATGATGAGAGTAGGGAGTGGGGAGTAGGGGGACGATCGGAGTTCGGAGATCGGAGTGGGGAGATCGGAGTGGGGAGTGGAGAGTTCGGGGATGGGGGTTCTGAGTCGCGGAGCGACGGCCCGAAGGTAGCGAGGGGCTTCAGCCCCTCGACCTCCCGTGCAAATTCTCGGGGCGTCGCGGAGCGACGCTTGGATCGGGCCCGCTCACGCAGGGAGGTCGTCCCCCCACCGGTTCATGATCCGCCGGGATCTCCCAACCCCAATCTCCAAACTCCCAACCCCGAACTCCGAACTCCGAGTTAAGGCACGAGCTTCTTGAAATCGGGGTCGTCCTTGACGGCTTTGAACCGTGAATCCGAGGTGGCGATCTTGCGGAGATCCTTGGCCTTGTTGTCGCGGGCGACCCGGGCGTCGCTGAGTTGGAGGGCCGTTCCGAGGGCTTTGATGGCCTCCGGCTTCTTCTTCATGGTGGCGAGAACGCCAGAGTAATCGTACCAGGCCTCAGGGCTGTCGGGCGCCTTTTGGACAAGCCGACCGAGTGTGGACTCCAGTTTGGCGCCGTCGTTCATCTGCGAATAGGTCTGGGCGGCGGCGATGAGCGTGCCGGTGTCGACGTCGGGCAGTTCGATCAGCTTGTCGAGGATGATGCGGGCCCGGATCGGTTGTCGGAGCTGGATATGGGCGGCGGCGAGGTAGGCGCCGTGGGTGGCGTTGGTGGGGGTGGCGTTCCAGCCGGGTTCCAGCTGGGCAACAACGCTGGCATACACCTGGGTGGCCTGCTGGACCATCTGGTTGTCCAGGTAGGTCTGCGCCAGTTCCATGGCGTTGGCGATGTCGGCGGGATTGGTCCGGAACTGGGACTTCATCTTCTCGAACTGATCGTGGGCGACGGCGGCCTGGGGCGCGTTGGCGGTGTACTTCTTCAGCTGTTCAACCAGCCCGACCACGGAGGAATTGAAGGGGTCGAGCCGTTGGGCGGTGGTGGCGATGAGCAGGGCATCAGCGAACCGGCCGGTGATGGCCAGCAGCTGGGCGTAACGGAACACGGCTTCGGGACTGTAGGGGCAGTAGGCGAAGGCCTGGCGGAAGGCGAGGTCGGCTTCCTTGATCATGCGGGCCTGTTCGGCGCCGGACTTGGCGTTGTTGACGCGCCAGGCGTAGACCCCGCCGATGCTGGAACGCAGCTTGGAAAACGCCTTCTGGGCGTTGTCGTCGCGGAGGAATTTCCGGTCGCCCTTGAAGTTCCGGAGATCGCGCTCGATGTAGACATCGTTCACCCAGTCGCAGATTTCCTTCACGGTGGTCTCTTCCTTGATCCAGTTGCCGATGAGCCGGTCGGAGTACTGGGCCCAGAATTCCCGGTCGCGCTGGAGGGTGTCCTCGTCGAGCAGCGCCAGCGGCTGTCGGTTCAGTTTCATGATG
>CAYZAE010000072.1:0-25623 GCA_964476125.1 uncultured Verrucomicrobiota bacterium | reverse complement strand
ATGATGATCCCGTACGGGGTGAGGTAGGGGTACATCCAATCGAGCGGGAAGCTCTCCTCGATGAAGAATTCGTGATCCGGGTTGGCGTCGAAAATGACGCGGCACAGCAGGGCGTTGATCGCCATCACGGACACCTGGCCGGAAACCGTCACCCGGCCGCCGTCCTCGCGCACTTCCTCGCCGCTCCGGAGCTGTCCGAGCTGCTTCCGCTGGAAGGCGTCGGTCATGTACTCGTTGTAGCAGCGGGTCGACTCGTCGATGGACGGCGTGTGGATTTCGATCTCGGGATAAACCCCGCCGATCGAGGGGGCAATCAGGCCGGCGTAGGCGTCCTCAAGAATCCGGCGTCCCATGCGGATGCGGGCCGGGGTGGGGAGGTCCTGGCGGACGAGGGTCTGAACCTCGGAGGTCAACTTCAGTCCCTTGATGAGGTCATCCCGGTACAGGTAGGTCTTGGAGCCGCGATAGGCGGTGAGCCGGTTGGCCACCTGGGTGTCCCGGGCGGCGGGGTCGGTGAGGGAGCCCAGCGTGTTCAATTCCTCACGCAATTTGATGCGGGCCTCGAATTCCTCGTCGATCAGCCGGTTGAGATCCCTGGTGAGGGCCTTGGCGACCGCCTTGTCCGAGGTGCCGGCGGTGGCCGAGGCGATCAGATCGCGTGGGGCGGGTTGGAGCAGGCTGCTGAGATGGGCGGAGAAGGCGTCCTGCTCCGGTCCGGGTTTGAGGCGGGCAACCAGCTTCGGGACATCGGTGAAATGTTCCGGCTCGAACCAGGAGGTTCCGGCGCGGCGTTCCTTTTCGACCGAATCGCCGACGCGCTGGATCAGGCGGTCGAAGGGCGCGACGGCGCGGGCGATGCCGTTGGTGTAGAGCGCCTTGTCCTTCTCCTTCCGGCTGCGGAGCATTTCCTGGAGGAAGGGGGTGTCGTAGGGAATCTGGGCGCTCTTGTTGTAGTGGGCGCGGATGTAGGCGAGGTAGGTGCCGTCGGCGAGGGCGTTCTGGGTGATGAGCGCGACGTCGCGGCGGTCGAAGGCGGGGTCGTTGGGTTTGCAGCGGGCGGGGATAAAACTCTCGCAGAAGATCATGTAGGTCGGATTGAACCGGCCGGGATCCGTGCCGCCGAAGAGCACGGCGTTGCGGGTCATTTCGGGGTAGAGCGGTTTCCCGGCCGTGTCCTTGAACGGCGGGGTGAACATGTCATGGCCGAACCAGTACCCGAAGAGATGTCCGCGCTGCTCGTTGTTGGCCCAGTGGGTGAGCACGGTCTTGAGGGGCAACACCGAGAACAGCACCAGGAGCAGGCGCAGATCGAGTGCGGCGGGCCGCAGGGCGAAGAGCGCGGCACCACCCAGCGCGAAGCCCAGGGCCAGCAGGCTGGCGAAGCGGTCGACCAGATCATGCGTGGCCTCGATGCCGAAGAAATAGGAGGGGGCCTCGGGCGGGAACAATTCGACCACGCCAAAGGTGACGGCGACGACAAACAGGGCGATGCCGCCGGCGACCGCCGCGGAGATCATGGTCCATTTCCGGGCCGCCTGGTATTCGGTGGCCAGGATGGCAGCGATGAGGGAGAGCCCGTAGCCAAAGCTCATCGCGATGATCACGTGCGATGCGGTGAAGAACACCTTGGTCAACTCGCGGCTCTGGCGGTCCGGGTTGGGGTTGAGCAGCCAGAGGAGAAGGAAGGCGAGACAGACATAGATGGCGGACAGCCCGATCATCCAGCCGCGTTCCGTGCGGCGCAGCCGCGGCCAGAACAGGAAGGGCACGAGGGCGATGAGAAGATAAACCAGGTTGAATTCCTCAACCGCGCCTTCGAAGAGCATGAGCACCTGCTCGAAGATCCGGCCAAACTCCATGGAGGGGTTGGTCTTCTCGTATTGGCCGCGGGTGAAGGCATGGACGAAGCCGTCCCAGGTCCTGGGATAGCCCCAGTTGAGGGGCGGATTCGTGGCCGAGGTCAGCGGCATGTAGAGGTAGAAGGCGGCGCCGGCGACCCACATGAACAGGGAGATGAACACGGGGACGATCTCGGTGGCGATCGCGCCGGTTTCGAAGGCCAGCCAGGCACAGGCGGCGATGGAGCCCAGGCCGACCAGATGGAAGATGAGGGCGAGCGCGGGGCTGGTGCGGATGCTCTCCAACCCGTCGCCCTGCATGAGCATGACCCCGATGAGATAAATGACGCTGTTGGCGAGAAATGCGTCGCGGCCCAGTTTGCGGTTGGCCATGGCGATGAGCACTTCGATGCCCATGGCGGCGACGATCAGCGTCTGATGGTTCGTGAAGGCGATGCCGAACATGAAGGCCGCCCAGTACAGATAACGCCGTTGAGCGGGCGCATAGAGATAGTGGAGGAGGAAGGCGAAGGTCAGGACCAGCGACAGCACGCTGAGCGTGTAGACCTCCACGATGACCGCCTGACTCCACATGAAGCCGTTGAACCCGATCATCAGCCCGCCCGCGACCGCGGACACAATGGCGATCGATTGCCGGTTCTTCTCAACGATCTGTTTTCCGCCGTCGATCGAATCGATGAGGAACCCGCTGACCTTGGAGATCATCAGGGCGACCACGCCGGACGACAGGGCGCCGGCCACGGCGGAGGAGACAGCCACCCGCCAGGCGATGTTCGAGAAGGGCAGGAGAACCGTGAACAGCCAGGTGTAGAGCGTCCAGACGGGGTATCCCGGCGGATGCGGCACCCCTGCGTAATAGGAGGCGACCGCCAGTTCACCGCTGTCTTCCAGGGTGAGATCAGGCGCGATCGTCCAGAGATAGCCGACCAGCGTCAGGAAGGTGGTGATGAAGAATGCGATCCAGTCGGGGCGCCGGAAGAGGGGGCCGCTGGGGGCGGCCGGCTCGGTGGGCTTGCCCGTGCCGGGAACCGGGGGAACGGGGCGGCGGGCGGTCGTGGGGGGCACGGGGGTGGCCTTGGGCTTCGTATCGGGTTTGGCAGCAGTGGACATACGGGCGTTCAGCGGACGAGGGCGTTGGTCTGACGGAGCAGCAAGGAACCGAAGCTTGGGGCGAGGGCGGCTCCGGTTGTCGAATGAAAACTGGGCGAGGGCGGGAGGTTATGCTCGATGGGACCCACCTGGGATTGCCAGCCGGAGCCGAGCGCGGCGAAGGCGAGTTCCTGAACCACCGGGCCGCCGGCGGGCACCAGAAAGGACCCGAAGCTCAGGATGACCACGGCGACCGCGGCCAGGGGGGCGAACCACACGTGAAGCAGCCGGGTGCGGGGAAGGCTGGCGGCGCTGGAGAGCCCTTCCGGCACGGCGGCCAGGGGCCCGAACAGGGCGTCCCTAACCCTCGCGGACGGCCGGCGCGGGGCGAGTCCAAGCAGAAGGGTCTCCAGCGGATCGTTCGAGTTCATGGGCATGTTCGTGGTCGTGATCGTAGTCGTGAAGGGAGCCTTTCAGGGCGGCCTTCAATTTTTGCAGACCGTACCGGTAGCGTCCGGCGGCGGTGTTCGGAGAGACCTCAAGCAGTTCGGCGACGGTTTCAAAGGTCAGGTTGTGCCAGAGTTTGAGAACGATGACTTCCCGCTGTTCATCCGGGAGTTGTCGCAGGGCTTCGACGGCGGCCCGTTCCACCGGGGTCTCGGAAGTGTCGGCATCGAACCACCTCGAGGATTCCAACTCCCGGGCCAGTCGCCGCCAGAGACTGCGTCGATGATTCAGGGCCCGGTTGCGGAAGGTGCGGATCAGGTAGTACCGGGGTTCGCGCGGGGCCGATTCGAGAGCCAGCAGGGCCCGGAACGCGTCGTGCAGGACGTCCTCGGCTTCGGCGTGACTCAACCCAAGCGCCCGTCCGTACAGGACCATTTCGGCTGCGCAGCCGTCATAGAGCTGCGCCGCCCAATGTTGTTCCTGTTGTCCGCCGGGTGCCACTTCACCGAATAAGACACCGTCCGGCGCTTTTTTTGTATGTTGAATTTGGACCTAGCGCGCGCGGCCGGTCAGGGCGGGTCGCCGGGTGCCTCCAAAACCCACGTTGGTTTCGAATTCGTAGGTGACCTGATCGCCGGCCCACCGCAGGCGGATGTCCGCGACGTACGGTGTCTCGCGGGCACAGACCCGCACGGTCAGAGCGTCCTCCGAGACCCATCCAGCACAGGCCGCCAGGGCTTCGTCCCGCAAGGGTCCAAACGGTCCCCGGGCCGGGCGCCACGACCGGAACCCGCACGGAATCCGGGTCGAGACCCCCGCCTGGGTGAGGGACAGGACCACGGCGTCGGAATCCGTCCCTGCTTCAATCGAGAGTGACTCAAGCTTTTGTTCGTTGGCGTCGAATGCAAAAGGGCGTCCACCGATCCGGGTCAGGGTGGGCGTGATGCGGGAGCCTTCGATCGTGGGCAGGCTGAGGCTGGCGAGTTTCGCGGAGAGCCGCTGCCAGGCGGCGCGGTCGGCGGGCAGCCGCCGGTCCTTGATGGCGGGCAGAACACGGTCCCAGAGGCTGTTCAGCACCGCCTGCATGTCCTTGAGACCGCTGGTGATGGCGATGACGGCATCCTGATCGGGCAGCACCACGCAGTACTGACCGAAGGCTCCATCACCCCGGTAAGCACCGTGACGGCAGCGCCAGAACTGGAAGCCATAACCCTGTTCCCAATCGCTTTTCGGATTGCTGCCATTGGATACCTGCCTCCCGGTGGCCTGGGCAATCCAGGCCGGATCCAGCAGCACCCGACTCTTCCAACGTCCCTGCTGGAGATGGAGCTGACCGAACCGCGCGATGTCCTCGGTCCGAACCCGCAGCCCGTAACCGCCCAGGGCGACGCCGTCCTTGTTGGTGTCCCAGGTCGGGTTCTCGATTCCCAGGGGTTCGAAGAGCCGCGGACGAAGGTAGTCAATCAGGTGCTGTCCGGTCTGTTTCTCGACGATGGCCGCCAGCATGAAGGTGGCGGGGGTGTTGTACTTGAAGTGGGTTCCGGGCTTGTGGGGAACGGGGTGGGCGAGGAAGGACGCGGGGGAGAGCCGATCCGGCGAGGACGACGTTTCGTCCTGGTGCCCGGTGGACATGGTGAGCAGATCGCGAACGCGCATGGCCTTGAGATTCGCGGAGGCGTCGGCCGGAACATCCCCGGGGAAGAACTTCGTCACCTCGTCATCGAGCGAGAGATGGCCCTCTCCGATCGCGAGACCGACCGCGGCGGAGGTGAAGCTCTTGCTGAGTGAGTACAGTTCATGGCGGCTGGCCGCGTCGTAGGGGGCCCACCAACCTTCGGTGATCACCCGTCCGTGACGGACGATCATGACACTGTGCAGACCGCCGAGATCGCGATCGGCGGCTTCGATGAAATCCAGGATGCCGGCCGAGGAAACCCCTTGGGATTCGGGGGTGGCCCGGGGCAGGCCCGGACGGGTGTCGTCGCGGGGCGCTCCCGGACTGGCGGGAGGGAGAAGGCTCATGGTGAGGACGAGCAGGGTGAGGGCGGGTTTCATGGGGCGAGGGGCGGCAGATGGGAAGGGGGCAAAGAGAAAGGAGGAACCGGGGCATCGGTCAATCGACCCTGCCAACCGGGCGGGCCCCTGTGGCGGTCCGTTTTGTCAGCGCGTCGCCGAGGTCGGCGCGGGCGGCTTCGGCGAGACGCTGGAGTCGGGCGAGAACGGAGGGTTTGGCGTCGGCGAGGTTCCGCGTTTCCCCGGGGTCGTTCTTGAGATGGTAGAGACCCAGGCCGGTCTGGACCTGAGTGTAGCGGGTCGGGATTCCGCCGGTGGCGGGGGCTCCCGCGGCGAGCGTGCGGTAGGTGTGGGGAAGCACCAGTTTCCAATCGCCGCTCACGACCGCCTGGAGTTCATTCTGGTTGTAGTAGATCCAGTAGGCCTCGTGGGGACTGCGTGCGGATCGTTTTCCGGACAGCAACGGCCAGAGATCGAGTCCGTCGATCTTCCGGGCGGGCAGGGTGGCCCCGGCGAGCCGGGCGAAGGTGGGAAGCAGATCGATGGTCATCGCCGGTTCGGAACAGACCCGTCCGGCCCGGATATGGCCGGGCCAGCGGGCGACGAACGGGACGCGGACGCCGCCCTCCCAGGAGGTGCCCTTGCCTTCGCGCAGCGGTCCGGCCGATCCCGCGTGATCCCCGTAGGAAAGCCAGGGTCCGTTGTCGGAGGTGAAGACGACGAGGGTTTCCTTCTCCAGCTGGTGGCGTTCCAGGGCGCCGAGGATGGCGCCGACCGAATCGTCGATTTCGCGGATCACATCGCCGAACAGGCCCTTGGAGGATGTCCCGCGCCGGGCCTCGCTGACGTGGAGTGGCACATGCGGCATGGAGTGCGCGACATAGAGAAAGAACGGTTCGGCGGCGTGTCGTTCGATGAAGCGGACGGCGCGTTCGGTGTAGCGGGTGGTCAGGGTCGACTGGGTGGCGGGTGTGACGGCGGGGTCGATGATTTGTTCGCCGTCGTAAAGCGGGAGGTCCGGATAGGAGCCGGGTTTGGCTTCCGGATGAAACGGCCACATGTCGTTGGAGTAGGGCAGGCCGAGCCATTCGTCGAAGCCCTGGCGGGTGGGGAGGAACTCGGGCCGGTGGCCGAGGTGCCATTTGCCCACGATGGCGGTGGCATAACCTCGTGGTTTGAGAACCTCGGCCATCGTGGTCTCCCCGGGATTCAGTCCGATGCGGGCCCGGTGATCGAGGGCACCCGCGATGCCCACGCGGTTCGGGTAGCACCCGGTCAGGAGCGCGGCGCGGGAGGCGGAGCAGACCGCCTGGGCGACGCGGAACGAGGTGAACCGGATGCCTTCGCGGGCCAGCCGGTCGATGTGGGGCGTCTCGATCCCGGACGGGGCCCCGAAGCAGCCGACATCCGCGTAGCCCAGGTCGTCGCAGTAGATGAGGACGATGTTGGGCGGACGGCCGGAATCACGTTTACCCGGGCCCGCGTTGGTGCCGGCGCCCTGGACGGCGGCGCTGGCGACGAGGAGGAGGGCGCAGGCGGCAAGGGCTCGCGCACGAAAACTGGTCCGGGACGCGGGAGGCATTCCGGGGATGACGCCTCGCCGTGGACGTCCCTGCAATACCGGAGAAGGCAGCGTCAGGTGGCTGTGGCGGCGCGGCGGGCGGCGTCGCGAAGCCTTTCCAGTTCGGCGCGTGCCCCCTGGAAACAGGCCTCGATTTCGTCCACCAGCGGGAGGAATTCCGCGGGATTGCCCTCCGCCGCCTTGTCCTCGAGCGCCAGGCCGAGCACCCGCAACGATTGCAGCCCGAAGATTCCGCTGCTCCCGGCGAGGGAGTGGGCGGTCCGCCCGAAGGTGGCGCGGTCCTCCCCTTGAGCGAGCTCCCGCAGGGAGCCGAGGCGGGCGGGGGTGTCGGTGAGGAAGGACGTGAGCAGTTCGGCGGCCGCCTCATGGCCGAATTCGTGCTGCAGCTCCGCCACGGCCTGCTGGATCGGGGTCGGATCGTGGGAGGAAACGGCTGGCATGGGCGGTTCGGGTGGGGGAGGCGGGGCAGGCGGCGGGTTGGCGGCGGCGAGGGCGTTCCGCAGATCCTCGAGCCTCACCGGTTTGCTGAGATAGGCGTCCATGCCGGCATCCAGGCATTTTTCACGGTCGCCGCGCATGGCATTGGCCGTGAGGGCGATGATGTGGATCCGGCGGCGGGGGTTGGAACGTGGCTTGGATTCGCGCCGGCGGATCTCCCGCGTGGCTTCGTAGCCGTCCATGACGGGCATCTGGCAATCCATGAGAATCACGTCGTACTCGATCCGTTCGGTGGCCTCGAGCGCTTCGCGGCCGTCGCCGACGAAATGGGGCCGGTAGCCGAGTTTTTCGAGCATGAGCATGGCGAGGCGCCGGTTGATGTCGTGATCCTCGGCGACGAGGATGCGGAGCGGGTGGGATTCGGCCGTGGCGCAGGCCGCGCCGTTCGCCTGGGGGAGGTCCTTGGGGATCTCGTTCTCCGGGGAGGGAGCCGTGATATCGAGCAGGGCTTCGAAGAGGCTGGACTGCTTGACGGGTTTGGCGACCAGGGCCACCGCGCCCTGGGGCAGCGAAGGTTCGGAGATCTCGCCGGCGGGGGCGAGAAACACGACGAGCGGGGCGCCGGGGAACGATTGCAGACGACGGCAGAGCTCGGGCCCTGGCAGGTCCGGAAGGTGCAGATCGGCGATGAGGAAATGGAACGGATTGCCGGCCTGGGTGGCGGCCATGGACCGGGTGATGGCGGCCTCCCCGCTGTCGGCTTCCACCGGCTGGACACCCCAGCTATGGAGCATTGCGCACAGGGCTTCCCTTGAGGAGGCGTGGTGATCCACCACGAGAATCCGGGCGTGCTCGAGCCGGGGCGGGACGGGCGGGCGGCGGTTTCCGGACTGCACTTCAAGAGTGAGATCGAACCAGAACACCGATCCCTTGCCGGGCTCGCTGGAGAGGCCGATTTCGCCCCCCATCAGTTCCGCGAGCCGCTTCGAGATGGCCAGACCCAACCCGGTTCCGCCGAAGCGCCGGGTGGTGGTGGAATCGGCCTGGGTGAAGGGCGTGAACAACGCCTGCTGGGCATCCTGCGGGATGCCGATGCCGGTGTCGGAAACCTGGAACCTCAACCGGACACGCTGGGATCGCACCGTGCCGTCCGGGGTTCCGTCGATCAGCACGGATCCGGACCCCGGGGTGGCCGGGTCGGCCGGGAGCTCGAGCGGCTGGACCCGCAGGACGACCTGCCCGCGATCGGTGAACTTCACGGCGTTGCCGATGAGATTGACGAGGATCTGACGAAGCCGGCCGTCGTCGCCGTGCAATGCAGCGGGCAGTTTCGGGGAGACGATGGCGGCCAGTTCCAGTCCCTTTTCGGACGCCCGCGGCGCCAGCAGTTCGATGACGCTGTCGACGATGGAGCGCAGTTCGAAGTCGGAGGGTTCGAGGGCCAGGCGGCTGGATTCGATCTTGGAGAAATCGAGGATGTCGTTGATCAGCTCGAGCAGGGCTTCGGAGGAGTCGCGGACGGCGGTGACGAACTCGCGCTGGCGGGTTTCGAGGGAAGTGTCGAGCAGGAGGCTGGTCATGCCGATGATGGCGTTCATCGGGGTTCGGATCTCGTGGCTCATGTTCGCCAGGAACTCGCTCTTGGCGCGGTTGGCGAATTCGGCGGCTTCCTTGGCCTTGTGCAGCGCCTCCTCGATGCGCTTGCGCTCGGTGAGATCGACGATGGTGGCAATGGAACCGGCGGGACGTCCGTCGTGCCAGCGCGGCACGCCGGTGATCTGGACAAAGAAGGGGTTTCCCTGGATCGGGGTGAGCTGGTACTCGCGGGTCGTGGACTGGTCCCGCTGGGGGCGCGAAGGGGGGCCCTGGGGCGGCGGGCACCCTTGGGTCGAGGCGAACTCCCCGAGCCGGCGTCCGAGCAGATCCTCGGGGCGCGCTCCGAGCATGCGGGCGAAGGCGGGGTTGGCGAAGGTGATGCGGTCCGCCTCATCGGTGATGGTGAGTCCATCTCCCATCAGGTTGACCACCTGAAGGGCGAAATCCCGCTGCTTCTGGGCCTCGGCCTCGGCGCGCTGGCGCTCGGCGACCTCCGTCCGAAGCTCGCGGGTGCGGTCCGCCACACGCTGTTCCAGCTCGGTCTGGGCGCGTTGAAGCGCCGCGTCGCGCGACTCGATCTGACCGAGCATGTCGTTGAAGTCATCGATGAGCAGCCCGAGTTCGTCCTCGCTCTCCTTGGGAACGCGCACCGAATAGTTCCGCTGCTGGGCCACGGCCCGGGTGGCGCGGGCGAGATGCAGCACCGGACCGGAGATGATCCGGCCGAGGCGGATGGCGATGAGATAGGCGGCGAGCAGGGAGGCGACGAGCACGCCGGCGGCGATCAGCGCGTAATCGCGGAGCCGGATGGCGAGGGAATCGAGGTTGGAGACGAGGCAGATCGTGCCGGCGACCTCGCCTCTCACGCGGATGGTGTGGAACAGGGT
Source organism: uncultured Verrucomicrobiota bacterium (assembly GCA_964476125.1). Taxonomy (GTDB): domain Bacteria; phylum Verrucomicrobiota; class Verrucomicrobiia; order Limisphaerales; family CAIMTB01; genus CAIMTB01. Next base: position 15,712 of record CAYZAE010000072.1, on the reverse strand, counting down.
GAGTCGGTTCCGGGTGAAACGGTGTCCTCCGGGTTCGGCCGGCGGGGCGGCGGCGGCGGCATTGGTCGGGTAAGCGGCGAAGACGCGGCCGAAGCGGTCGAAGAGGAAGGCGCCCATGATCTCGGGCTGGGCGCGGAGCGCGGAAAGGATCTCGGCGGCGGGCTCGGGCTGGTTGAAGTCGAGGGCGCCGGAGCAGTTCTCGCCCACCAACTGGGCGAGCATTCCGAGGGTCTGGGTGGTGGCACGCCGGTAGGTGATGACGTCGGACACCACGAAACCGGTCACGGCGAGCAGGAGGGCCGCCGTGCTGGCGAGGAAGACCACCAGGGTCTGTTTGCGTCGCAGGGAGGCCTTTCCGAACACATTCATGGCGGCGATGGGATCCGGGAAAGTTACCGAAGGACCTCGGCGGCGGAAAGCAGGCGCACGTGGATCGTGCATCCGGCCTTTGTCGCGTTCGGGAGATGAATCTGGAGGCGCACATTGTCCTCCTTCCGGTACAGGCGGATGATTCCGCCCAGGCTGAGAAAGTCCTGGCTTTCCCCCACCGTGATGACCCGGGACGCCGTCACCGCCTTCAGGAAGTCCGCCGATCGCCGGCTGTCGGGGGCGGCGACATAGACGATGTCGCAGCCGGTGGCGTCGCCGGCGGAGTCGAGCCTGCGAATGACCAGTGGCCGACCCTTGGCCTTCCGGTCGCGGGCAAGTTTGCGGAGCTCGGCCTCGACGTCGGGAGCGCCGAGGATTCCGATGACGTAGGGGGTGGAGGAGGGGGCGTTGGTGGCCTGGGGCCACTCGATGTAATAGGTGAGATTGTAGATGTAGACGGCCTTGAGCTGGTGCTCGGGCAGGGGTTGGCTGGCGCCGGCGCCGGAGGCCGGGGCGGCGGACACCGTGGTCCAGAGAAGGGCCAGGCACGCCGTCAGGAGCGCCAGAGTCAGCCGGGTTGCCCTCCACGCTGGCGGCAGGCGCGGGTGGGGGGCGCCGGAAGCGCTGCCGCGGCCAGTCATCGCCGAACCCTGGTCTGGAAGGCCTGGGATCAGAATCGGTAGGTAAGTTTCACACGCCAGGTCCGGCCATCCTGCTCGATGAGATTCTGAAGATGTCCCGGTCCTCCCGGAACGTCGAATCGTTCGTCGAAGAGGTTGTAAAGGCTTGCCGAGGCCTCGAGTCCCCGGACGAGCTTGTGATGGAACACGGTGAGGTTGGCGATCCAGTATCCGTCGGCGTACGGCGCGAGTCGATCCGGCAGCGTGGCGCCCCGGCTGGTGTGCTGCACCTCGAAACCCGTCGACAGGCGGTCCTGGAACCAGGGCAGCAGCACTCCCAGTTTGAGCAGGTGCTCCGGCGAATTGCTGAGGCGCCGGTGCGTGTCCGGGTATTCCGCACGCTGGAGGGCGTAGTTGGCGCGCAGCTGGATGCCCGTGGCATGGCGCCATTCCACCTCCCCCTCCACCCCCGTCGCATCCACCTGCCCCACGTTGGCAAACAACAGACTGTCGGGATCCACCGAGATCAGGTCGTCGAGGTGATACAGATACCCGCTCAGGGAGAAGCGGAACCCGGCCCCGAAATACTGCTCCCACACCGCTTCGTACGTCTGGATCCGTTCGGGATCGAGCCCCGAGGCGGGCGGCAGATCGCCCAGGGGAAAATAGAGCTCGTACGAATTCGGCGCCCGGAACGCCGTGCCGTACAGCAGCTTGAAGGCCGTCGTCTCCCAGGGATGATAGATCACGCCCAGCCGGGGATTGAGGGTGTCGCCAAACGACTCAAAATGGTCGTAGCGCACCCCGGCGCTCAGCACCAGCGGATCGACCAGAACCCACTCGTCCTGGGCGTAGGCCCCGACGTCGTAGGAGGACTCATCAACCGCCGCGTACTCAAACTCGGGCAGGGTGTCGAGATTGGCGATCTCCTGGTTCAAATGCCCCCGCACCTCCGTTCCCAGGGTGAACCGATGCCGGCGCCAGTGATGGTTCACCTGGGATTGAAACCCGACCATGCGCCCGAGGCTGTCATCGATGTTCAGCCCCGAATCAATCTCCGGCACCGAGGGCCGGATCGGGTAATCGGCGGAATACCGGACATCATCGAAATAGGCGCGTGCCGTGAGTTCGGTGTCATCGGTGAATTCATGGCGCAACGCGAGATCGACGTAGCCGTGGCTGTCGGTCGTCCGGTACCGGGGATCGCCGAAGAGCGTGTCCCAGGAGGCGGTGGGAATCTCCTTCTCCCGGAGAACGTAGGCCGCGGAGAGGGTGAGGTCCCGCCAGGTGGCGGCGGTGTGAAGGTTCCACGCGCGTTCGCCATCATGCCGGTCGACGCGGCCCAGGTTCTGGTCGGGTGTGTCGAACTCCGGATAGTAGAGCGACGGCTGGCCGGCGGCGTCGTAGAACGAGCCGGACACCGACAACCCAATTCCGGAGCTGCCGAGGGGCCCCGAGGAGCGGAAGAAGCCCTTGTACGATTCGAAGGAACCCGCCTCAGCCGAGGCCGTGGAGGAGAAGGATTCGCCCGGACGTTTCGTGATGACATTGATCACGCCGAAGAAGGCGCTGCTGCCGTAGAGCGAGGAGGTGGGACCGCGGACGACCTCGACGCGTTCGATGTTGTCGGCGTCGAGAATGAATTCCCGGCCGATATACGCCCCTTCGAAGACGTTGTCGTTGACCCGATGGCCGTCCACCAGGACCAGGACCCGGGAATTGTAGTCGCTCGGCTGCGAGAATCCGCGGATGCCGAGGTAGGTGTAGGAGCGGTCGCCCGTGACGTGCAGACCGCGAACGCTGCGCAAGGCATCGGCCAGGGTGCGGTAGCCAAACCGCTTGAAGTCCTCCGCCTCGATGACAGTGACGGAAGCCGGGGCGTCGGTGATTTTCTGCGTGAACCGAGAGGCCGTCGAAACGGACGCGACCGGAATCTGGCCCAGTTGTTCGATCGGCAATTCATCGACCAGATTGGCGATCGACGGCGTGGCCGGGGGCACCTCGGCGGAAAGGCCGAGGGGGGCGGCGGCGAGCAGGCCGAGGGCCCAAGCTGGGCGTGTGCGGAAGAGCCGGACGCGAAGGGAAGCGGAGGGCGGAGGTAGCATGCGGCGCCCGGGCAAATCATGGGGGGCGATACGGCGCGCGTTGGGCATGGCGGATTCGTGGATCGTTGGGCACCGCGGTGTCCGAAGTCCCGGGGAGAATCACCCCACCGGGACTCGGACACGAGTTCACGGCCCGGGGGGCGGGTCCGCAAGTACGGATTCCTTCGGTGCCGGGGGACATCAAAGCCCGAGTGTTGCCGAGCTCCCGATTTCGTCCGTGTACGCGTAGGGGGGATACGCGACGTTGCCGCCGGTCCAGGTCGCCGCCGGAACGGAACCCGAAATCCGTCCGCTGGCCTGGACGGTGAGCGATTGCCCGGTGATCGGGCCGTCGATCCGAACCCGCCAGGACACGGAACGGGAATCGCCGGCCCCGAAGGTGCCGATCGGAATGGTGGCGGGCCCGAGCAGGGTCATGCCGGCGGGGACGGTCAGGGTGGCCAGGGAGTGCGAGGCGGGAAACGCCGCAGAATCGAAGGGTTCCGGGCACGGATAGTGGATTTGGGCCGACACCGTGATGGTGGAACCGGTCGTGCGCTTTCCCTTCACCGACGGCTGGATCTGCCAGGGCATGATGGCGACGCCGAAGTAGGGAAGCGGCGTGCCGTACTCCGCGTAGTTCCAGGCGGCGGACACCTCGGAATAGGTCCAGGCAATCAGGCCCTCCGTTCCGGGGAGATAGCGCATGTCGCGTCCCCACGGATCGCAGAAATAAATGACCCCGGCATTGTCGTCGTAGCCCACCGCGGTCCGGTAATGCCCGCCCCCGGTGCCATCCGGGGCGAACTGCATCAGCAGGATCACCGGGATGCCGGCGGCGATGAGCGCCTTGAGTTCGTCGTACCAGGGTGCCGTGGCGGCATGCGAGAACGCCGCATAACCGAGCGGCCGTTCCGGATATCCCGCCGTCGGAACCTCCTGCGGAAAGTAGGATCCCTGGGCCGCACTCAAGTGGCTGAAATGCCCCGCACGCCGGATGTCGTCGGACCAGGTCCCCATCGAGGAGGATCGGGCCACGTTGGCGATGACCTTCTGGTCGAGGTCCGGCCCCCAGTAGTCGTAAACGCTCTCCAGAGCGCCATCACCGCAGAACAGACCATTCATCTGGATGTGCCAGGGGAAACCGGCAATGAGATGGGAGTCGGGCAGGCCGGGTTGAGCTCCGTGGCTCGCGAGGGTTGATGCCGCGATGGCCGTGAGAAACAGAGGACGTAGGATTTGGTTCACCGGAACGATCGTCTGCCATCCGAGGGACCCAGGTGCAAGTTCGGGAGGAGCTTAGTTCGCCCCGCTAAACACCGCTGCTTAGCGAGATCCGCAGGTGCCGTCTTCCCGGTTTTCGGGCGACTGTCCCGGCCCCCGACCGAAGCCTATCGGGTCCGCACAATGCGATAGAAGCGGCTTCCGCGGACGGCCTGGGGATCGACCGCCCGAGAGGCGGTTCCAGTCGCCACAACCTCGGGCATGAGATCCGCCCACGCGGCGGGATCGAGTCGGGGAGTGAACTGCACCTTGTAGGTGCCCCCGGGGACCGTGGACCATTCGAGTCGCAGCGTCCCTTCCGGAGCCCGGTCCACGGAGAGCACGACTGGAGCGGCATCGATCGGGCGGGGCAGGGTATTGGGCGCCCCGGGAGTCGGCAGCGTGGACTGGAAGCCAGAGGTCCGATCGCCGTCGGGCCACCGGCCGGAGCTGACATCCGGCCCCTGCCTGCCGAAGTCGATTCGATCGGCGGGAAGGCCATCGTATCGGGTCAGGAGGATTTGTTCGCCGGACTGGCTGAGTTTGAAATTGGCGTGCAGCGGACCCCCGGCGCGGTACTGGGATCCTTCCTCGTCGGCCCAAACCAGCAGGAATCCGCGGGGCTCGATCGTGGTTCCGGGAGGGATCGCGTACTTGCGGGGATTCGAGGGGTCGTCGGAGAGATGGTAGCCGGTGAGATCGGCGGGGCTGGAGGAGGCGTTGTGGATTTCGAACCAGTCGTCGTGATCCCCGTCCGCGGGATCGGTGACTGTGGTGACATTGGCCGACTGCCATTCATTCAAGGTGAGCGGACCGGTCTCCGGGGTTTGCGATCCCGCGTAGACAACCACGGCCGAGGCCTGCGTCCCGGGGAGTGCGGCTCCGGCCCGATCGAAGCCCGCCACCTGGAGGAGGTTCGTGCCGGGTTCGAGCGCGATCTCGGTGGACCACTGGCTGACGGTGGGCCACTGAAGGTAGGCGGCGCGGCCGTTGACCCGGAGCTCCGCGAGCGGGATGGGGGCCGTGCCGGTCAGGGTGACGCGCGGGGCGGCGTCCACCCGGGCCGGCGGAGAAGCCAGCGTGAACCCCGAGGAAACGGTCTGGAGTTGGCTCAGGAGAAAGGTTCGCCGCTGGGCCAGCCAGGACTTCACGGCATCCGGCCCGGCCAACGCGCTCCCCGAACTTCGCGTGACACCCTCCGCCACCAGCGCGGCGTGGGTGGCATCCATGCGAGCGGCCACGCGTTCCGGGAGCAGGGGACCGTCAACCGCATCCCGGATCGCCTGCCAGTAGAGGCGTTGGAATGCGGGTTCGCGGTAGAGCCGGGCGACGGCCGGATCGCGGTTGCCCTCCCCGAACACCGCGGGCCCGCGGTACAGGAGGGGGGAGGTCGGTGAATAACCATGCTGGGCGCTGGCCAGCATGACCCAGTCGATGTCCCACATGTGCAACTGCCACCGCCCGCCCCGGGGCAGGTAGGCATACATGTTCTTTCCGATGTCGTACCCCCAGGAATCGAGGTTCACGACGATGTTCTCCGTCGCGAAGATCCGCATCCATTCGTCGAGGTCGGCGAAGGCCTGCATGCGACGGACGAACACCCCGGGGTCGCCGGCCGTCACGGCGTCGAGCAGGGTGAAGAGCGGGGAGTAATCGTGGGCGGTGTTGCCGGCGGCGCGGCGGAGCCAGCTCCAGCGGTACCGGGCGGTTTTCCGGACCCCTCCGGTGGTGAAGTAGTTCTCGAGTCGCGGCGCGCCGACCTGGGTAAGAGACAGGTTGTCGTTGTACTCGAACCATTGCTCGATCTTGTACAGGTCCCCGTCCGCGTTGGCGGGGTCGGGATTCCAGCTCTCCACGAGGTCGGAGTTCACCTGTTGGGCATCTTCGTAGACGCTGCCCCGGGCCGTCTCGGTGACGCCGTTCACATGAAGCCGGATGTACCGGCGGTGGTTGAACGGGATGCGCAGTTCCCGGGCAATCCAGTAGGCCATCGGCTCCTGCTGCGCCGTGGCATCCCGGCCCGGCCAGTCCAGCACCAGCTCGCCGGCTCCCAGGAACGGCTGATCTCCGGGCATCACGAAAATGTACCCGCAAAGATTTCCCGAGGGCGTGGTGTAGGACGGCGACAGATGCGGGCTCCCGGCAAACAGCGCTCCGGCGCCATGGATCACCCGTTCGGCGTTGTAGACGAACGTCACCGGGACCGGGGAGTTGTCCAACTTCGACCGGCCCGTCCACCGGTCGAAATCGGATTTCGTGATCCACAACCGATAAGTCCCCAGCGTTCCTGGCGGCTGGTTCTCGCCCCAGCGAATCAGCGCCTCCCCGTTTTCCGGATACTCGGACCAGGCCTGGGACCGGGGCGGCACGGCCGCGTCCGTGGCGCGGATCCGGAACGCCACAAGCCGTCCCGCCGCGTGGCCCGGAATCGACACGGAATAAACACCATCCCCGGCCCGGGCATCGTCTCCCGTGCCGTCGTCGAGCATCGGAAGTTCGGTCCAGGTGGTCCCCGGATCGAGTCGGTAGCGGAGCACCACGGTGGCCACGTCATCCGGATCCTCCACCCGGAGGGTGACCCGGACCGGTTGGCCCAGGGCGGGAAGGATCGGTGACTGCCGGAGGTCATGCAGCGCGGGGCCGGGATTTGGCACCGCGCGACTGTTGGGGGCTCCGGGCGTTCCCAGATTCGAGGGAACCGTGAGCGAACCCGGAGCCTCGAGATAACTCCCGCGAAGGCGCACCAGGAACTCCGTGCCTCCCGCCATCCAGCGTGCCCGGGCCCTCAGGGTGGCGGTGGTTCCGGGCGTCAGCGCCGAGGCAAGCGCGGTCTCAATCCGATTCGCCCCGGTGTCGCCGCGGCCGACGGCCTCGATGCGCAGGCTGCCGGGCGTGGTCGCGCCTTCGCGGGATTCCCAGCGAGACCCCGATTGCGTGCCCCGACAGATCCAGAAGTTGGTCCCGGTATCGAACGAGGGGTTCCGGACCAGGTTCGCGCTCGAGCCGGATCTTTGAACCTGGAGGTCGTCGATCAGGAACGTTCCCGCAGCGAGGGGGAGCACTTGAAGCTGGTCGGCGGTTCCCGTGCCGTGATCGAGCAATCCGGTGTGTTCGAGCACCGTCCACGGGGCCTTGGCCGACTCATCACTGTCGGCCCAGCTGGCTGCGAGTCGCCGGTCCGCCCGGAGATCTCGGAGTTCCAGGCTGCTTCCCCCGCCATCGGACCAGCGGCCCCACGAACCTCCGTCCCCGTAGCTCAAGTCTTCGACCACCACCCAGTGTCGCGTGAATCGCAGTTGTCCCGCTGCATCCAGAACCGGGCGATCCTCCGGCATGGCCAGCGCGAGTCGTTCGCCGCGGTCCGAGAGGGAGCCCCGGAAGTTTCCGAACACGCGCGAGCGGGGCAGTTCCGGATGCGCGGCGAGCAGTCGATCGACATCCGCCGCCACGACACAGTATTCGCCGGCCCCGATCCGGCTGCCCTCGGGAAACTCGAACTCGACGCCATCCACAAACCGCCATCCGGACAGGTCCACCGGGACGGGGCCGCGGTTGAAGAGTTCGACATACTCCAGGCGGCTGTCGTCCGGCAAAGGGTGGTACTGGATCTCGGTCAGAATGACAGGCCGCTCCAGCCGGGGTGAGTTGGCCGCACCCGGTGTCGGAAACCGAAGTTCACGGAAGTCTGAGGTTCCCTCCGGCGAACGACCGAAGCTCACGCCGAGGGCCTGCGCTCCGACCTCGACCGCGTCGAGAATCCGGGTGCCGTCGGCGCTGGCCAGCGACACCCGCAGACCGTCAGCGGGCCAGATGGATCCGAGCAGCGACTCGCCCAAGGCGCGCCGTTCATCCGGGGCGAGCACCGTTCCTGCGGGGAGAACCACTCCCGGATCGGCGGGGTGCAGTCGGATCCGGCATCCCGAAACGTCCCGGGTCTCGTTGGACGTGTTGTGCAGTTCCACGAACCGATCCCCGGTTCGGGCGGAGTGGGAGAGAATTTCGTTGAGAACAACGCCGCCGGGGAAGACCGGGGGGACGGTAAGGGGAAGGATGTCCGGATCGGGATCCTCCCTGCCGGGAGAGCCCTCGATGAAAGCGCTGGCCGACCAGGCCCGTGGATCCGCTTCGCCAAACGAGGGGCGACGGAGCACGAGCGAGGCACCGGCCCCGGCGGCCGCGGCGGGCCAGGGCGGGTGAGGGGACCAGCGCACTTCCAACAACACAGCTCCGGCCGGATTGCGAAGTCGGAGCGTGCCGGGGTTGGAAAGCCGGCTGGCAAAACCACCCAGAACTCCGGAGATGCCGTGGACGGCTTCGACATCGGCCGGCACCGGCGCGATGACGCGATGGCTGCCAGGGGGCACGACGGTGTTGGGGGGAAAGATGAATTCGATGGCTCCCTCCAGCCGGTGGTTCGCGAGATCCTCGGGGATCAGCCCGCTGTTGCGGATCTCGACGAACGCAGTGTTCCGACCGTCGGACCGGGGCAGGGGCGAGGCATGGATTTCGGAGAAGACCCACCCGGTGCGCCGGCTCGAGGGGCCGGGGCGATCGGCGGCGGCGGCCGGAGTGGGTGAAAGAAGGAGAATGAGCAGGGCCCTGGTTACGAGGAGGAACCGCGCAGGCCCTTTGATCTCGCTCCAGGCCATCCAGTCTGAAATGTCTTGAACGAAAGGCCGGGACAGGAAGAACACGGAACCAGGATGCCACGCTCCCGCGGATCGGCCAAGCGCTCCACCGTGGACGGGTGGCAGGGGGCCCGAGGGGAGGGTTGAAGGCGGCTTCACGCGACGACAGGATTGCCAGCTGTGAGCGGCGATCCTTCAGCACCTTTTCGTGAATGTGCCGAACAACGGCAGACTGAACGCATGATGCTGAACCGTCCGCGGCCCTCCGACCTCGGCGATCTGTGCCGGATGGAGCAGGACCCGCGCACGATGGAAATGCTCCTGGGGGTGCGCACACCGGAGCAGACCGCGGCCATGCTGGGTCGGATCCAGTCCCACTGGGATCAGCACGGTTTCGGATGGTGGATTGCCCGGGATCGACGGAACGGGAATTTCCTTGGGCGCGGCGGACTGAGACGGGTGACCCTCGGGACCCGGGAGGAAGTGGAGGTCGGGTATGGCTTCGTGGCCTCGGTGTGGGGGCAGGGTTTCGCGACGGAACTGGCCCTGGAATCGCTGAAGTTCGGATGGGAGGTCCTGAAGTTGACCAGCATGGTGTCCTTCACCCTGCCCACGAACATCGCCTCCCGGCGGGTGATGGAGAAATGCGGACTTCGGTTCGAAGGAGAAGGGGAATGGGCGGGATTGCCGCATGTGTTTTACCGGATCGATCGCCGCCCCCTCGCGGATTGAAGTGTACGGCCCGGCACCTAGGATGCCCTCCCACGATATGCAGAAGTATCCCCATCAGTTGTTCGTCGACGGAGCATTCCGAGGCGCGTCCACGGGAAACACTCTTCCGCTGACGGATCCCGCCACGGAGGAGGTGTTCGTCGAGGTTGCGGCGGCCGATGCGAAGGACGTGGCGGCCGCGGTGGAGTCGGCGCAGCGCGCCTGGGAGGGCGGGTGGCGGGATCTGGCGCCGGGCAAACGGGAGGCCCTGCTGCACGCCGTGGCGCGCAAGCTGCGCGAGCACCAGGAGGAACTCGCCCATCTTGAGATGCGACAGGTGGGCAAACCGATTGCCGATGCCCGGGACGAGGCGGGGCTCGGTGCCCGCGTCTTCGAGTACTACGCCGGTGCGCTCACCAAGTTCGGAGGCCAGACCCTTCCGGTGGCGCGCGGTGGCTTCGACTTCACGCTGCGCCAGCCGATGGGCGTGGTGGCGGCGATCGTTCCCTGGAATTTCCCGCTTCCCATCGCCTGCTGGAAAGTCGCTCCGGCCCTGGCCGCCGGGAATTGCGTGGTGCTGAAGCCGGCTTCCGTGTCGCCCCTGACCGCGCTGAAGCTCGCCGAACTGGCCACCGAAGCGGGCCTTCCGCCCGGCGTTCTCCAGGTTCTCCCCGGCAGCGGGAGCGTCATCGGCGACGCCCTGGTCACCCATCCGCTTATCCGCAAAGTCTCCTTCACCGGCTCCACCGAAATCGGCCGGCGGATCATGGAACTCGCCGCCCGCGACATCAAACGGGTGTCCCTCGAGCTGGGCGGCAAATCCCCGAACATCGTGTTTGCGGACGCCGACTGGCAGAAGGCGGCCGACAGCTCGCCGATGAGCGTTTTCGCCAACACCGGCCAGGACTGCTGCGCGCGGAGCCGGATGTTCGTGGAACGGAGTGTCTACGAACCCTTCGTGGAACGGTTCGTGGCGGCGACCAAAGCGCTCGTGGTGGGGGACCCCAACCGGTCCGAAACGCAGCTTGGCCCCATGGTCAGCGCCGGCCAGCGCGCCACCGTCGAGGAGTTTCTCGCGGACGCGCGAAGCCGCGGAACGAAGTTCGCCTGCGGCGGCGGTCGTCCGCTGCCCAAGGGGTTTTTTCTCGAACCCACGGTCCTGCTGGGAGTCGGAACCGGCGACCGTTGCTGGCGCGAGGAGATCTTCGGCCCGGTGGTGGCCATCGTGCCCTTCGATGACGAGGCGGCCATGCTCCGGGAGGTGAACGCCTCACCCTACGGACTCAGCGGCTCCCTCTGGACCAGCAATCTCTCCCGCGCCCTCCGCGTCGCGCGCGCCGTGCAGAGCGGGGTGCTCAGCATCAATTCGCACAGCAGCGTTCACGTCGAGGCCCCCTTCGGGGGTTTCAAACAGAGCGGTCTCGGACGCGACCTCGGCATGGCCGCGCTCGAGGGCTACACCGAACTCAAGAATATCTACGTCGCGGATTGATCCGCGAATCCGGGGCTCGCGTCCGTGAATCGGGTCGGGATCGGGCTTCTCCCCGACCCGTCCGTGCGGCACTGTCCCCGAATTCCGTCTGATGGAACCCGCTCCTACAGCGTCCGCCAATCAGGCCCGTCTCGGGGATCAACTCGCCGAGGCGGCCTACCTGCGCATCCGCCAGCGACCGCGCCGGCGCGACGGGGATTACATCAGTCTCTGCGACGTGCAGCGGATCGTGCTTCGAACCGCTCCGGATTTCCGGGGTGACGTCTACGACTACGGCTGCGGTGGGGCGCCCTATGCGGACCTCTTCCGAGGCTGCCGCTCGTACGTCAAGGCCGATGTCGTTCCAGGCCCCCTGGTCGACCGCTTGCTGGGCGAGGACGGGATGACGGGGGAGGGGGACGGTCTGTATGATTGGGTGTTCTCCACCCAGGTGCTCGAACACGTCCCCGATCCCGCCCGTTATCTGCGGGAATGCTGGAGAATTCTTCGCCCCGGCGGCGAGGTGCTGCTCACCACCCACGGCTTCTATCCTGAGCACGGCTGCCCCTACGATTTTCATCGCTGGACGGCCGAGTGTTTCCTTCGCGAGATCCGGGCCGCGGGATTCCAAGTCGTCGAGGGCGGCAAACTGTCGGTCGGCGTCCGCGGTTCCGTGCAGATGATGCACCACTGTGTCTGGAATCTGCGATCGGAACGCGGGGGGCTTCGCGAACTGCTGCTCGGCGCCTTCCGAAAAATGTACGGCTGGGTGGCCGTGCCGGCCTTGAACTGGCTGGCCGACCGTTTCCCGGAACAGGCGGAAGGGCGTTCCGACGCCTCCTCGACGCTGTACATCGGCGTCTACGCCCGGGCCCGCAAACCCGACGTCTGAGCGGCCGGGCTTCCTTCCACGATGGAATCGCATCCGCCCACGGTACTGCCGAAGGCCCACGGCCTGGTCGCGCGGCTGCTGGCCTCCGCGGTGGTCTGGTCCTGGTTGTTCAGCGGCCTGCGTCTCGCCTCCGGACTCGTGCTGCTTCCGCTGCTCTGGCGGCTCCTGCCGAAGAACGACTTCGGCATGTACTACGTGTTCGTCCAACTGGGCACCGTGGTGCCCATGATGGACTTCGGGTTCTCGCTGTCCGTCGAACGCAGCCTCGCCTACGCCCGCGCCGGAGCCTCCTCCCTCGAAGCCATCGGCGTCGGAGCCCTCGGAACAGGCGGCCAACCCAACCGGACGCTCATGGCCGAAATCGCCCATTCATCGCGCCGGTTGTACCGCTGGCTCTCCCTGGGAACGGCCGCAGTCCTCCTCGTGGCGGGCACACTCAGCATCGGGCTGGGCGCCAATCTGACGGTCTCCCCCACCCGTACCTGGTGCGCCTGGGGAGTCTGGCTGGTGTCGCTCAGCCTAGACCTCTACACCAGCTACTGGGTGGCGTTGCTTCGAGGACTCAACCAGGTCACGACCAGCGCACGATGGCTTTCGTTGGCGTACGGCCTGCGGCTCGCGCTTTCCGCCGTGCTGCTGCTCGCGGGCGCCGGCCTGATGGCGGTTCCGGTCGCCAGCCTGATCTCCGGCATCCTGCTCCGCGCCGGGGTCGGCCGCGAAGTGCGACGGGTGCTCCCGGATTCGTGGGAGGTGTCTGAGGGAAGCACCCGCCGCATCCTGCGCGCCCTCTGGCCCAATTCGTGGCGGCTCGGCGTCCAACTGGCGGCCATGTTCGCCTCCTCCTACGCCTTCACCGTGCTCTGCCTCGCCCGGTTCGGTCCGGCCACCAACGGGGAATACGGGCTCTCCGTCCAGATCATGAACATCGCCGTCGGCGTCGCCGCGGTCTGGGTCACCGTCAAATGGCCGGCCGTCGCCCAACTGCGCATGCAGGGACGCCTCGATTCCATCCGGTCACTGCTTCGTCCTCGTTTCTGGAGGCAGAACTTCACCTACCTCGTCCTCGCCGGCGCCGCCATCACCCTCGGACCCTGGCTGCTGGCCCAGGTCAGCCCCGACAAGGCCATGCTCCCGCGTCCGCTCCTGGTCCTTCTCGCGCTGAACGCCTTCGGTGAATTGAACTTCGCCTTCTGGACCACCCTCATCTCCACGGAAAACCGCATCCCCGCCTTCCGCGCCTTCACCGCAACCCAGGTGGCCAGCGTGATCGCCGCCTCGTCGTTCGTCCTGTTTGCGGGCGGCGGCCCCGAGGTTCTGGTGGTGGTGCCGCTCCTGCTGGGATCCGCCTTCAACTACTGGTGGTGGGCCCGCGAAGGAGCCCGCATGCTCGGCACCACACTGACCCGCTTTCTGTTCTCGTCGACCCCGTCCCCCACCCATGGAAATCCCAGTCCAACACCCGACCCGGCCTGACGCGCCGGGATCCGCGACGCGCTGTCCCCTCTGCGGCGCCGAATCGGCGACCGAACGCGAACGCATCCGGGTGGCGGACCTGGACGGGGAATACCAGCGACAGCTCAAGGTCTCCATCGTGGCCGAGTTCCCCCCCGGGCTCTCCGAAATCCGGTGGCTGCAGTGTTCCGCCTGCGGCCTCGGTTATTTTAATCCCGGCATCGCCGGCTCCGCCCGGTTCTACGCCGACCTCGGCCGCAGCCAGCAGTACTACTCCACCACGCGCTGGGAATTCACCGAGACCCTCAAACGACTTCCGCCGGAACCGGATCTCGTGGACATCGGATGCGGGGACGGCTTCTTCCTCTCGCTGGTTGGCGGTGCCCGAAAAAGGGGGCTGGAACTGAATCCGGACGCCGTGCGTCGCGCGCGGGAGAAGGGGCTCGATGTTCGCGAAGGGCTGCTTCCAACCCTGGCGGACGCCAGCACGGATGTCCTGACCCTGTTCCAGGTCCTCGAGCACGTGGAGAAACCGGCCGAAGTCCTGCGGGACGCCGCCCGGGTGCTTCGCCCGGGCGGGCGGTTGTTCGTGGCGGTCCCGAACGACGAAGCCTACATCGGGAGGGCTCTCCACGATCCACTGAACGCACCCCCGCATCATCCGCTCCGCTGGCGGGCTTCCGCCCTGCGCCACGTGCCCCGGGTCAGCCCGTTCACGCTGGAGGAAATCCTCGTCGAACCCCTGGCCCCGGAGCATCTGCACCCCTACCGCCGGACGCGCTTCATCCAGGCCGTCGAAGGGTTGCTCGGACGCCGGTTCCCCATCTACAGCACCCGACCCGGAATGATCTGGCTCCGCCGCATCGCCAACGTCTGGACCGCGCTGTCGCTGAAAGTCGCCCCCCGCGGTCCCACCACCCCGGGAACAGGCTTTTCCGTGATGGCGGTGTTCCGGAAAGTCTCCTGATTTGGGCGGCGGCGCCCTCAACGTGCATTTTTACGTCGCACCACCTCCGCCTCTGCCTTCGGTGGACGACCCGCGCCGTTGAGCCGCATTGTTTGCCCATTGCCGGGGCCGGTTCGCCGGGTACTGTGCGGCATGTTGTCGTTTCCGTTCTGTCTCCTTCTGGCATCGGCCTCGGTCGCCCTGGCGGCGGCGCCGACCGCGCCTTCGGAAGCCAAACCCGATCGATCGCGCCTCGACGGGGAGGTGCCGCCGTCGTTTTCGGTGGGCATCGAACTCCCTCCCACCGACGACGAAAAGGCCTACCGCAGGCTGTTGCAGATCGACGACGAAGCTGCGGAGGTCATCGACACCCTGATCCGCGAGGCGGATGCGAAAGGACAGCAGACCGACGCCGCCGGGCTTCAAACCAAGGTCGACGCCCAGATCGCGAAGGTGGACGCGGCCTACAAGGAGTTCTTTGGCAAATACCCGGATCATTCCCGCGCCCGCATTGCCTTCGGGAGTTTCCTGAACGATACCGGCCGCGAATTCGAGGCCCGGGAACAATGGGAACGAGCCGCGAGACTGGATCCCAAAAACCCAGCGGTTTTCAACAACCTCGCCGGGAACTACGGCCATCGCGGCCCCGTCACCAACGCCTTCCGCATGTACGAGAAGGCCATCGAACTCGATCCCAAGGAGGCGGTCTATTACCGGAACTTCGCCACCGTGGTCTTCCTCTTCCGCCGCGATGTCATGGAACACTACGGGATCACCAACGAACAGCAGGTGTTCGACAAATCCCTCGACCTCTACCGCAAGGCCGCCGACCTCGCCCCCAAGGACTTTCACGTCGCCGCCGACCTCGCCCAGACCTATTACGGCATCAAACCTCCCCGCCACCAGGAAGCCATCGCCGCCTGGCGCAAGGCCCATGAACTGGCTGGGGACGATCTGGAACGGGAAGGAGTCCGCATCCATCTGGCGCGAATCCTCGTCCAGGCCGCCCGCTTCGCCGAGGCCCGCACCGAACTGACCGGAGTAACCAACGCGAACTATCTGGAAATCAAACGGCGCATCGAAAAGACGATGGAAGCCAAGATCAACGGAACCAACGCCCCGGCACCCTGATTGTGTGAGTGGTGGCACTCGTCGCGCTGCGACGAGTAGCGCCGCGTCCAGCGGCGCAACGGCATCGCCAAAGTGCAACCCACAAAGGCTACCGCCCGCTCAACGCGGGCGGGGTTGTCGCAGCGCGACAACCGCCACCAACAAC
>CAYZAE010000071.1:0-31582 GCA_964476125.1 uncultured Verrucomicrobiota bacterium | reverse complement strand
TAAGATTAAGAATAAGACTGAGATTAAGGCCAAGAACAAGATTTCGAACTGCGATCGCAGCCCCACTCTAAGTCATTTTCTTAATCTTATTCTTAATCGTAATCTTAATCTTATTCCCCTCTTGACCATTCCCCCTTCCCTCGTCCTACCTCCCCGGCGCCCTGCAATCCAGGCACTGCGCCATGCCCCCGTTCTTTGATCACGAGAAGCTCATCGTCTATCGCAAAGCCCTCGCTTTTGCAGCTTGGACGGAAGTAATCCTCCCCAGAATTCCCCGGACGAGTGCGGTGCACGGACAACTCGACCGGGCCCGGACATCGATTCTCCTCAATATTGCTGAAGGAAACGGACGGTTTACCCCGGCCGACCGTTGCCGGTTCTTCGACATCGCCCGCGGCTCAGCCCTGGAGTGTTCCGGTTGCCTCGACCTTCTCGCGATCAAGAGCCTTCTCTCCGAGACCGAATTGAACGAAGGAAAGAGCCTGCTCATGGACATTGTCCGCCTCCTCGCGGGCCTCATCCGCAGCAATTCCCCGGACCGACAGCAACGAGAGCGGAGGGACTGAGCGTTTGCGGGGGGGGATGATATCCCTCAGCCCGCTCCCGCAGTCTTATTCTTAATCTTATTCTTAATCTTAATCTTAATCCCCATCCCACTTCTCAATCTCCCCTCCCCATCGCATCGGAATCCAAAGACTCAACACCAAGTGCTGCATCGAACCTGGATGGAAGGAGGGGAGAAGATTAAGAATAAGATTAAGATTAAGGCCAAGAATAAGACCCCGACCCCGACCCCGACCCGCACCGCCCCAGCCCGATTCAAATTCCCAATTCCCTCTTCACCGCCGCAAACTGCTCCAGCGCGAACTCGAGATCGGACGGCGTATGCGCCGCGCTCATCTGCGTCCGAATGCGCGCCTTGCCCTGGGGCACGACGGGATAAAAGAAGCCCACGACGTAAACGCCGCGATCGAGCATGGCCGCGGCGAATTTCTGCGCCACCACGGCGTCCCCCAGCATGATGGGAACAATGGGATGTTCCCCGGGGGGAATCGTGAAACCCAGCTTGGTCAGACCTTCCCGGAAGAACCGCGTGTTCGACTCCAATCGGTCCCGCAATTCCGTCGATTCCGAGAGCAACTCCAGCGCCCGCAACGACCCCGCCGCGATCGGTGGCGCCACGGTGTTGCTGAACAGATAGGGACGCGACCGCTGCCGCAGCATCTCAATGATCTCGCGCCGGCCGCTGGTGTAACCCCCGCTCGCCCCGCCCAACGCCTTGCCAAGGGTTCCCGTGATGATGTCCACCCGCCCCATCACCCCCTGGTGCTCGTGCGTCCCCCGACCCGTCCGGCCAATGAAACCCACCGCATGCGAATCATCCACCATCACCAGGGCGTCGTACCGCTCCGCGAGATCACAGATCCCCTGAAGATTCGCGATCGTGCCATCCATGCTGAACACCCCGTCCGTCACGATGAGCCGGAATCGCGCGGACGCGGATTCCTTCAGCTTCGACTCCAGATCCGCGAGGTCGTTGTTCCGGTACCGATGGCGCTGCGCCTTGCAGAGGCGGATGCCGTCGATGATCGAGGCGTGGTTCAGTTCGTCGGAGATCACCGCATCCTCCGGTCCGAGAATCGTCTCGAACACGCCGCCGTTGGCATCCCAGCAACTGGTGTAAAGGATGGTGTCCTCGGTCCCGAGAAACGCCGACAACCGTTCCTCCAGCTGCTTGTGAACGCCCTGGGTGCCGCAGATGAACCGCACGCTGGCCATCCCATACCCCCAACGCTCAAGACCTTCGCGGGCCGCGTCGCGGATGGCAGGATGCTGCGCCAACCCAAGGTAGTTGTTGGCGCAGAGATTGAGCACCGGGGCCGCTTCCCCGACGCGAACCCGCACCCCCTGCGGCGTGGCGATGATGCGCTCGGATTTGTAGAGGCCCGCGCCGCGAATGTCCGCGAGCGCCCGGTTCAGATGGTCCTGGATCTTGCCGTACATGGGAGGGGGAGGCGGAGGGGGATTATTGCCAGTCGAGAATGACCTTGCCGGAGTGCCCCGACAACGCCGCCGCGAATCCCTCCTGGAAATCGCGATAGCCAAAGCGATGGGTGATCACCGGGCGGATATCGAGTCCGGTCTGCAGCATCACCGTCATCTTGTACCAGGTCTCGTACATCTCACGCCCGTAGATGCCCTTGATCGTGAGCATGTTGAAAATCACCGCGTTCCAGTCGATGGCCATCGGCTCCGCCGGAATGCCCAGCAAGGCAATCTTCCCGCCATGCGCCATCGCCCCAATCATCTCCCGAAAGGCCGCCGGGTTCCCCGACATCTCCAGCCCCACGTCGAAGCCCTCCTTCATGCCCAGTTCCTTCTGAACGTCCCGCAGGCTCTGCTCCTTCACGTTCACCGCCCGCGTCACCCCCACCTTGCGCGCCAGCTCCAACCGCCACGGATTAACGTCGGTGATCACCACGAACCGCGCCCCTGCATGCTTCGCAATCGCCGCACCCATGATCCCGATGGGCCCCGCGCCGGTCACCAGAACGTCCTCGCCCAAAAGATCGAACGACAACGCCGTGTGCACCGCGTTGCCGAAGGGATCGAAAATCGACGCCACGTCGCGGTCCACATCCGGGGAATGAACCCAGACGTTGGTCATCGGCAACGCCAGATACTCCGCGAACGCCCCCGGACGATTCACTCCCACGCCCTTCGTGTCCGCACAAAGATGCCGGCGTCCGGCCAGGCAATTCCGGCACCGACCGCACACCACATGCCCCTCACCGCTCACGATCTGGCCAGGGAAGAAGTCATGCACGTTCGCCCCCACCTCCACGATCTCCCCCACGAACTCATGCCCCACCGCCATCGGCACCGGGATCGTCTTCTGCGCCCACGCATCCCACTTCCAGATGTGCAGATCCGTGCCGCAAATGCCGGTCTTGTGCACCTTGATCAACACGTCGTTGATCCCGATCTCCGGCTCCGGGATGTCCTGCAACCACAACCCGGGTTCCGACTTGGCCTTCACGAGTGCTTTCATGAGTAGGAATGAATCGACCGACCACCAGACTGGTTTTCCCGGCGCCCCCGTACCAACCTCGGCCACCGCCCGGGAGATTCCACTTTAGCGGAATCACGTGCGCAATATCGGAACCTGATTTCCTGTTTGCAAGACATTTCTCCGGTATAGAGGATGCCACGCATGAGCGCGCCCCACTCCGCAACGTCCGGACCCGATCCCGATCCCGATCCCGCCCCTCAATCCGAATCCGAATCCGAATCCGATCCCGCCCAGGAACCGCCGCTCGCCCCCGAGGCCGTCGGCTCCCAGCTCTGCCGCCGCGTCCGCGACCTGCGCAAGCAACGCGCCTGGTCCCTCGAACAACTCGCCACCGCCTCCGGTGTCAGCCGCTCGATGCTCAGCCAGATCGAACGCAACGAGGCCAACCCCACCCTCGCCGTTACTTTCCGAATCGCCCAGGCCTTCGGCATGAACATCGCCGAACTGCTCGAGTCCCCGGGCGCCCAATCCTCCATCCAGACCATCCGGTCCAACGACCGCGCCCAAATCTTCCGCTCCGACCCCGACTGCCAGATCCGCACGCTTTCCCCGCTCAATCTTGAGAAGGACGTCGAGTTCTACGAAATCCGCCTGGGCCCCGGCGGCGCCCTCCGCAGCGCCCCCCACTTCACCGGCACCCGCGAATACCTCAGCGTCCAGAAGGGCCGCATCCGCCTCGAATCCGGCGGCGACCGCGAGGAACTCCACGCCGGCGATTCCGCGAGCTACCGCGCCGACGTCCCCCACGCCCTCATCAACACCGGCCGCACCGAAGCCCTCATCTACCTCGTCGACATCTACCGCTAGGCAATGGGGTCGCGTCTAAATTGTTGACATTTGCTTCGCCAGCTTGCTTACGAACGTCCGGCATTCCGCGTCCGTCCCCAGCCGGGCCGCGATCCGTTTCTGCCCCTGCGCGGCCGCCTGGTACTTCAGACCCGGCACCCGGACCAGCACCTCCGACAACCGGTACCGCGCGTTCCTGACCGCCACGTAGATCACCGCGTCCCGGGTCCAGTCGCCGTACCGATCGAGCACTTCGCTCCATTTCACGCCCCGAAGCTTCTCCGCCTTCTCCACGATCGCGTCCCACGACACCCTTCCCTGACGCTTCAGCGACCTGGCCTCTGTCTGCTCTTCCGGATTCGCCCGGGCCGCTTCGAGCAACCCCTTGGCATAATCGGCATCCCCCAGCACCGCCCCGCCCACCACCCTGTCCCAGGGGTTGTCCAGGCGCCCCTGCCTCACCGGCGTCTCGGTGTAATCGCGCATGGCCGCGATCCATTCCTTCCGGCTCCGCCCCCCGTTCGCCCGCCACACCACTCCAGTCTCCAGCCAGGACGGCGTAGGCTCCATCCCGCCGTACACCTGCCAGGAGCTCCAGGCATAGGCATCCAGCGCGGTCAACCGCCGAAGCACCAACTCCGCACCGGGATCCGGGAGGTCCGCCACCTTGGCCCGACGCTGGTCCTCCTTGGACAATCCCAACCCGGCAATGCGAACCGGATTCAGATGGATGTACCGCGCCACCTCGCCGACATCCGACTCGTTCTGCAGGTGAACCGCGCGAAACCGTCCCTGGAAAACGTGCCCCACGGTCCGGTTCGCCCAATTGAAGCGGACGCTGTACGACAACTGGAGCCACTGGATCGCCCGGCTCAGGTGGGGTTCGCCCAACCGGACGAGGAGATGATAGTGGTTCTCCATCAGCACGAACGCGTGGATCTCCACGCCAAAGCGCTCGGGAAGCTCTGCCACCAGTCCCAGGAACCTCCGCCGGTCGTCGTCCGAGACGAAGATGCGTTCACGTCGATTCCCCCGATTCACGAGGTGATACCAGCCGCCGGGAACCACGATGCGCAAGGGTCGAGCCATGAGGCGCACAGTGGTTGGACAGCTTCGCATTTGTCAACAATTTAGACGCGACCCCATTGGAATGGCATTGCGGGTGGCGCGGCGGGTGCGGCCTACTCGGGCCGGTTTTTCCACGCTTCATCCCATGATCCTACGCCCGAAAACCCACGAACTGGACGCCGCCTTCGCCGCCGCCAAGGCCGGTGACGTGATCGAACTCGGCCCAGGCATCCATCGCACGATGGGGAACTACGCCGCAGGTCAGTCCCGCGGCTGGTGCCAGCTCGCGGCTGGAGTCCGCGTGGTCGGCGCCGGTTCGCGGAAAACCATCATCCAACTCCACCCGGACGCCCGTACCGCCACACTCGCCCAACGCCCGGATCACGATACGAACGTGTTGTGGGGGAACGTCGACATCTCGATCTCCGGGATCACCTTCGACGCCAACTACCGTCATCTGCCGGAGTGTCACGTGGGCGGGCTCCGCTTCCATGGGCGGTACGAGCTGGAGGATGTCCGGGTGATCGGACTCCACGGCTCCTGGCAGGCAGCCAAAACCCTGACGAAGGAGATCGAAGTGTTCGCGGTCTCATCGGTCGGCAACAGCGGTGGCAGCCGGCTGGAAAAGGTCACGGTCGGCGAGGTCGCGCCCTCCGCCTACGTCTCGGGAATCTTCGTGGGATCGACCGTGGAAGTCTCGGAAGCCTCGAAAGTCTCCGACTGCCTGGTGGAACTCGGCAGCGGCAACCAGTTCGGCTACTCGGCGAACCGGCGGGTCTCATTCTGGAACTGTGTTTCCACCGGCGGCCGCTACGGATTCTACAACGACACCGGCCCGACGCAGGACGTCACCCTCGACCAGTGTGACCTCTCCGGATCACATGCGGCGGTCTCACTGATCGCCAAGGCACCGGATGGGGTGCGGTCGGCGGTGCGCGTGCTGCGATCGCGGATCCGGGGCGGGCGGGGCATCGAGGTCTGGGACCGCACGAACACCGCCATCGCCGCGGAGGCGCTGCTGGACAGCTGCGACATCGATGTCGATTACATCACGGCCGTGGCCAACTCCGGGCCGGTGCGGGTGACGGTTCAGAACAGCCTCATTGCCGACCGTGCCAAGGCGTTTCGCAGCGCCGCCAGTCCGCCGGCCGTTCTTTCGTTCAACCGCCGGCCCAATGGGGTGCCGGGCGTGGATACCTTTCCGGAGCAGGTGTCGTAGGCGAGCCGCCCGGTTGTTCGGGCTGGCCGCCATCGTTCTCGCTCGCCTGGAGCAAAACCCGGAGCCATGAGCGAAATCCGGTAACCGCGGGAGAAAACCTCCTCAGGAACCGGTGCGATGAAACCGGAAAACCCCACCCCAGACGACCGCCCCGACTGCCCCCGTTGCGGCCACCCAGTTCCCCAGGACGCCCCGGGAGGGCTTTGTCCCCAATGTGTCTTCCAAATGGCGTCCCAGGGCACCGACGCCGGACTCCCGGCCGGATCGAAGGGGCGGGTGGAGGAACCCAGCCTGGCCAGCGTCCGGTCGGCCTTCCCCGAACTCGAAGTCATCGAGCGCCTCGGGGCGGGCGGCATGGGGGTGGTATTCAAGGCCCGTGATTCAAAGCTCGACCGCTGGGTCGCCCTGAAAGTCCTGCCCGAACGCCTGGCCGCCGACCCGACATTCGTCGAGCGATTCCAACGGGAAGCCAAACTGCTCGCCCGCCTGAACCATCCCAGCATCGTGGCCGTCCACGCCTTCGGACAGGCAGGCCCCTACTGCTATCTGCTCCTCGAATACGTTGATGGGGTAAACCTGCGGCAGGCGATGCAGGCCGGACGCTTCTCCCCGGCCGAGGCCCTGGGCCTGGTTCCCCGGATCTGCGAGGCCCTCCAGTACGCCCACGACCAGGGCGTGCTCCATCGCGACATCAAGCCCGAGAACATTCTCCTCGATGCCACGGGCCGGGTGAAGATTGCCGACTTCGGCATCGCCAAGCTGGTGGATGATCCGCGGTCCGAGATCACCCTGACCGAACAGGGGGCCCGGCTGGGAACGCCGCATTACATGGCTCCGGAACAGGTGGAGGATCCCTCGCGCGTCGATCATCGGGCCGACATTTACTCCCTGGGCGTCGTGTTTTACGAACTGCTCACCGGCGAACTGCCCCTGGGCCGGTTCGGGGCTCCCTCCACGAGGGCCGAACTCGACCAGCGGATCGACGCCATCGTCATGCGCGCCCTGGCCAGGGAACGCGAGCTCCGCCAGCAGAGCGCCGGGGAGGTCCGGGAACAGGTCGAGAACCTGGCCCGGCAACCGCGAACGAAGGAAGCCCCGGCGGAAGTGTCGATGACGTGGGTGAACTGGGCCGCCGGACTGGTGGCGGGCAGCCTGCTTCTGCCCGTGCCCACGCTGACCGCGGTGGGCTGGCTGACCAGCGGGCTGCATGCCCCGGTGCGACTCGGAAACCTGGAGGTGATGCTGATGCTGCTCGCCGCCCTTGTGCCCGCGGCGGCGCTGGCTCTTCCTGGAATGGTGCTCGCGGGCCGGGAGTTACCTGGGCTGCGCAGGCGCCAGGGAGCGGGGCCCGGCAGCGTACGGATCGCCTTCGCCCTGCTGGCCTGGCCGATCCTCCTCGCACTATTCATCCTGATGGTGGCGGGCACCAACCTGGTCATCCGTCTTACCGGTTCGCCTCTGCTGGCCTCAGTTCTCGGCCTCCTTCCGGTGTTGGCGGGAAGCCTGCTCGCCGTCCCGTGCTCGTGGATCCTCGTCTCCGGCAGGCGCGCCAGGGAATGCCTGGTCTCCGCTCCTCCGCTGGTCTGGATGCTTCAGGTCGGATTCCTGGTTCTCCACTTCGCCATGGTCTCCGGCCCGTTGTTCAAACTGGCCGCATTGCCTGCCCAGCTGAAGTACGTCCGCCTTGTGACGTCCCAACCCCCCATGAAAGGGGACGCGGCGACTCTCCAGGGTGATCCCCTCCGTCCGGAAGAGGTCGCCCCCCTCCCCATCCGGGAAGCCTCAGCCATGCTCGAGGTGCCCGCCGGCCGCGCGGTCCGCCTCAACGCCCGGCTCTGGAGCAATGGCGTCGTGGTGCCAGGCGGCATCCAGGACCTGGAAATTGCGGCTCCCGGCCCGGCCCCCCTCCAGGCGCGCCTCGGCTGGCACAGTGGCGCGGACACCCCGGGAACTCCTTCGTGGAGGCTGAGCGTTGCCGCTACCGGAAATCAGCGCGTCCACCTGCCCCTGGCCGTCGCGGCACAGCCCGCCATGTGGACCGTCCATGCGATCCAAGGCGCGATCCCGATCACCACGAACTCCGTCCCTGCTGACCAGCGCATCACGCTCCTCTCAGGCCTGACCGTCGAAGCCTGGGGTACCTGTCCCTGGCTGGTCACCCTGGAGGCGGAATGGCTGCCCGATGGCGCAGCCGTCCAAGCCGCGGAACAACAGCGCATGACGCAGGAGCTGGACGGGGCCCGGGAAAACCTCCGCCGGATCCGGGAAAGATTGGCCCAGGCTGGATTGCCGCTCCGCAGCCGGGAACTTCTCGCGGCGGATTTTCAAGTTCGCATGCTCGAGGGCATGGTCTCGGGAAATCTCCAGGCCGCTGCCCAGGCCACGTTGGATCATGCCCGGGCCGCGCTGGCCCTGATCGAAGAGGAACACCGCGACGGCCGGGCCACCGACGCCGAACTGACCGAAGCCCGGAAGCAGCTCGAAACCGTCCTGCAACATTCCCAGCCGCCCGCAAGCCCGGCACCGGCCTCCGCTCCCGCCCCAGCCCCCGCGCCATGATTCCGACGCCCTCCCCGCCCCCTTCAGGAACCTCGCCCCCTTCCGCGAGCGATCCGGCGGCTTCGACGGCGTCCGCGGGAGAGTTCGCGCCGACCCGCTGGACGCTCGTCCTGGCGGCCCGTGGGGATTCCCCGTCGGCGCGGGCAGCGCTGGGGGAACTCTGCGAAAGCTACTACCAGCCCGTCCTTGGGTTCCTTCGGCGGGAGGGGCGGGACGCCGACGCCGCGCGCGAGCTGGCGCAGGAGTTCTTCTCCCGAATCCTGAGTCGCGCCGGGTTCGCCACGGCCGATCCGGCGCGTGGCCGGTTCCGCTCGTTCCTGCTGGGTGCCCTTCGGCATTTCCTGGCCGACATGCGGGACCGGGAACAGGCCGTCCGTCGGGGATCGGGAAAAGTGCCCGAATCCCTTGAGGACCTTGCGGAAAAGGGTGCGGACCCGGGGGTTGCAGCCGCGCCGGATCCGGCAGAGCTGCGCTTTGACCGCGCCTGGGCCCTCGCGCTCATGCAGCGCACGCTCGACCGGCTGTGCGCGGAGTTTCGCAGCCAGGGCAGGGAGGCCCAGTTCGACCAGCTCAAGCCCTGGCTCGGCGGGGATTTGCCCTCGGGATCCAACGCTCAGGCCGCTGCCCAGGGAGGTCTCTCGGGTGGCTCCCTGAAGGTCGCCGTCCATCGTCTTCGACGCAGGTTCCGCCAGCTCATCCGGGCCGAAATCGCCCACACCGTTCCCGACCCGTCGGACGTCGAGCCCGAATTCCGGCACCTGATCGAGGTCCTGGCCCATGCTCGCGGGCGGGAGGACTGACTCCGCGCCCTCGCGCCAGGAGCACGGAAGGAAGTCACTGCCGGATCACCCGATACTCGGTGGTGTCCCCGGCGACCGCCTCGAACGCGGGACGAACTGTTTCAGGAGAGCGCCCCAGCCTCGAACCAGGCAGAGGCAGTTCCTCCGATTCCTCAAGGGCCAGGGGTTCCTCCGATGCCTTCGACCGCACCCCGGAATCGCTCCCGGTGCCGCCCACAAGAACCGAGAGTCGGCCGACGGCCTCCTTCTGCGCCTGGACCTGGTCGGTCAGAATCTGCGCGGCGGTGGCGCTTTGGTCCGCGTTGGCGGCGTTCTGCTGGGTGACCTGATCCATCTGCAGGACGGCCGAATTCACCTGCGAAATGCCCTGGGCCTGCTCCTGGCACGCCACCGCGATTTCGCCCACCAGCCGGTCCATCTCACGGGCCCGTTCGATGATCTGGGAGAACCCCTGGGCAACGCGATCGCTGACCTCGACGCCCTGACGGGTTTTAGCGATGGCGTCGTCGATGCGCGCGGAGGATTCGCGGGCCGCCTGGGCGCTTCGGCGGGCCAACGTGCGGACCTCCTCCGCCACCACCGCAAAGCCCGACCCGGCCTCGCCCGCGCGGGCGGCCTCGATGGCGGCGTTGAGGGCGAGCAGGTTGGTCTGGAAGGCGATTTCATCGATGCCCTTCACAATCTTCGCCACATCGTCGCTGGAAGCCTGGATGGCGGCCATGGATTCCCGCATCTGCGCCATGTCGGTGGCTCCCACATCGGCCGCCCCCCGGGTCTGGCCGGAGAGATCCTTGGCCTGACGGGCGGATTCGGCGTTCCTTCGCACCATGCTGGTGATCTGTTCCAGCGAGGCGCTCGTCTCCTGGAGCGCGGCCGCCTGCTGGCTGGCCCCGTCCGCCACCCCGCAACTCGCCGTCTGCATCCGCGTCGCCGCACCGATGACCTCCAGGGCACTTTCGTCGAGGCGTCGCGCGACCTCCCCGATGTTCCGGATGACCGCACGAACGATTCCGATCGCGAGCAGGGTTCCCAGGAGAATGGTGACCGACGAGAACCCAAGGCTCCAACGCACGGTCCGAAGGGCCTTGGTCTCGAGGGTGGACTGCCCCCGATCGAACTCCCGGTCCGCGAATCCGCGCAGGAGGGAGACCTTGCCCTGGAGCGACCGCGCCTTCTCTTCGAAGAACAGGTAGTCGGCCTGGGAAGCGGCCCCCTGGAGCGCGAGGGAGAGGGCTTTGTCGAACTTCGCCTCCAGATCCGACAGAAGCAGTCCCGACTCCTTCGGCAGAGCGGATTTCTGGAGCAGGGCAGCTCCCTCCTTGAACTTCGAGCGGCCGGCAAAATTGAGATCCCGGACCGAGGCGCCGTAGAGCACGGTGATGGCTCCGCGGGCGAGCACGCCGAAGGCTTTGTCATCCACCTTGATCAGGGGAAGGGCCGCGCGAAGGGAACGGGACAGCTGCTCCCTGGCATCCATCAGCGCCTTTTTGAGCTCCTGATGGTCCACCGCGAGTCCGAAGACCCGTTCGGTGAGTCCCTCGAGTTCATGTGCATCCGAACCCAGCGCCCGCAGCAGGTCGCCCGCGCATTTCCACGGGGCCTGAACCCCGGGACCTGGCGCCACCAGGGCGGTTTCCGGCGACGGGACCGGCACCGGGTTGGTGGCCGGGCCGGCGGGGGCGGATTCCATCGGAAGCAGGAGAAGCCGGCGAAACGCGGGCTCCTGCAACTCCTTGACGGCCAGGGTGAGCTGTTGCAGCGAGTTCGAGGCCTGTTCACGGGCCAGCGTCAATTCGGCCTCAGTGCCGGCCAGAAACGCCGCGGCCACGGCCTTCTCGATGCGTGCAGCGCCTTCACTCGCAGCCACGGCCTTCCGGTAAAGGGGAACAACCTCGCCCCCCTCGGCGCGCACGGTGGCGATGACATCCCGCAACTGCCAGACCACCAGACAGACGACCGCCACGAAACCCGCCACCAGCACCCCCACGGCGGAAAAGATTCTCCTCAGCATAGGTTAAGCAAGAAACCGAAGTTGCCCGGGGGCCAGCGTCCACAACTCTCGTCCGGTCCACCCCCCGGGGCCGGACGACTGGCCGCTCAATCCTTCTTCTTCAAAAGTCGCGAACTCTGCTTCTCCATCTGTTCCAGTCCTTCCTCCATCTCCTCCTTGATCGATTTCAGCTCCTCCTCCCCATGGGAGGCCGCGTACCGCCGCGCCGCATCCAGGACCATCAGGGGATGCACGATGGCATGGATGGGATCCGTGAAGTGCTCGTTGTCCTCCGCCTTGAGATCCAAGCCGATGTCCCGATCCGCCGCATCGAAGTAATGGAGATCATGCCACTCATGCTCAAGTTCCTTGAACGACATGCCGCGCATCGCTTTCACGTGGTCGACGACCACCTTCAACAACTTCCCGCCCTCCGGAAACGCCCGCCCGTACTCCCCGGCGATCCACGCCGCATCCGCCACCATCACGTCCACCTGCTTCTCCACCTCCTTCACATCAACCCGCTTCGTCAGGGCCATGGCCACCACCGCCTTGCCGGCCTTGTGATAGCTCAGATAGTGGCTTTGGACCGCGGTCCGGTCCGTGGCCTGCGACGACGGAGGAACCAGGGAGAGGGTGATGAGGAGACAGGATAGGAATTGGTTTCTCATGGCTTGCGTGCGGGCAGACAACCTGCCGCGGACCGCAACTTATCGGACAGCATGATATCGACCTTTAGCCCGACTTCTCGAATGGGCGGCGGCCGGGAAAGGTCTGGAGTCTGCCCTCCGGTGAATTGCCCGGATGAATTCCAACTCCCGCTGACTCACCGGCGTACAACTACGCAGAATTCCAGCCCGTGAGGATACGGAGAATCATTGAGATAGAGAAGACCAGGTGATGCTAGATCCCCAGCCGGGACCACGCCGTCCGCACTGCCGGGTCGCCTTCCATCGTTCGCCACACGAATCGCGAACGCAGATTCTCCGCCATGAGGATCGTGATGCCGGCGTCGATACCGAGCACGTCGGGATTGACCCAGCCATCGTGGGGATTGAAGGCATCCACAAATCCGTACCGCTTCCAGATCCGGTCGCCCCACGAGTTTCTCTGGTGGCTCAGGGTGCGAAGACATTCCCCGGGGAGGAACGGCAGCGAACCCGCGGCGGCACAAGGGACGATGGTGCCATCCAAGGGTCCGGAGTCCGGGGGACCACCCCAGCCAGCATAGCCCCTGACGGAATCGCTCGATGTCACCCCCCAGAGATCGCGGGACCATTCGGGGAATTTCGCCTGCCGATCCAGACTCCATGCCAGATGCGCCCGCGTGGCTTTCACGGAGTTATCGAACCAATCCACCCCGGCATCCCTGCGACCACGGAAATCAAACCAGGCGTGGGAATACTGGTGGGCGAACAAGGGCGCCGGGGTCCACACATAGCGTTCCCCATAGAATTCCCGCACCGGCCGCGACCACGCCCGCCAGGTGTGCGTCCCAACCGGATGCGTCGGGGAACCCAGCGCAAGGAGATAGAGCATCATCAGCTCACAGTAATGGTCCCAGCGCGCCCCCAGAAACCCCCTGCCCTCCTCCGGAAACCAACCCATCGAGAACGTCGTCCCGCCGTTCAGCATCCAGGGCCAGTCCACGCGCTCATAAATTCCGGTGGCCAACCGGACAATCTCCGGATCCTCCCGAAAGTGCGCCCGGCATGACAATGCACCGCAGACGAGAATCGCGGTGTCGATGGAGGAGAGCTCGCAGTTCCACAGGCGCGCCCCGTTCGACCAATCGACGAAGTGATAGAAGAATCCGTGGACCGACTCGAGGCCGTGGAGGAAGTGATGGAGCGTGCGCCGGACCTGTTCCCGGATTTCCCCTCGGGGAGCCCAGCCGCGTGCATCGGCGATGGTCAGGGCGGTGAGGCCAAAGCCGGTGGCAGCGATGCTGGCCACCCCCCGGGAATCAACCTCTCCGTCGGCCCGGCGGCGGTCGAGCACATGACCCGTCCCGGGATGGGCAGCCTCGCGGAAGAACCGGAAGGTGGTCCGGCACAAATCGTCGAGAAAGTCATCCTCCCCAGCCGTCAACCGAAAGGGCCTGGCCTGCCGCCGGGCGGCGGAACGCGAACCGGAGGAGCACCCTGCGCCGAGCAGGGGGAAGGAGACGGAAGCAGCCCCAGCCGCCAGCGAAGCGCGGACGAACTGCCTGCTGAAGCGTCGACGCGTGAGGCCCATCGGGACGGGCGGCTCGGGTGCGGACTTGGGGCGGCCTAACGCGAGCCGCCCACGGGCCGCACGCTGCGGGCTGCGGTGATGAAAGCCGCCGCGCGACGGGTCAACTCGGGCCAGTCCTGGTTCTTGAGAATCTCCGAGGAAACCAGCGAGGACCCGGCACCGAGCGCCGCGCAACCGGCGGCCAGGAAGTCGGCGGCGTTCGAGAGATCAACCCCGCCGGTGGGCACCAGACGCAGGTGCGGCAGGGGCGCCCGGAGCGCTTTCACGAACTGGGGGCCAAGGGTGTCGGCGGGGAAGAGTTTGATGAAATCGGCCCCGCCTTCGTAGGCGAGCTGGGCTTCGGTCGGAGTGTAGGCCCCGAGCATGATCGGAACGTCGGCGGCATGGCATCCCTGGACCATGGAAGGGCGCATGATGGGGCTGACCACGAATTCGGCTCCGGCATCGAGCGCGGCCCGGCAGGTGATGTTTTCCAGGACCGTTCCAACCCCGATCATGGCGCGGTCCCCGAACGCGGCGCGGGCGTCCCGGATGGCGTTGAGGGCATCGGGAGTGGTGGTGGTGATCTCGATCGCAATGACGCCCCCCGCGATGAGGGCATTGGACAGGGGAACCACCAGATCACGGCGGGGCGAGCGGACGACCGCGACCACGGCGGCATCCATCAGGCGTTGGACACGTTGCTGACGCTTGTTCATGGGCCAAGGACAAAAGGCGGAACGGGGTCATGGAATCATGACCGGGGCGAAATGGACACGAAATCCTTCCCTGGTAATGGGAACGAAACGCGGAGACGGACGACGCGGACCGGGTCAGCAGCGGTAGGCCTCGGCGAGCAGTGTGACCGGATGGGCCACCCGGATGGGAACGCCGGCCTCGCGGCAGCCATTCACCACCTGGAGCATGCAGCCGGGATTGGCGGTGGCGACCACCTGGGCGCCGGTGGATCGGATGTGCTTCACCTTCCGTTCGAGCAGCTGACCCGCCATCTCCGGCTGGGTGAGGTTATAAATGCCGGCGCTGCCGCAGCACCAGGTGGCTTCGGGCAACTCGACGAGTTCGAGGCCGGGAATCGATTTCAGCAGCTGGCGCGGCTGCTGGACCACCTTCTGCCCGTGACTGAGGTGGCAGGACTCATGGTAAGTCACCCGCACCCGGGCGGCGGCGGGCTCGCGGACGGGCGGCGCCTGGAGGCCGGCGGTGATCAGAAATTCGTGGATGTCCTTCAGCTTCCGATCCCAGACCTTGGCGCGTTCCGCGTACACCGGGTCGTGCTCAAGCAGCTTGGAATAGTGCTTGAGATGGGAGCCGCAGCCGCCGGCATTGGTGATGATGGCGTCGAAGCGCTCGGGCGGCAGCAGATCGATCATGCGCCGGGCCAGCGTCTGGGCCAGGGCCCATTCCCCGTTGTGCGCATGCAGCGACCCGCAGCAGGGCTGGTCGGGCGGGGTGTGGACCTCGCAGCCGTTGTAGGCAAGGACCTCAACCGTGTCGCGGTTGACGTCGCTGAAGATGAGGTCCTGCGCACAGCCGGTGAGGGCGGCGACGGTGAACCGTTTGGAGCCGCGGGCCGGGGTGAGGGTCGAGATGAGTTCGTTGGAGAACTTCGGCTGGATGCGGGGCGTCATGGCCTCGAGTTCCTGCAGCCGCTTGGGCAGCAGTTTCAGAACCCCGCTCTTCCGCACCAGACCCTGGATCCCAAGATCCTGATAGAGCCGCATGCCCGCCCCGACCGCCGTCAGCCGCCGGTGATCCATGAACAGCCAATGGACGGTGAACGACCGGATGGCATTACGCTTAGGATTGTTGAGCAGCCCCAGCGATTCCACCTCGGCGCGGGAATGTTCGAAGAGCTCGGCGTAGTTCACTCCCGCCGGACACGCGGTCACGCAGGCCAGGCAGCCGAGACAGAAATACATCTCGTCCGCGAAGGTCCGCGTCGCCTCCAGTTCGCCGTCGGCGATCGCCCGCATCAAGGCGATGCGCCCGCGCGGACTGTTCCGCTCAAGCTTGGTGGCGTCGTAGGTCGGACACGTCGGCAGGCACATGCCACAATGCATGCACTGCTGCACGACCGAGTAATCCAGGTCGCGGAGGAAGGACGTGGCGGACTTGGCGGGCGCGGCGGACGGATTCATGGGAGCTGCTTCGGACCGACCAACAACCTCAGGGCGCCCTTGCGGCGGTCCTCGGAATCGATCCGGACCACCATACCCTTCGAAAGCGGCAGGGCGAGTTCGCTTTCGATCCCGAGAAACCGTCGGACATGAAGGCCGAGAGACGGCTCATGCCCGACCAGAAGAACCACGGCGTCGGCGGGCAGACCCGCCAGCCGACGGCCGAAAGACGCCTTGGTGGCGCCATTGAGAAGATCATCCGTCAGCGCCAGCTCAACGCCACGGACAGGTCGACACCGGGCCAGGACCAGTTCCGCGGTCTCGCGGGCCCGCACCAGGGGGCTGGAAAGACAGACGGTGAATTCGGTGCCCAGCGACGCCAGATAGGAACCCATCCGCCGCGCGTCGCGACGCCCCTTGCCGGTGAGCGCGCGCTCGGCATCGATGGGTCCATCCTCCGCCTCGGCATGCCGCAGGAAGAAAAGGCGCATCAGGATTCCTCCGATTCCCCGGCTTCGCTGGATCCGCCGAACAGGCGCGCCAGCCGCCAGACGGTCCAACCCACGGCCCCGATGACTCCCGCCGCCATGATGCCGCCCGCGATCATGTCGCGCCGGCGTTCGTCCGGCAGACCGCCCGCGGCGATGGCAAAGCTGATCAGGACCAGCAGCCCCAGACCGGCCAACCCTCCAAGGGCCTGCCAGCGCAGACGGCTTCGTTCGCGCCCGGTCAATTCATCGCGGCCCAGGCGCCAGAAACCCCGGCCGATCGACCAGGCGGAAACCGCGCCGAAAACGCCCGCCCCGGCGCTCAGAAGATCCCAGCGGAAGAGCAATTCGGGATTGATCTGGCGCACCGCACCCAGCATGGCGGCCAGGGTGCCCACGCTGGCCGCCGCGCAGGCGGGCGCGACCACGGCCCAGAGGTCGGGAGTCTGTTGCGGAGTGGCCACGGCGGGTGCGGGAACGGGGGCGGAAGGCGGAAACGTTTCAGGCACGGTCCCGGCCTCAGTCGAACATCTTTCCGGGGTTCAGAATTCCCTTGGGATCCAGCGCCCGCCGGAGTTCGCGCATGACCCGCATCGAGGCGTCCCCGGCGAACTTCGGCAGGAACTCCTTCTTCGCCACGCCGATCCCGTGTTCCCCGGTGATCGTTCCCCCGAGCCGGATCGCCTCGTCGAAAATCTCGCGGAACGCCTGGTGCACCCGCTCCATTTCAGCGTGGTTCCGTTCATCGGTGAGGAACGTGGGATGCAGGTTTCCGTCGCCCATGTGCCCAAAGGTGCCGATGCGCAGCCGGTGCTTCTTCGCGATCTGTTCGACGAACCGGATCATCTTCGCGAGCTCGCTCCGGGGCACCGTGGCGTCCTCGAGAATCGTGGTCGGCGCCACCCGCGCCAGGGCGGAGAACGCCGAGCGGCGGGCCGCCGCAAGCCGGTTGCCCTCGGCCTCGTCCTTCGCCACCCGGACCTCGATCGCCCCATTGGACCGGGCCCGGCTCTCCATCTGCGACGCCTCCTCCTCGACCGCCGCCGGGTGACCGTCGGTCTCCATCAGCAGCAGGGCCTCGCAATCGAGCGGCAACCCCACCTTCGCGTAATCCTCGACGCACCGGATGGTGGTCCGATCCAGGAACTCAAGGGTGCAGGGAATGATCTTCGCCGCGATGATGTCGGAGACGGTCTGGGCCGCCTTGTCCATCTGATCGAAGGTGGCGACCAGCGTCTTCTTGGCGGCAGGTTTGGGCAGCAGCTTGAGCAGCACGCGCGTGATGACGCCCAAGGTGCCCTCCGATCCCACGAACAGGTCGCGCAGCGAGTAACCGGCGACATCCTTCACGCACTTGTTGCCGGTCCAGAGAATCTCGCCATCGGGCAGGACCACCTCGAGGCCCATCACGTAGTTGCGGGTGATCCCGTATTTCAACCCCCGCAACCCGCCCGAATTCTCCGCCACGTTGCCACCAATGGTGGAGATCTTCATCGACCCCGGATCCGGCGGATAGAACAAGCCCGCGGCCGCGGCGGCTTCCGCGATGTTGATCGTGGTGGCACCCGCCTCGGCGAAGAGCGTCAGATTCGCGGCATCGACCTCCAGGATGCGGTCCATCTGCACCAGACACATCACCAGGGCGTCGGGCGACGGCAGACTGCCTCCGCTGAGACCCGTGCCGGAGCCGCGCGTCACGATGGGAATGCCGGCCTCGTTCGCCAGACGAAGCAACCGGGACACCTCCTCCGTGGTGCGCACCAGCGCCACCGCGCCCGGCATGCTCCGCAGCGCGGCGGTGCCGTCGAAGGAGTACGGGATCAGATCCTCGCGCTTGGTAAGCACGCGATCCGAACCCACGAGGTCACGAACCCGTCTGAGAAATGATTCGCTGAGCGACATGGTGCAAGGACCCGAACAGCTTCCGAGCGGTGCGCCCGACGGTCAAGACATCCGCCGCGCGCATTCATTCAGCCGGCCGACACCGCACGACGCACGCACGACCCACGTCCAGCCTCAGGGCGTCTCCCCGGGATCCGCGGCGCCGCCACGGACCTCTCGGTTCAGGAAGGAAATGAGGTACTTGAGACGGGTCTCCAAATCGACGGTTTCGAGGAGCACCTGACGCTGGCGTGGATCGGACAGCAGGGTGCAGGAGACCAGATCTGCGAGCACACTGGCGTCGGTGATGTCCCCAAGCGATCGAAGGATGTGACCGGCGGGATCCGCCTGGGCGCCGGCGAGGGCGGCAGTCTCCCCGAGAAACTTCAACGGCGCGGGAAGTCCCTGCTCGAACCGCTGGCCGACCAGTTCGCGCACCTTGAGGGTGAGTTCCCCGATGCGCTGGGCGTTGGCGGGGGTGGTGGCCAGCGGTTGGATGGCGTGAACCCGGTACGGACGCCGGCGCATGACGCGGCCGAGCGACACGCGGGCGACGCCCTGCAGGATCATGTTGGAGGTGCCGTCGGGATTTTCGACGGAGGCGCGGATGAGCCCGACGCCGGCGACGGGTGCCGGGGTCTCGCTTTCGGCCTCCGGAAGCTGCATGGCCACGCAGAACATCCGGTGGGAGGCCAGGGAATCCTGGAGCATCCGTCGATAACGCGGTTCGAAGATGAAGAGCGGGAGGATCGCGTGCGGAAAAAGGTTCACGCTCGGCAGGATCATCACCCCCAGACTCTTGGGTAGTTCCATCGCCCCAGACCCTACCGGGGCTCCGCGACTTGGCAAGGGTGCGGGTCGCAGCCGGATTCCCGCCGGTGCATCCACGATTTGTTGGTGGTGGAACTCGTCCTGCTGCGACGGGTTGCGCCGCACCCAGCGGCGCAACGATATCGCCAAAGCGCAACACCGAAAGGCCACCGCCCGCTCAACGCGGGCGGGGTTGTCGCCGCGCGACAACCGCTACCCACAACTTCGGGAGGCACCCGTTGCCGCGCCGCAGACAAAGTTTTTGATGGCGCCCCCGGGTTCGTCTGTTATGGTCCGCGCCCCTCGCTGTAGGCGGTCCTCGGGACCGGCCGCAGTGGTGGAAAAGAAAACCCGGAGAATCTGAGGAGTTAGCGACGTGAGCTCCAAGAAGAACGCTGTGAAGAAGACGGTGCCCCCCGGCAAAGGGAAGGTCGTAGGAACTGCGACCGCTGCCGCCATCCTTGGCGGAAGCGGATCGAGTGCCATGAAAACCGCGACCAAGACCCGTCCCACGGACCCCGAATGGGAGCGCTATCGCGGCATCCTGATCGATCTCCGCGACCAACTGGTGCGCCAGATGAACGGTCTGGCCAAGGAATCAGCGGAGCAGCTGCCCGGTTACAGCATGCACATGGCTGATTCGGGTACGGACAATTTCGACCGGGATTTCGCCCTTAGCCTCCTTTCAAGCGACCAGGATGCGATCTACGAGATCGACGAAGCCCTGAAGCGCATTGAACGGGGAAGCTACGGAACCTGCGAACTGACCGCCAAACCCATCCCCAAAGCCCGCCTCGACGCCATTCCCTGGGCTCGCTTCACCGTCGAAGCCCAGGCCCAGCTCGAACGCGAAGGCGCCCTCCGCCACCGCCGCCTCGGTTCCCTTGGCACGCTGGACGCCGGCGCCCCTGCGGAAATCGAGGAGGACGATGAGGTCGAGGAAAAACCCGCCAAGGAAAAGGAGTAGATCATGCCCCGCGAGATCGTGACCATCGAGTGCACGGAGGCCCGTAAAATCGGCAAGCCCCCGAGCCGCTATACCACCACCCGTAACAAGAAGCTCAAGACCGAGAAACTGGAGCTCATGAAGTACAACAAACATCTCCGCCGCCACACGCTGCACAAGGAGATCAAGTAGTACCCAGCAGCCGCCCAAGCCTCCTTTCGTATGCCGCGCAAGACCAACTCCGATCGCGAACCCGGAACGCGTAGCCGTTCCATGGAAACGCGGACCCCGCGCCCGAAGCCGAAGATCGACTTCACCGTCGACGCCATCGACTTCAAGAACGTCAATCTGCTCCGGCAGTTCGTCACCGAACAGGGCCGAATCCTGCCCCGCAAGTACACCGGACTTCCCGCGCACTATCAGCGCCGTCTGACCCTCGCCATCAAGCGGGCCCGTCAGATGCTCCTGATGAAGTAAGCTCACGGTGCGCCTGCCGCGGTTCAAACCGCACCGGCAGGCGCTTCCTTTTGATCCGATTGTGCAAATGATTTGCGTCTGTTCACCCCCCCAAGTGCGTCTCGCCCTGCTCCTGGCGCTGGTCACCCTGCTCCCGTCCCTCGCCCCCGCCGCCGAGCCCAGACCCACACCCACACCCGCACCCGCACCCGCACCGGCAGGACCACCCCGGGTCCTCACCAGCTTCCTTCCCGTCTTCTCCCTCACCCGCCAGATCGCCGGGCAACGCGCGTCCGTCGAAAACTGGCTGCCCCAGGGCGTGGATCCCCACGAATTCCAGTTCCAACCCCGGGACCTTCGACGTCTCCGCGACGCCGACCTTCTGATCGTCGCAGGGCTCGGACTGGAACCCTGGAAGGAATCCCAGCTGCGCACCGCCTCGGGAAACCCCCGACTGCGGATCCTGGAGGCGCTTCCCAAACTGCCGCCGGGATTTGAGATTCCGGCGGGCGGCAGGGGCGCCACCCACAACCACGCCGGGGAAGCCGATCACGATCACGACCACGATCACGACCACGACCGAACCCAGGAAAGAGGTCCGAACCCCCATTACTGGCTCGACCCGGTCCTGACCACCTTCGCCGTCACCAACCTGACCGAGGCCCTGATCGCCGCGGATCCCGCCGGCCGGGAGACCTACCAGTCCAACGCCCGGGCCGCGGTGGAAAGACTGGCCGCACTTCACCGCGAATTTGCCACCGCGCTCGCTCCCCATCGCCAGGCCGCCTTCGTCTCCTACCACGACGCCTTTCCCTACCTGGCGAAACGCTACGAACTCCGAAGGGTCGGGGTCGTGGAAAGCAACGCCGCGGAGGAACCTTCCGCCCGCGAAATCGCGGAACTCGCCGCCACCGTGCGCCGGGAAAAAGCCCGGGTGCTGTTCGTGGACGGCCGACCCAGCCGTCTCGCCCGGCGGCTGGCGGCGGATCTGGGACTTGAGATCGCCATTCTTGAAACGCTGGAGACCGGGCCCCTTGAGACCGGGGCCTACGAGGCGGGAATGCGCAGGAATCTGAAGTCGCTGCTCGACGCCTTCGGGCGCTCCCCGGAACGCTCCACGAAATGAGCCGACCCGCCACCACGCCGGCTGTCGAGATCCGGGGACTCAACGTGTTCCTCGGCGGGCGGCACGTGCTTCAGGACATCAACCTGACCCTGGCCGCGGGCCAACTGGTGGCGTTGATCGGCCCCAACGGCGCGGGCAAGACCACGCTCGTCCGGAGCATGCTCGGGCTCATCCCTGTTCGTTCTGGAACGGTGAGGCTTCTCGGTGAAGCCAACCTGCGCGCCGCCCTGCCCCGCGTCGGTTACGTCCCGCAACGCCTGGCCCTCGACGTCGGACTGGCCATGAGCGTCCGCGAATTCCTGGCCCTGCGCCGGCCTTCGACCCGGAACTGGTTCTGGCGGCGGCACGCCGACCTCGACGCCACCCTGCCCCCCATCGTCGAAGAACTCGGGGTCCGCCGGCTGCTCGATAAATCGGTGTCGGCCCTCTCCGGCGGACAATTGCAGCGGGTGCTGATTGCTTTTGGACTGCTGGACAATCCGGAGCTGCTGTTTCTGGACGAACCCACGGAAGGCGTGGATGGCCCCGGGGAGCGGACCTTCTACGAAATCATTTCGGATGTTCACCGCGGCCATGGGCTGTCGGTGATTCTGGTATCGCACGATCTCTCCATGGTGCACCGGCACGCCTCCTGGGTGGTGGCGCTGAATGCCAAGGTATGCTGCGAGGGATCGCCGGACCAGATCATCCGCGAGGACGCGCTTCAGGCGGCTTACGGGCTGCACCTGGCGCCGTATCATCATCATCACTCGCACGCCCACGGACCGTTCGGATCCCCTGCATCCGGGTCACCGGATCCTTCCCACTCGCACCCTCATTCCCACTCGCATTCCCACGCTCATCCCCACCCGCCGCATGTTCACTGAGCCCTTCATGGTCCGGGCGCTCCTGGGCGCCCTGATGCTGGCCCCGTTGTGCGCGTTGTTGGGGGTGTTTGTGACCGCGCGGCGGATGGCCTTCTTTTCGGACACCGTGGCGCACGCGTCGCTGGCGGGAACGGCGGTGGCTTTTTTCTTCGGACTCTCCGAGCCGACCCCCGGAATGCTGGCGGTCAGCCTGCTGGTGGCGGCGGCGATTGTCTGGCTGCGGGAACGGAGCGGGCTCTACAACGACACCATCATGTCCCTGCTGCTCACCGGATCGGTGGCGGTCGGCACCGTGATCCTGAGTCGATTGCATGGATTCCGGGGCGAACTTCATCGCGTGCTGTTCGGGGACATTCTCGGGGTGGGCACCACGGAACTGGCGCTGGCCGGACTGCTGCTGGGAACGGTGGCGATCGGGGGGGCGTGGATGCTCAGCCCGCTTTCGCTCATCACCGCGCACGAGGATCTCGCCCATGTCTCGGGCATTTCCGTGCGCTGGTTCAACTACGCTTTCGTCTTCGTGCTCACGGTCACGGTGACGGTCACCATCCGGCTGGTCGGCATTCTGCTGGTCGGTGCGCTGCTGGTCATTCCGCCCGCTGCGGCACGGTTGCTGGGCAGGACGCTGCGGCAGGAAATCTGGCTGGCCGTGGTGTTTGGCATGGCCGCCGGGGTGGGGGGTGTGCTGACTTCCTACGCCGCCGATGTTCCCTGCGGACCAGCGATCGTCCTGTGCGGCATCGCCCTCTTCGCCACGGCCCTGGCCTTCTCCCGCCTTCGCCGTGAATCCACTCCCGACCGAGGTGCCGCGTGAGCCCTGGATCCCACTCACACGGGCACGGGCACGGGCATGGGCACTGTCATGATCATTCGCATGCCACGCGGCGACCCGAACTCCGGGATCTGACGGAACGGTTGCGGGTCAAGTCGCGGCGCCTGACCGGCCCGCGCGAAGCGATTCTCAAGCTGCTCCAGGCGCATCCGCATCCGCAGACGAACAAGGAGATTTTCCAGGCCCTGCCGGCGGGGGTCTGCGACCTGGCGACCGTCTACCGGTCGCTGCACATGCTTGAGGACATGGGGTTGGTGGTGCGGTACGACTTCGGGGATGGCGTGGCCCGGTTCGAGATCGCCCGGGAGGGGCATCACCATCATCTCGTTTGCACGGCCTGCGCCGCGATCATCGAGATCGACCAATGCCTCGCCACCGAATGGGATGAACGGATCGCCCGCGAAAGCGGGTTCAAGCGGGTCACCCACAAGCTCGAGTTCTTCGGCCTTTGCCCGCGCTGTCAGGGGTAGGAAGCTGTCCCTGCCCACGCCGCCGATTCCCCTTCAGCAAAAGCGGGTCACACCGGCTTTCCGGCGTGACCCGTGCAATATCAGGTTCGATTCGTTGGCTTGGTTCGCTTTTTTTGCATGCTTCCTCGACTGACCGACAAGGCCGGCCTAGGCCTGCTCTCCGCTCCACTCGCCCTGACGCATGATTTCACGGACCTTGCGCCGTTCGTAGCGATGCTTCTGAGCCTTCTGAGGCCGACTTTCCGCGTTCCTGGGGTGATACCGATGGTTCTGGATCACTTCCGCGACTTGTTCGTGGGACTTAGCCATGATGCGGTCGATGGTTTTTGGGCATTCCACCGCACTGGGTGGGATTCGCCCGTTGAGGATGCGAAGGATCCGGCTCATTGCCCGGGGAGGGCTCCGGATTCTCCGTCACGTCGTTGAGAGACAGTCTCATAGACGCTGTACGATGCACTGATAGGCCCGGTCCGCGTGCTCTTCAACAAAAATTTCCTGGGTTTTTTCGCATCCGTAGCATCGCCGAGCCAAATCACCCAGCCCGCACAGGCCCCCGATCCCCGCCTCTCAGCAGGTCGGAAAGCCGGATCGCACCCCGAAACGCACGAAGGAAAGGGAGAGTTGGAAACCTCCGGAGTTCGCTGCGAGGGTGTCTGTTCCGGCCGCTTTCGAGGGGTCTTCCTTCGTGGCCTTCGAGCGCTTGGTGGTTTTTTGTCCGGGGATTTAGACGCCCAGGTCCTGCTTGATTTTTCCTTCCCGCGCCCGCCACCGGCTCCGCAGAGTCGGCTCCCGGAAACCGAGCACGGACATCAGCCCACGGGAGAGAAGTCCCTCGACCCAGCACCCGTCATCACGCCATGAATGATCCCGCCGCCCGCCTGCGCGCATTCGTCCCACAACACGAATACTTCGTCGGCATCGACTCCGACGGCTGCGTCTTCGACTCCATGGAGATCAAGCACAAGGAGTGCTTCACCCCGATGTTCATCAAGCATTTCGGGCTCCAGGCGGCGTCCAAGTTCGCCCGCGAAGTGTGGGATTTCGTGAACCTCTACTCCAGAACGCGGGGCATCAACCGGTACCCGGCGCTGTCCAACGCCCTCAACCTGCTCGCCGACCGCCCCGAAGTGCAGGCCCGCGGGGTGCAGGTGCCGTCCAGCGACGATCTCGATGTCTGGATGGCCACCGAACCGAAGCACACCCTCACCAACCTGCGCCTGGAGGTGGAGGACCGCGGCAACGAGGCCCTCCGGACCGTGCTCGATTGGTCCGTGGCCGTGGACGCCCAGATCCTGGACATCGTCCATGGCGTCCCGCCCTTCCCCGGCGCGCGCGAGTGCCTGGGAAGCCTGCGGGGTCGCGCGGATGCGGTGGTGATTTCCCAGACCCCGGGCGAGGCGCTGGAACGGGAATGGGCCGAACACGGGCTCCACGACAGCGTGGCCCTCATTGCCGGGCAGGAAATGGGCACCAAGCGGGAACACCTCAAGCTCGCGACCGCCTCCAGGTACGAACCCGGTCGGGTGCTCATGATCGGCGACGCCCCCGGGGATTTCACGGCCGCCAAATCCAACCATGCCCTGTTCTATCCCATCCTGCCGGGACGCGAGGAAGCCTCCTGGCAACGGTTGCTGGACGAAGGTCTGGAGGCGTTCTTCGCCGGACGCTACGCCGGCGAGTTTGAGGCGTCGCTGATCCAGGAATTCAACGCCAGCCTCCCCGACCGGCCCGCCTGGCTGTGATCCTTTCGAGCAGGCACTCCGCCCGTGACTGAATCGCTTTCGCCCCCCACGACTCGCGAACGGCCGGACACGTCGGTGCCCTGGCGCTGGACCGTGCTGCTCCTGACCGGGCTCGCTCTGCTGTTGCTCGGCCTACGTCTCGGCGGGCCGTCGAATCTCACCGACAACGACCAGGAACGACCGGCCTCCTACGTTCTGGACGCCCTGAAGAACGGGCATTGGGCGGTGCAATACGACTGGACCGGGGACATCACCTCGAAACCGCCGCTCTACACCTGGGTCGTCGCGGGGCTGTCGCTGGTGTGGGGAGAGGCCAGCCGGTGGACCCTCTACCTGCCCTGCACCCTGGCGATGCTGGGGTCGGCGCTGCTGGTCGCGCGCAGTGCCCGGGCCGCGTTCGGCTCGCGCGCGGGGTTGCTGGCGGGGGTGTTTCTCCTGGCGAATCCGCTTTCGGCGAAGCTGGTGGCGCTGGCACGGACCGATGCGTTGTTCACGTTTTGCGTCACCCTCACCGCCACCCTGGCGCACGCAGCCTGGGCGCGGAATCGAGCCGGCGCGGGCGGCGGATGGATTCAAGCCTGGCTGGCGGCGACCCTGGCGACGCTGACCAAGGGGCCGCTGGGGTTGGTGCTGGGATTCGCCGGGTTGCTGGCCGCGTTCCGGGAGCGGCGTGACGGAACCCGGGCCCCGTGGAGCCGGGCCCATCTGGCCGGCCTGGCCCTGTGGGTGGCGCTGGCCGGGGGCTGGTTCTGGCTGGCCTACCGGGCAGCCGGGGATCCGCTCATCGCCAAGATGATCCGTTCGGAACTGGTCGGCCACGCCGTCAACCGCGGCGGGGCGATTCCGGGAACGGGCCTGGTCCTGGTTCCGGCCTATTTTCTGAGCCGATTTGTTCCCTGGAGCCTGCTGGCATTCTGGGGTCTGGGACTGGCTTTTCGACGGCCCGAAACGCGGCCTGAAGCGCGGTTGTTGCAGCGGTTCGCGGCCGCCTGGCTGGTCACGGGAATCGTGGTTCTCGGTCTGGCCAGCCATCAACGGGGCGATCTGGTGTCCCCCCTGATGCCGGCCGGCGCCCTGCTTGCCGCCATCCCAGCCGCGCGGTGGGTCGCGGCCTGGCCCCTTCCCAGGCTCATGACCGTGGCGGCCGGGGTTCCCCTTCTCTTCAGTCTCGGAATCCACGCCCAACACCTCCTGCACCGGCGCGCCATCCACACCGAGTCGGAGGGGCTCCGTCGATTGGCCCTCGATTTTCTCCGCAACGGGGGCGATCCGGAGCGGCTGGAGCACCTGGATGCCCCGTACACCCTCCAGTTCCAACTGGGCACCATGCGCCGGGCCATCGGCTTCGAAGAGGCCGCCCAACGGCTCCGGACCAACGCCACGGTGGCAGTCGCGGTCTCCGACATCGCCCGCCTGGAAAGCCTGCTCGGCCCGGAATCCGCCCAACTGCGCACCGTGGCCTCCTGGCCTCCCGGGGCCGAAGCCCGCGTGCAGATCGTCACCCGCGGATCCCGCTGAAATTCGCCGGGGCGTTTGACACCCCCCGTCCGACCCGTATCCTCGCCGCCCCTATGAATGGCACTCCGCACGTGGCCGTGGTGGGCGCAACCGGCGCCGTGGGCGTCGAGATGATCAAGACGCTCGAAAAACGCCGGTTTCCCGTCGGCAAACTGACCCTCCTCGCCTCGGCCCGGTCCGTGGGCAAAACCCTCCCCTTCCACGGAACCGAGATCGCCATCAAGGAACTGACCAAGGACTCCTTCGCCGGCATCGACATCGCCCTGTTCAGCGCCGGCGGCGGCATCTCCCGCGAATTCGCCCCGATCGCCGCCCGGGCCGGCTGCGTCGTGGTCGACAACTCGAGCGCGTTCCGCATGGACGACTCGGTGCCGCTGGTGGTGCCCGAGATCAACGGGGCGGATGCGAAGCTGCACAAGGGCATTCTCGCGAATCCGAACTGCACCACCGCCATCACGCTGATGGCGCTGCACCCGCTGCACCAGGCGTTCGGCGTCACCCGCGTCTTCGCCTCCTCCTACCAGGCCGTCTCCGGCACCGGCGCCCAGGCCATCGAGGAACTCAAGCGCCAGGTCCGGCAGATCGCCGCCGGCGAAACCCCGACCCGCGAAGTCTATCCCCACCAGATCGCCTTCAACGTGCTTCCCCAGGTGGATTCCTTCCTCCCCGACGGCTACACCAAGGAGGAAATGAAGCTCCAGAACGAGGGACGCAAAATCATGCATCACCCCGGCTTCCGGGCCAGCATCACCTGCGTCCGCGTCCCGGTCTACCGCGCCCATTCCGTCGCCGTGACCGCCGAATTCGAAAAGCCGATCACCCCCGAGGCCGCCCGCGAAGTGCTGCTCAAGGCCCCGGGCCTCGACGTCATCGATACGCCGTCCAAGAGCGAGTACCCGATGCCGCTTCACATCTCGGACCGCTACAACTGCGCCGTGGGCCGCATCCGCAAGGATTGCGCCCTCGATAACGGGCTCTCCTTCTGGGTGGTCGGGGATCAACTGCTGAAGGGCGCCTCCCTGAACGCGGTTCAGATCGCCGAACTCCTGCTCTGACACCCGCCCGGGCGGGTCGCACACCCCCTCCCCCCGCAGTCCTCGGCATCTTGCGGTTTTGGCTCGGGAGGTTTGAACCAGTCCAAGCACCCCGATAGGTTCACCGCTCGTGAATTCGAGTGGTGAACCCTCCGCTCCCCTGACCATCGGCGCATCCCCCATCGCCATTCTCGGGGTGCCCTTCGATCCCGTGAACCTGGACGAGGCGGTCCGCCTCGTCGGGACAATGATCGAATCCCGCCAGCCCCACTACGCCGTCACGGCCAACGTCGACTTCATCGTCCAGGCCCGCACCGACACCGAGCTCCGCCAGATCATCTTCGACGCCCACCTGGTCCTCTGCGACGGCATGCCCCTGGTGTGGGCGTCGCGATTCCTCGGCAACCCCCTTCCGGAAAGAGTCGCCGGCTCCGACCTCACCCCCCGCCTGCTCCAGCAGGCCGAACAGCGCAACTGGCGGGTGTTCTTCCTCGGGGGCAGCGAGCAAAGCGTCCAACGCGCCGCGGAGCAGACCCTCACCCGCCATCCCCGACTGCGTCTGGTCGGGGCCTATTCGCCGCCCTTCAAGCCCCTGCACGAAATGGATCACGCCGGGATCCTTTCCCGGATCTCCGCCGCGCGACCC
Organism: uncultured Verrucomicrobiota bacterium; assembly: GCA_964476125.1. Taxonomy (GTDB): domain Bacteria; phylum Verrucomicrobiota; class Verrucomicrobiia; order Limisphaerales; family CAIMTB01; genus CAIMTB01. The sequence continues at coordinate 2,917 of CAYZAE010000071.1, read as the reverse complement.
GACATTCTCTTCGTGGCCTTCGGATGCCCCAAACAGGAGAAATGGATCAACATGCATTACCGCCACCTCGGAGTGCCGGTCTGCATCGGGATCGGTGCCACCATCGATTTCATCGCCGGCACCCAGGTCCGGGCCCCGCGCTGGATGCAACGCACCGGCACCGAATGGATCCACCGGCTGGTCCGCGATCCACGCCGGCTGGCCAGCCGTTACGGCAAGGGCTTGCTGGTCTTCGGCTCCGCCATCGTCGCCCAGGCCCGGCAACTGCGAACCCGCCCCCGGATTTCCCCCGCCACGCCCGCCAACGCCGCCGCCAACGCCGCCCCCGTCGCAGCTCCCGCCTTCCCCCCGGCCCCCAACCCCGCGACGACTTCCCCGGCCAGCCGACCTGCCATCCCCATCCTCCAGGCCCCGGAACGCCTCGATGCCGCCGCCGCCGCCCGGGTCATGGAGGCCTGGGTCGCCGCCATCCGGCAGGGACCGCTCACCCTCGACCTCCAAGGCTGCTCCTTCGTCGACAGCACCGGGATCGGCCTGCTGGCGCGTCTCCAGAAAACCGCCACCCAACACCGCCAGCCGCTGGTGCTGGCGCGCGCCCGCAAGCAGCTGCTCCGGGCGCTGGAACTGATGCGACTCGAACGCTCGTTCACGCTCGCCGACGAACTCCCCACCCGCCTTCCAGCCGGGACGGGCGTCTCGGCTGAACTCGATCCGCGCCCCGTGGCGGCGGCCTTCGGACTCGAACTCACCTGGGTCACCTCGATCGTCACCACCACCGTGCCACACCTGGCCGAGGCAGCCTTCGCCGCCGTGGCCTCGCTGCAGCCCGGCACATCCCTGCGCGTCGATCTCTCCGGGGTCCCCTTCATCGACAGCTCCGGCCTGTCCTTCCTGGTGGGCCTCAAAAAACGCGCCTGGCAAAGGGATGTCGACGTCGTCTTCGCGAATCCCGTCCAGGACGTCCGCCGGGTGCTGAGAATCACCCAGCTCGAGAACTTTCTCCTGGGACCGCGCCTGCCCCGGCCGGAGCCCCCCGCAGGAACCGGAGCCTCCCCACGAAGCACCGCCCCCGCGCCCCCGTGAACATCGCGCTCAGCACCTCCGTCATTCAGCGCGGCAAAACCGGCATCGCGCAGTACGTCTTCGCCCTCGTCCGCGCCCTGCTCGATCAAAACCTCGCCGATCGACACCGGCTCCACCTGCTCGTGCTTGAGGAGGATCTTCCCCTGTTCGAGTTCGCCCGGGACCGCCTCAATCTCGTCCCGGTGCCCGAATCATACCGGCCCGCAATCCGGAACATTCTCTGGCACCAGAAGGTCCTGCCGCGTCTCGTCCGGCAACACGGCTGGGATCTCGTCCACATCCCCTCCTACCGCCGACTGCTCTGGCCGCGACCCTGCCTCCTCACCGCCACCATCCACGACCTCGCCCCCTTCCGGGTCGCCGGCAAATACGATCCGCTCCGCATGTTCTACGGCCGCGTCGTGGTCCGCCAGCTGGCCCGGCGCCAGAACGCCATCATCGCCATCAGCCGGAACACCGCCGTCGACATCCAGCGGCACTTCGGCCTCGGCGAACCCCGGGTTCGCGTGGTGCACAACGGTCTGGATCATGAGCGCTTTCAGCCCGGCGACCCCGCGGCCGCCCGCGCCAGGGTCGGGGCCCGCTTCGGACTCGACCGACCCTTCTTCCTCTACGTTTCGCGTCTTGAGCATCCGGGAAAGAATCACCTGCGCCTGATCGAGGCCTTCAACCGCTTCAAGTCCGCCAGCGGCTCCTCCTGGCTCCTGGCCCTGGGCGGGGCCGATTGGAGCGGGGCCGAGGTGGTCCGCCGCGCGGCGGCCGAATCCCCCTTCTCCGCGGACATCCGGTTCCTCGGATTCGTTCCGGATTCCGAGGTCCCGGCGCTCTACCGTGCGGCCGGCGTCTTCGCGTATCCCTCCCTGTACGAGGGATTCGGATTCCCCCCGCTGGAAGCCATGGCCTGCGGCTGCCCGGTCCTCAGCTCCACGCGGGGAGCACTGGCCGAAGTGGTGGGGGACGCCGCTGAAGTCATCGAACCGGAGGACCCCGATTCCATCGCCCGGGCCCTGGGCCGAATGGCCACGGAGGAACCGCTGCGCGCCCGGCGGATTGCGGCGGGATTCTCCAATGCGCGACGATTCCAGTGGGACCGGTGCGCCCGCGAAACCCTGGCCATCTGGGAGGAAACGGCCCGCCGCCGCTGACCCGCGGTCGCCGCGTTTCAGCCGTTCCACCACTTCTGGAGGTTGTCCACCAACGTCATCCCAGCCACCCCGCCGAACAGAATCCATTCGATCGCGGCCAGCGACACCAGCCAGCGCCCCACCGCCTCCCCCTTCTCCAATTGCCCAAACGCGACCCGGGTCAGGCCCACCGCAAGCAACAGCAGCACCGCGAACGCCGGGTAGAATCCAAATTTCACCGCCGCCCGCGCCCACAACGGGTATCCACCCGCGTTCGTCCAGAAGGCCGGTTGCTCCCGCAGAATCCCGGCCGCCAGCACAAACGTGTTCAGCCCGGCCACCGACAGCGAGAGCAGGCCCCACCCCATACCCGAATTCCGGAGGCGGCTCATGCGGTCCCCCGTCAGTTCTCCCCAGCCCCCGCCTCATCCCGCCCGGCCCCGCCCGCTTTCCCGGACTTCCGCCAGCGAAACAAGGTGGTCGGATGCACCCCCACCCGCGCGGCCACCTCCGACAACGACATCCTCCCCTCGTCCAAAAGGCGCTTCGCCAGTTCGAGCCGGGCCGTCCGCCCGGGCAACGACATCCCACCGGATCCTTCCCCGGCTCCACCTCCACCTCCACCTCCACCTCCACCCCCACCAAAACCTCCTCCTCCCGAAGGCGTCACGCCCTCGGAAGGCCGGGCCCTTCCCCCCCCCCGCGTCCTC
>CAYZAE010000070.1:2644-32030 GCA_964476125.1 uncultured Verrucomicrobiota bacterium | reverse complement strand
TGCCCGGCCGCGCTTCGGCCGCGGTGCTCAGCAGAATCGCCCGGAGCCCGGGAACGAGTCCCCGATCGGCACGGGACCGGGATCGGGACCAGGCCCGGGTTTTCGCACCCGCACCGAGGTCCTTCGCCAGGGCCAACGTCCCGGGCCGGTGCCGCATACGGTCCTTCATGCCGGCGCCCCCCCCGCGTACTGGATCCTCCTGCCGCTGCCGCCCCGCGAATTAGGCGCCCCCCTGACCCTGGTCGTCCGCGCGCAATCCCTCTGGTCGGGTGGTTTCCTCCTCGACCCGCAGCCCTGGATTCTCGCGGGAACCGGTGCCCTGGTGCTCTCGATCCTGTTCTGGCTTCCCATCGTCCGCGGCATCACCCGCGATCTCGGCCGGATGACCCATCGCACCGAGGAGATCGCCGCGGGACGCTTCGATCATCGCCTGGGCCTGACGCGGCGCGATGAACTGGGACGTCTGGCGGAGGCGATCGACCGCATGGCTTCGCGTCTCTCCCACCACGTGGATGGCCAGAAACGATTCCTGGGCGATGCCGCCCATGAACTCAGTTCGCCCCTCGCCCGGATGCAGACGCTCCTGGCCATTCTCGAAACCCGTCCGCCCTCGGAACAAGGCTCCTACCTCGACGACCTGCACGAGGAACTCGACGAAATGGCCGGACTGGTGAACGAACTGCTCGCCTTCTCCCGCGCCCTGCATGGGCGTCCTCCGCGTCTGGAGAACGCCGAACTCCGACCCCTCGTGGATCGCGCCTGGGCACGCGAAGGCGGCCCCGAGGTGAGCCTCGTCAACCGGGTCCCGGAAAAGCTGACGGTCTCCGCCGACGCCCAACTGCTTCAACGCGCCATCGCCAACCTGTTGCGCAACGCGATCCGCTACGCCGGCCACGCCGGCCCCATCACCGTCGATGCCGCACGCGACGGTTCCCAGGTGGTCATCACCGTCGCCGACGTCGGTCCCGGAGTCGCCCCCGAAGCGCTCCCGCGCCTGTTCGAACCGTTCTTCCGACCCGAGGATTCCCGGGCCCGCGAACTGGGCGGCACCGGACTCGGGCTGGCCATCGTGCGGACCTGCGTCGATGCCTGCCGGGGCACCGTCTCCGCCGCCAACCGGTCGCCCGCCGGCTTCGAAGTCGTGATCCGCATCCCCGCCGTCCGGTGAAGCGGGGATCGGGGTGGACCGCACCGACCTACTCCAACACCGTGGTTCGGAAAAATCTCCAAGGCTCAGGCGCAGGACGGCCCAGAACCCCAAGGCCGGTCGAATCCAAGGTCACCTCCCCGATCGGTTCCCAAAGTTCCAATCCGTCCGTGTCCTGAAGTTGCACACGCTGTTCCGGGCTGCCTTCGAACACGAAGCCGTCCATCGCCGGGGTTCCCGTCCCGAGACCCGGAAAATGGGCATACGCCGCGAAACCGGCCGGTCGAGCCAGGGGATCGGCGACCGTCCTCAGCACCACACCCTCCGCCCCCACCGTCACCAACTGCACCCCGTCGCTCGCCAGGCCATACAAGGCCTTGCCGGTGGGCAGCGATAGCGCGGTCCAATCCACGAGATTCGTGCTCCTCAGACACGTGCCCTGCGTCCCCGACACATGCACAAATCGCCCCACCCGGCACACATCCGTCAGCCAGGCCGTCGAACCACTCGCCCGCGCCGTCCAGCGGGTGGCGTCGGGGCTGGTCAACACCAGGCCGTTCTGACCCACCGCAACCAGGCCCGTGCCGACATTTCGCACGCGGTAGATCCAATCGCTGACGCCGGAAGTGCGACGCGACCAAGCCAGGCCGTCCGCACTGGTATAAATCGCCCCGGCCGCGCCCGAGGCCACGAAGCCGCCGTCGTACACCGCCACCGAACTGAGAAAGCCCGCGCCTGAAATCGTGCCCCGAACCCAGTTCGTGCCGGTGACACTGGTCAGGACAGTCCCATTCGCACCGACCACCACGTACTTCGACCCGTTCCACGCCACGCCCTGGAGGGTGTTGGTGGTCACGGCGGACGCGACGTTCCAGACGACGCCGAGCAGACTCACGGAACGGGTGGTCAGGATCTCATTCGTCCGACCCTCGACCACCACGCGGTTGGTGACGGTCATCGTGCTGAACGAGGCGTCGCTCCACAGCACCGTCCCTCCGGAACCCACGGCCACGGCGCGGTCGGCCGACCCGCCGATGCCGTAAAGCACGACATCTTCCGTCACCGGGGCTCCCTCCGGCGTCCACTCCACCCCGTTGGCGCTGCTGAGGACCGTGCCGACATCCCCCACGGCAAGATACGTCCCGCCGAAACGCGCCACGTCCCACAGCCAGTTGCGCGGACTTTCGTCGTTGCGGAACCAGAAGGTTTCCCCCGACAAGCCGGTGGCGTTGGTTCGGAAACTCTCCACGAAAACCCCGGTCCGCCCACCAGCCAGAAACCGGAACCCATCCCAGATCGCCGCCGCATAAGTCCACGCCGGCACGGGCGATGGCGACACAACGCCCGAGGTCTGGTCCTGCCACAACGCCGGAGGTTTCCGAAGCAGGAAGGACGATTCCCCCACGGCCAGACGTTCCCCGGGAGCCAGCGCCGCGGCCAGCAGGCTGTTGGTCGTCCCCGTCGCCGCGTCGGCCGACCAACTCGCCCCATCCGGGCTCGTGAGCACCACTCCATTTTTCCCGGTCACCAGGAACCGCCCGTCGCCGTGCGCGACGCGCAGCAGATTCTGCGAGGTGGGACTGCTCCGCCGGGTCCAGTGGGTGCCGTTCGAACTGCTCGCAATGAAACCGGACTCACCCACCGTGACAAAGGCCCCACCGCCATAAGCGACCCCGGACAACCAGGTGTTGAAGGACAGGCCCGTCACGCGCGACCAGGAACGGCCGTCGGCGCTGGTGTAAATGGCCGCGTTATCCCCCACCGCCACCGCCCGATTCGTCGAGGCCGCCACGCCCTCGAGCCAATCCGTGGTCGCGGGGGAGAGTGTGCCGGACTGGAAAACCGAGCCGTCGTCACTCCAAAGCACCGTCCCCTCCTCGCCCGTGACGATCAGACGGGTGCCCAGAAAGGCCACCCCCCGAAGGTCTCGCGAAGTGCCACTGGCCAGCCGCGACCAGGCGAGACGGTTGGTGCTGGTGTAAATGCCCCCGTGATCCGTCACGTGGACATATCGGCCCGAGAGATGGACCAGGTCGGCCACGTTGTTCCCGTGCGGCAGGGGATGGGACCAGCGCCAGTCCGGTTCCGCAGTCGCGCTGCTCGCGGCAACCCCGCCCAACCCGAGGAACAACCCCAGGCAACCCGCCGCACTCCGCCGGAAACCATTCCTCCCAAGCTTCGCGATCTCAGTCACGGCGCAGGATCCTACCCAAAACAAAACCAGCCCGCCGTCGGGTTTTCCCTTAGAGCCCGTCTGAAAAGTGAGTGGGGGGACTGGAGATTGGAGAGGGGGGAGAGGAGAGGTTGGGATTAAGAGGAAGATTAAGACGAAGATTAAGACGAAGATTAAGATTAAGATTAAGGTCGGAGGGGACGCTTCTCCCACTCCCACGACCCACGACCCACGCCGCACGCCCCACTCACCCCACCGCACCTGGTCGACGGGGAATTTCGATCCGGAAACAGGTTCCGTCCGGCCCGGACGCGACGAGTTTCACCGTGCCGCCCAGGGCGAGGGCAAGTTGGTGGGAGATGGCGAGACCGAGTCCGCTTCCGCCTTCCTTCGTGGACTGATTGGGCTGAAACAAACGTTCGCGAACCGACTCCGGCAGCCCGGGGCCCTGGTCGGCAACCTCGGCGGCCACGCCGGACTCATTCCCTTCGAGATGCAACCGGACCACTCCTCCGCGCGGTGTCGCCTGAATGGCATTCTCCAGCAGGTTGGTGAGCACGAGAGCGAACAAACCGGCGCTGCGATTGTCGATCGGTGCCGCGGGAGCCCCGGAACCGTCGAGCACCACCCCCCGCTCGCCCGCCAGGGCGCGGGCGCGGGCCAGCACAGCCTCCCCGACCTCGTCCAGGGTGGCGTCGTAGGACAGATCCGACTCGTGCTCCCGGAGAACTCGGACCACCTGGCCTATGAGCGCCTGCATCCGATGGGTGGCGGCCCGGGCCTCCCGCCAGGATTCCTCGTCGGCCACACCCACCTCCGAACCCGCGGCCATGAAGGATTGCAGACCGGTGACGGGATTCTTGAGTCCGTGAACGAGATGGGCGGTCACCGCACCGAGAGCGGTCGCCCGCGCCGCCTGGGAAAGTTCGCGGTTCGCCCGTTGCAGGTCCTCCGTACGAATCTGCAGCAGGCGATTCCCGCGCGCCAACTGGCGGAAGGCCCAGGCCAGAACCCCGCCCGTCGCGCCGAAGGCCGCCAGCAAGGTCAGGGCCGCCTGCTTCAAAAGCCGCTGATCCAGGAGCTCGAACTCCCGGGCCACCGATCGCCCATCGAGCACGAATTCGGCAAACCCGGTGGGCTCCGCCCCAGCCAGCTCGCCCAGGGGAACAAACACCCGCACCGCAGGAATGGATCCCCCCAGGGCAATCCCGGTCTCCCCCGGTTCGGGAAGAAAAAGATCCTCGAGCGAAAGCGCGGCTTCGAATCGACTGATCGGCTGCCCCCGCCGCAGCACGGCGAGGTCCAACTCCCCGACCCGGCCCTCCCGGACCCGATCGGGAACGGAAGCCAGGAATCCACCGCCGGCATCGAACATTCGTGCCGCCATGATTCCCTCGAAACCGCCGATGGTGACAAACACCGCAAACGGTTCACGCCCCAGGAGCGAAGCTTCCTCATCCCCTCCTGGCTGGGTCCGCGCCATGGCCCACAGAATCTCACCGTCGCGACGCACGATCTGCTCGCGGACTTGCTGCCGCATCAGGCGCACTCCCACGAGCACCACCAGCATCGTCACCAACCACGTCAAGGCAATGGCCAGCCAGGGAGCCTTCACCATTCGAACTCCGTTCCCGCACTCACCGCGTTCGCCCGATAATCGGAGGCGGGCAGGTTTTCGTCCACGTTCTCGAACTCACCCTGAACAAACAGTCGCACCCAGGTCCGCGGCTTCCATTCCCCGCGGACACTCCAGCTCAGATCGGTGCGACGCCGATCCTCCGATCCCGCCCCGTCCCCCGCCTGCACCGGGTACCGGTACCACCGCGCCCGCCCCTCCACCCGGGCCTCCCACTGCTTCAGCACATACCGCACGGTGACCACCATCTGCACCCGGTCGTAATCGAAATAGCCGCTCCCGTTGTCGAGGTTCTTCACCCACCCCGGACGAAGCACGGTCCGCCACCGCTGTCCCGCCCCCCAGGCATGACGCCAGACGAACTCCACGTCATGTTGGGAATAGCGCAGCAATTCATCCGTCGACAGCCCCGCCTCATCAAGGGTCGTGCGCTCCGCAAAGAGCCGCTCCCGGAACCGATAGAAAAGACCAGCGGAACCGCGCGCCGCGTATTGCCGGACAAGCCCCGTCCGGGGCCCGACATCGAGATAATCGTCCAGAGGGGCTGCCAGCCACTGGTGCCCGGCCTCCACCTCCGACTCCCAGCGCCACCCTTCCCCGAAAGCCCGCCCCAACATGGGCCGCAACGTCAGAAGATGCCCCTCCGCCAGCAGCACGGCCGGCACACCCTCGAGTTCGGACGCATCAAAGACCTGACTTAGAAAAAGGTACTCCACCGAACCACCCAACGACCACCCGTCCGCCCACGATCGCGTGTACCGCAGATCCACGGCCCCGAGTGTCTCCGGCGAAAACCCGGTCTCAAGATAGGCCCGGTGATCGATGGACAAAAACAGACTCGCCTCATGCCCGTCCGCCGGCAACCGCAGGACCACCAGGTCGCCGCCCCCCGACATGAAGGAGGAACCCGCGGGATGGAGGGCGCTGAGCCGGGGATTGTCGTGATACCCACCCGCCACCCGCACCGTCGCATCCACGTTCCAAAGCAGCGAAGCGAGCGACGGCAGGGTCATCGCCGGGTCGACGGCGAGGTTTGACTCGGGGACGACTGGGGCCGTGGCGGGGACAGCGTCCGTCTCCGCACCGACGGAGACCCCGGGAATCGCCAGGATCCAGGCCAATCCAAAGGCAAGGCCCCGCCCCCAACCCGGCCCTGCGGAACCCGGAGCCGGATCTGCGAGTAACCTGTCAGGCGTCATGCGTGAAAACGAGGCGAGGCGACTCTCGCGAGTCGCCTGGCTTGCAGTCCCCGTCAACCCACCGAGTCTCCGGGGCAAATCCCTGGTTGGAAGGCCTTCAATTCTCCCCGTTGCCACGGCGGTCCCGGATCTTCTCCTTGGCCTTTTCCTTCGCGGCATCGACGAGTTCCTTGTGCTCCTCGAACTTCTGCCGCAGCTCGGTGCGGAGTTCCTTCTGCTTGGTGATCAGATCGTCGAGCTTGGTCTTTAATTCGTCGCGCAGCTCCAGCCGGATCTTTTCGCGCTCTTCCTTGGAGGCGTCCCTGGCTCCCTTCAGAAGCTCCTGATACTTCTGAAGCAGTTCCTTCTGCTGCAGCTTGAACTGGGCCTGGAGCGCCTTCACCTGCTCCGCCATCGCGCCCCGCGTCCACTCCGGCTTGCCCACCGCCGGATTCTCGGTCGGTCTGCCCACCCCACCCTTCTCCGAGTTCCCCACACCCTGCTCCACCGGCGTCCTGTTGGCCGCCGCCGCCGAGGCCCGCATCACCGGCACCGTGAAACACGTCAGGGTAAACACCGCCGTGATCGCACATTTCTGAAAATTCATGGTTCGCTCCGTTTTCGTTGAGGTTTGGACCCGGCCCGACCGCGCTCCAGATCCCACTCGCACCTTCTCTCAGCAGAGCCCATGCCAAGGGGAACAATTGTTGCAACCCATTCATTCCCAAGGAAAAGAGACCCAGCCCCCAACCTCCCCGCCACGGCATTTGGGGATTTTTCCCCAGCCCCGTTTCCCCACCCCCGCCAGCCCCGGGGAATTCTCCCCACTCCCTACTCCCATCTCCCCCTTAAGCCAACACCCCGCGCACCACCGATCCCGCCACGTCCGTCAGCCGGAAATCCCGTCCCGAATGCCGGTACGTCAGCCGCTCATGGTCGAAGCCCAGCAGGTGCAGAATGGTGGCGTGGAAGTCGTGGACGTGCACCGGATTGCGCGCCACATCGATGCCGTATTCGTCGGACTCGCCATGGACCGACCCGGCCCGCACCCCCGCACCGGCCAGCCACGAGGAAAAAACCCAGTGATGATGTTCCCGTCCCTTGTGGGCGGCGGTCGCGTTGAACGGCGTTCTCCCGAACTCCGTGGTCCAGACGACCAGGGTGTCCTCCAGCATGCCCCGGGACCTGAGATCCTTCAGCAGGCCAGCGATCGGGCGGTCCACATTCCGCGCCAGCGGGGCGTGAGCCGCCATGTCCCCGTGGGAATCCCAGTTGTCCGAGGACCCGGTATCGATGAGTTCCACGAAGCGCACGCCACGTTCCGCCAGGCGCCTGGCCATGAGGCACTGCCACGCGAACCCCTGGGTGCTGCCTCGTTCCAAACCATAAAGACGCAGGGTCGCGTCCGTCTCGCGCGTGAGATCGAAAACCTCGGGCATCTCCATCTGCATGCCGAACGCGGTCTCGAACGAGCGGATGCGCGCCGCCAGCGCCGGGTCCCCGCTCCGGGCCGCCTGATGGCGCACGTTCATCCGCTGCATGGCCGCCAGCTCCAGTTCCTGGAGTCGACCGCTGGCCACCCGGCGGCGGATGTTCGCCACCGGCTCCGCCCCGGGAACCACCAGCGTGCCCTGATGCGCGCCCGGCAGAAAATCGCTGGCCCACACCTGGTTCCCCGCATACGGCGTCTTGGGCGCAATGACCACGAAGGAAGGCAGGTTCCGGTTCTCCGTCCCCAGACCGTAGCTCACCCACGACCCAAGGCTCGGCCGGGCGAAGGTGAACGAGCCGGTGTGAATGCCCAGCGTGGCCTCGTAGTGGTTGGTGTGATCGGATTTCATCGACCGGATCACACACAGGTCGTCCACACACTCCGCCATCGCCGGAAAGAGGGAACTGACCTCGGTGCCGCTCCGGCCATGGGGCGAAAAGGTCCACCCCGGCCGGGTCAGGAACATCCGGAAATCGCCTTTGCGTCCCTGGTACTCCCCGATCGGAAACTCCTTCCCGGCGTCCGCGAACAACCTGGGCTTGGGATCCCACGAATCGACGTGGGAAACCCCGCCGCTCATGTAGAGAAAAATGACGCGCTTCGCCCGCGCCGCGTGATGCGAAAGGCCGGGCGCCAGGGGATCCGATCGTCGCGACGGATCCGCGTCCTCCGCCATCAACTGCGAGGCAATCGCCGGAAAGAGGGCAGACCCCCCGACCAACGAACGGAGAAATCCGCGTCGACCGATACCGTGATCATGACCCCTTGTTTTCATGGTCGTCCTGTCAGTCGATTCCCAGGAATTCATTGCTGCTGAACAGCACCCGCGCCAGCCCGGCATAGGCCGCCGACTCCCGTTCCTCCGGCGTCGGCCCCGTCGCCTGCCCCAGGTAGGCCTCCAGAAACTCCACGCCATCCGCCAGCTCCGCCTCCTCCGGCAAACGACCCAACACCTGCCGATAAGCCCACCGGACTCGATCTTCCCTCCCCGCCGCCGCCGCCCGCACCCGCAGCGACAGACTCTCGGACCGGGCATGGACAAAGGGATCATTGAGAAAGAACAGGGCCTGTGTCGGAACCGTCGTGGGACGCCGCTCCGCCGTGCTCGCATTCGGATCCGCCCCGTCGAACAGGGCCAGGAACGGATGCCGCTTCAACCGCTGGGTCATGAGATAAACACTCCGCTTGCGGTGCTCGTACACCGCCGCAAACGGCCCGTGCTGCGAAAACCCCCAGGAGGTCGGCGAGGGAAAGGGATGGCCCCGACCCACTTCAAAATCGAGATCCCCGCTCACGAACAGGATGGCATCCCGCAGTTCCTCGGCCGAAAGGCGCCGACGCCGGAACCCGACGAATTCATCGCGCTCCGGGCCTGCGTCCCCGGTTCCCCCCTGCGCGACACCGGTCTCCCCGTTCCCCTCGCGATCCGCCTGCCGATAGGTCGCACTGCAAACGATCAGGCGGTGCATGGCCTTCATCGACCAACCCGACTTCACGAAGCGGGAAGCCAGATGATCCAGGAGCGCAGGTTCGATGGGCGGCTCCCCGCGCAAACCGAAGTCGTTCGGGGTCTTCACCAGGCCCCAGCCGAAATGATACTGCCAGAGGCGATTGGCCATCACCCGCCCCGTCAGGGGATGGCCGGCCCGGGTCAGCCAATCGGCCAACTCCAGCCGCCCGCTGCCTTGGACATGTTGCGGAAGCGGTTCCCCACCCAGCGCCTTGGGAAATCCCCGGCGCACCCGGTCCCCGGGCTTCTCGGGTTCGCCCCGAAGCTGGATGCGAACATCGTGCGGGGTTCCCTCCGTCACGCCATACGCCAGTTCCACCGGTCCGGACGCCAGTCGCTCGTCCAGTTCGCGCTTCAGACGGTCCACCTCCGCCGTCGCCTCCGCCAGCTCCCGTCGCAACTCCACCAGCCGCTCCCGCGTCCCCCCGGCATCCAAACCAGCGACCGACAGCGGCCCGCTGTGGCAGATGAAATTATCCAGATCCACCCCGGGCCGGTCCCCGCTCCGATGCCCCCCGCTGTCGACGAACACATAATCCATGCTCCCGTCCCAGCCCTCGGCGAAGCGACCCTCGAAATCCCACGACCTTCCCTTCCCTTCCAGTCGACCGGAATACCGGCGGGCACCCAGGTCCGCTTCGAGCGTGACCCGGTACCATTCACCCCGCTCAAGTTCCCCCACCGCATCCCGCGAATCACCGCTCCTCCGGAAAAAGGTCTCCGCCCCAAACCCAAGTTCCACCGCCGCCGAACCGCTGCCGTGGCCAAGGTGAAACCGCCAGGTTCCCGGAGCCATCCCAACCCCGACCTCCGATCGACACCGGAAATCAAATCCCGCCCTGAGCCGATCCGTGGTCCCGGCCTGCCATCGGTTGGTCAGGGTCTGCCCCAACCCCTGATAGGCCGCTCCGCCAGGCAGAAACACACCCAGACCTCCGGCCGCCCGTTCGCCCGGAAGCGGGCTCTGAGCCAACGCGACCACCCGGGCCGCACTGCGGGGTCCGGGATGCCACGGTTTCGAAGGCGCGGTATCCGCCGTTTGGAACTCGAACCCGCCATCGATGCCCACCAGGGATTCCAGTTCCCGATTCAACCGGGCGACGCGCCGGTTCCCATGGGCCGGATCCCCCGCCAGGTCCGTGGCCACCGGCGGAATCGGCTCTCCACGGATCGCGACGTGATCCACGTCGAGCCCAGGCCTCGGCAACATCCCGGTCGCCTCCCCCAGGATCTCCACCCGCGCCACGCGCGCTCCAACCCCAGGCCGGAACCGGTGCTCGCCGAACGACTCAACCCGACCCGGCACCGCAAGCGAAGCCGTGACCACCCCTTGGACGCCGTCGATCCGGGCCTGAAAACTGTTCCACCCAGCCGGGGCGGGCAGAGGAAGGACTTCATCTCCGTTTCCACCCAACACTCGGAGTGTCGCCCTGCCGGAGGACACTTGCAGTTCGAGCAGACGCTCAGCCTCCCCGGTGAGGACCAGGAACCGGTGGCCATCGGCCTCGACCGCGCCGTTGGTGGCCACACGGAAATCCAGATTCACGTGGGTCACCGCCTCAGGTCCGCGATGGGTCAGCGTCTGATGAACGCGATAGGCATTCGTCCCGGGCGCAATGCTCACGCCCACAATTCCGAAAGGGTGCAGGCTGCGAAAAGGGCTCTGGGCCTGCTCCGTGACCGAGACCGCCCCCTCCGAAAACCACGGCGGCACCAGAACCCCGTAGCTGCCTCCCGCCGCCACATGCTGCATCTCAAAATCGCCATCCGCCTCATCCAGCGAGCGCAGGATCGCTCCTGGCTTTAACCCCAGCTCCGCATACCGGGACTCAAGCCCACGCCACTTCGACTCCGCTTCCCCCGGAGGCTCGAGGGGCACCATGGACCGGGGGCGTGTTTTCTGCTCCGACCCCGGAAACGCGTACCGGGTGCTGTCGAAGATGCCGTACAGAGCGTAGTAATCGGCCAGCGATACCGGGTCGGACTTGTGGTTGTGACACCGGGCGCAACCCAGCGTCAGACCCAGCACGCTCTGCCCCAGGGTGTCGATCGTGTCCTGGATCGTGAGATGCTGGTAATTCTCCGAGTCGAACCCAAACCGCCGCGATACCGCGAGAAATCCGGTCGCCGCCACCTGCTCCGCATACCGCCCCTTCGAACCCTGCCGCGCCAGGATGTCCCCCGCGATCTGCTCCCTCACAAACTGGTCGTACGGCTTGTCGGCATTGAATGCCTCAATGACGTAGTTCCGATAGCGCCAGGCCTCCGGGACCGGATAATCCGCGGTATCCCCGGCGGTGTCGGCATACCGCACCACATCGAGCCAGTGCCGCCCCCACCGCTCCCCGTAGCGCGGGGACGCCAGCAACCGCTCCACCACCCGATCATAGGCCCCGGAGAGGTCATCCGCCTCGAAAGCCTCCATTTCCGCCGGGGTGGGAGGCAACCCGGTGAGATCGAAGGTCAGCCGGCGCAGCAGCGTTCGGCGGTCCGCCTCCTTCGACGGAGCCCCCCCGACCCTCTCAAGACGCGACAAAACGAAACGATCGATCGATGTCCGCGGCCAGGCCGCACCGGTCACCGGCGGTTCGGGCGGATCCGAGACCGGGCGAAACGCCCAGTGGACCGCACCCTGGGGTTCGGGCTTCCGGGAATCGTTGGACCCACCCGCCTCGGCTGCCGGGCTGGAGAAGGCGCCGAGCACCGTTCCCAGGAGCCAGGCCCCCACAGCCAACGCCAGGCCCGATCCAGGAGGACTTGCAGGCTTTGCGTTCCCAGGCGCCGCCGATGATTCGCTGGATGGATCCGTTGGCATGGCCTTCTTGACCATGGATCCCCTCCACCGCCGCCATCAACCCGGATCTCACAGGCAAAAGACCTGTCCCCCAGTGCGTGTCTCCCCCAGCGCGGGCCGACAACTGGGGGACAGGCTTCCTGGAAGCCACGACGCCCGGCGGTGCGCACCCAAAAGACCTGTCACCCTGTGCGTGTCTCCCCCAGCAAGGCCCGACAACTGGGGGACAGGCTTCCTGGCGACCCCAACAGGGGGACAGGCTTTCTGGGTCCACAACTGGGGGACAGGCTTCTTGGCCCTAGGCCCTGGCGGGCTGGGACTCCGCTTGAAGCGGCGACAGCAGTGCCTAAACTCGCGGAAATGCGCCTGAATCTCCGATGGCTCTATCCGACTGCCTTTTGGTGCCTGCTTTTGTCCGGGGTCGCCGGGTTGGTCTACCAGGTTGTGTGGGCCCGATACCTGGCCCTGCTGCTGGGCAGCACGAGCCACGGCGTGGTCGCTGTGCTGGTGGCCTTCATGGGCGGCCTGGCCTTGGGAAATGCCTGGCTGGGCCGGTACGCGGACCGCCTACGGCGCCCGCTGGCGCTGTATGGCTGGCTCGAAATCGGGATTGCGGTCTACGGGATCTTTTTTCCGACGTACTTCGAGCTTTGTCAGACCGGATATCGGGCCATCGCGGTTGGAATCGAGCCCAACCATCCCTCCCTCCTGGCGTTGAAGTTCGTGTTCGGCCTGGCGGCGATCCTCATTCCGGCGACTCTGATGGGCGGCACGCTCCCGATCCTGACCCGGTTGGTGACCCGTTCGCTGGGCGAATTACGCGGCCGAGTGGCCGGCCTCTACTTCGTGAACAGCCTTGGGGCCATGATCGGGGTTGTCGCAGCCGACTTCTGGTGGATTCCTTCCTTCGGGCTGGAGGTTTCCATCCTTGGAGCCGCGGCCCTAAACGCGCTGGTGGGCGCCCTGGCCCTGTTTGTTCAATCGGGACTCCGGGAGGCGGCCACCCCCACGGCCACCGATCCATCCCCCTCGATTCCTACGCCACCCGGCCAGGCGGAGGACGATCAGCAGTTTGCCCCGTTCGAGTGGCGCCTGGCGGTGATCGCCGCGGGGGTTTCCGGTTTCGTGGCCATGCTCTACGAAGTCGTCTGGACGCGCATGCTGGCCCTGACCCTCGGTTCCTCCACGCACGCCTTTTCCATCATGCTGGCGACCTTCATCGCAGGCATCGCAGCCGGGGCATGGTTGGTGGGCCGCTGGCGGGGACTCAGGAGAACCTTCGACGCCTTCGGCTGGATCGAACTGGCGCTGGCCCTGGTCCTTCTGGTCTCCATGTTCTTCTATCACCTTCTTCCCTACGCCTTCTATCGTCTCGGCGAGATCCTGGCGCGGTACCCGGAAAACCACGGGGTCTATCAAATCCTCCAGTTTATCGTCTGTTTTGCGGTGATGTTTGGACCCGCCTTGTTGCTGGGAATGACCCTCCCGCTGGCCACCCGGGTGGCCACTGCGGAGGTGACCCGGACCGGCAGGAGCGTCGGCGTCGTCTTCTCGGTCAACACCATCGGCACTGTGCTCGGAGCCGCACTCTCGGGCCTCGTCCTCCTGCCCCAGCTGGGTCTGGCGGCGACCTTCGCCCTGGGCGTGGCTCTCAACCTTGCCATCGCGCTCGCCGTCCTGCTCCGACACACCGCCCGGCTCCGCTCCACCCTGCTAGTGGGAATTCCCCTGCTGGTCGCGGGTTGCATCGCGTTCGCTTCAGTGATCCTCGACCCCAAATGGGATCGCGCCTTCGCCCTCGGACTCTGGCGATATCGGGGACCCGTGATCAGTCTTGACGACTTCCTGGCGCGCGTCCGGAGCCTCAACCTCCGATATCACCGCGATGGGGCGGGATCCACGGTGGCGGTGGCCTCCGGAATCCGCAGCACCAACAAGATCGAGCACTTCGATCTGCGCGTGAATGGAAAGACCGACGCCAGCAGCCATGGCGACCTGCCCACCCAACTGTTGTCGGGGCACATCCCGATGTTGATCCACCCTCATGCGACGGAGGCCCTGGTGGTCGGCATCGGCAGCGGCATCACCTGCGGGGCCATCCTGACCCATCCGGATGTCCGCCGCCTCGACATCGTGGAGATCTCCCCCGAGGTCCATCACGCGGCGCGTGAATGGTTCCGCCCCTTCAACGGAGGGGCCCTCGAGGACCCGCGATCCCAGGTGATCATCGACGACGCCAAGTCCTTCCTCGCCACCACCCGGCGGAAATACGACGTCATCGTGACCGAACCTTCGAACCCCTGGATGGCCGGCGTCTCCGGGGTGTTCAGCCTGGAGTATTACGAGACGTGCCGGGACAGTCTGAAACCGGGTGGAATCATCGGACAATGGGTGCAGGTCTACGAAACCGACGATTCCGCGATCCGCACCGTACTCGCCACCTTCGGCTCGGTGTTTCCTCATTTCTCCATCTGGCAAACGCTTCAGGGCGACCTGCTGCTCGTCGGCTCCCTGGAGCCGACCGACAAGGATGTCGCCCGCATCCAGCGGCAGTTTCAGCGGAACGAAGTCCGAAAAGACATCGAACGGGCGGACATTTTCACGTTCCCGGCCCTGCTGGGTCTTCAACTGGTCTCGGAGGAGAACGGGGCCCATCTCGTCGCCGACGACACCCAGAGACACAGCGACTTCTTTCCCAGGCTGGAGTATCTCGCTGAACGCGCCTTCTTCGCCCGCGGCGAAACCAGATTCCTGGCCGAATTCGATGAACGCCCTTCCCGGCGTCCGACCACCCTCCTGGGGAAATACTTGGAGAAGAATCCATTCACCCCCCAGGACGCGCGGGCGGTGGTCCTGCTCGCCGAATCCTCGGATGTTCCACCGCCGGAGGTGGTCCGCTCGGCCTTGCGACAATGGATGACCCAGGCTCCGCAGGACCTTCTGCCGGTGGAGATTTCCGCGAAGTTCCCTTATTCGCTCCCCGTGGCGGAAGCGCACATCCAGGAGATGGCAAAGGCTCGCACGATCATGTTCGAACGGGCAGCCAAGGAGCCCGAACCGCTGCGAATGTACTCGCGGTACCTCCAGAACGCCTATCGCAACGCCCGCTCGGTGCTCCATCAACCGCCCGCGGAAGAACTTCAAGCGGTGCTGGAGCACCTGGCTGCAACCGATCCCCTGCATAAAACCAGTCACACACTCCGCCTGGCTGAGCTGGCCTGGGACCTCGGGCACGACGAACAATTTGCGGCCCTGGCGAGCGCCGCGCTCCTCCATACGGGCACCGAATCCGTGGTCGGTCGCTTCGATTTCGATTACTCGGCCCCCGGCAGGGTGCTCGCCCAGATGATCGAAGCACTGTGGCGCCGGGGAAGCCTGCGTGACGCGCTCTGGTGGTGCGAGGCAGCGAAAAAGGGAGGGTTCCTCGACGAGAAAAACCGCTATCACAGCCGCCGGCTGGCGATGGTCGTTCGCAAGGTGGAACTTCAAGCCGAGCGCGCGAAGTCAGGCGGTCGGTAGGCCGGCTTTCACGGTGCCCGACGGGCATGTCCCTGAGTCGCCCCTCCCGAGGGCCATTCCCTTGGTTGCAGGGGCCGGCATGGGGGAAACCAGGTCCCTGCCGGTGAGTGCCCCAGCCAGGCACAAAAAAAGAGACAGGGCCAAAGGCCCTGTCTCTTTCTCAAAGGAGGATGGAACGACGCCGCGAAGGACTACTTCTTGGCGCGCTCGGCCTTTTCGGCCTTGGGAGCCTCGGCGGCGGGAGCGGCATCCTTGGCAGCGCCACGAGGACCACGGCCCGGGCGTTCCGGTCGCCCTTCCTTGCCAGCCTTGGCAGCCGGCTCTTCGGTCTTCGGGGGCGGCGGGTTGGAGCTTTCGATGTGGACCTTGAGCATCACGTGCACATCAGGGTGCAGTCGGAGCTCGATCTCGTGATCGCCCAGCGTCCGGATCGGGTGCTCGATGTGGATCTTCTTCTTGTCCACGCCGGCTTCGAACTGGTTCTTGAGTTCGTCGGCGATCAGTCCGGCAGTCACGCCGCCGAACATCTTGCCATCTTCGCCGGTCTTGACCTTCAGCTGAAGGGTCAGTTTGGCCAGGCTGCGTCCGAGCTCGCTCATCGCATTGAGCTCATGGGCTTCGCGATCCGCCCGGCGCTGCTTGAGCACTTCCAGACGGCGCTTGTTGCCGGCGGTCTGGGGAATGGCGAGCCCGCGGGGAATGAGAAAGTTGCGGGCGTAACCGTGAGCGACCTTCACATGGTCGGTTTCGGCACCGAGGCCGACGACGTTCTTGATGAGAATGACTTCTGTCTTGGACATGGCGTGCGGAGGTTGAGGGAAAGGGAGAAAATCGGGAAATATCGGGGAACGGGGTGCTTGACGCTCAAAACGGAACATCGTCGACCTCGGCCGACGGACCGCCGGGGCCGGGGCCGTCGCCCTCCGTGGGGGCGGCTGGTGTGGGAGCGGCCGGACGGGGAGCGGGACGCGACATGGCTCCACTGGAGGGGGGACCGCCCATGGGAGCCCCGACGCCACCTTCGGCGTTCCGGGGACCGCCGACGAATTCCAGTCGTTCGAGAACCACTCGGAGTTTGCTCATCTTCTGGCCGGTGGTCTTGTCATCCCACTGGTCCAGCTTCAGCCGTCCTTCCAGAAAGATTGGGCTGCCTTTCTTGAAGTACTGCCCCAGGAGTTCGGCCTGCTTTGCCCAGGCTTCCACGTCGACGAACGTGGCCTCCTCCTTGGTCTCGCCGGTCTCCGTCTTGTAGGTACGATTGACCGCGACCCCGAACTTGGCCACTGCCTGTCCTTTCGGCGTGTAGCGAAGCTCGGGATCCCGGGTCAGGTTTCCCATCAGGATGACCTTGTTGAAATTGCCCATGGTTCAGCCTCCCGGAATGCGTTTGGAATCGATCGGGACGCCCGCGCCAGCCTCAGGCCAGAGCCACGGCGGCCGTCGCCCCCGCTTCGGTGAACGTGACGCGGAAGACGTCCTCGTTCAGCCGGAACTTCGACCGGAGCCCCACCAGCGCGGCGGGATCACTCTGGAAGATGAAATTCACGTAGAATCCGGACTGATGCTTCCGGCTCGCCACGCGGGCGAACGGACGCTTGTCCATTTTCTGCACGGTTTCGACCTTGCCGCCGGCGGCGGTGATGTCGGCCGTAATGTGATCGATGACGTCCTTGACGCCCTCTTCCTTGCCGGCGGTGTTCAGGATGAACAGACCTTCGTAACGTTTCACTGCGTTTCCTCTCTCACTTGGCGACCCCGTTAAACCGGTTCATCGCCTTCTGGATACCTTCTTCCTGCCAGCAGGTCACCTGCCCCACTGCGTGGCGCAGAACCTGCCCGAAAACGTCCGCCTCTCCGGCGGTAAAGCGGCCCAACACATGTCCGCTGATCTCGCGACCCGCCGCGTCCACGCGGCCTATCCCGAGCCGAAGCCGCGCGTACCCGCGCGTCCCCAGGTGGGTCTCGACCGATTCGAGACCATGATGCCCTCCGCTGCTTCCCTCAGGACGCATCCGGACCGAACCCAGCGGCAGGTCGGCATCATCGACCGCCACCAGCAACCGATCCACCGATACCCGGTAGTAGCGAACCATCGCTCCCACCGCCTCGCCGCTCGCATTCATATACGTCTGCGGCTTGGCCAGATACACCGACAGCCCGCCACGCTTGACCCGGGCCACTTCCGCCTCGAACCGGGATTCCCCGGTCCATCGGCCCCCCCACCCTTCGGCCAGCGCGTCGACCAGCAGGAACCCCGCATTGTGCCGGGTTCGGGCGTATTCCGCCCCTGGATTTCCAAGACCGACGATCAGGTAGGGCGAGGTCACCGGCGACTCGTAAGCCCGCGGCACCCCGGTTTGGACCGGGATGCCGCCGGCTCAGAACAACTCCGCCTACTTCTTGGCGCCAGCCTTGGCACCCGCAGCAGGCGCAGCATCGGCCTTCTTGCCGGCTTCGGGTTTCTTGCCAGCCTCCGCGGCGGCACCCTCCTCGTCCTTCTTTTCCTTGATCATCTCGACCTCGCCCGCCGGCGCGGCCGCGGCATCCGCCGCCGCCTCTTCCGCCTCGCTGCGAGGCGCCGCCACGGCGATCACCGGGACCTTTTTGTCGCCCAGGATCTCAACGTTGGCCGGAGCAGGAATCTCACCCAGGTGCATCGACTTGCCGAGCGCAATTCCGGTCACGTCGACTTCGAGCACCAGCGGGAGATCCCCGGGAAGCGCGCGCACCCGGACCTTGTGGAGCACCATTTCCAGCACGCCACCGTCCTTGACGCCGGCCGGCATTCCGACGGCGGCGACGGGGACGAACACGGTGACCTTTTCATCGGGCGCCACCTCGTGGAAGTCGATGTGGAGCACCTTTCCGGTGAGCGGGTTGTGTTGGACGTCCTGAACCAGCGCCAACCGCTTGGGGCCGGTGTCGCCCTCGATCGAGAGATCCACCAGGATGTTCTCGGAAGCCGAGTGCGAGATCAGCTTGTCCAGCTCGCGGTGGTTGAGTTCAAGGGTTTGAGCAGCGCGCTTCCGGCCGTAGATCACGGTCGGAATGCGGCCAGCTCCGCGCAGTTTGTTGGCGGCGTTGCGGCCGGTCACACTGCGCGTATACGCGGTCAAAGGAACCGATTTCATCGCTTCTTCTGCTCTGTCCCGGGTGGCGGCCCGTCGTCAATCAACTGGTCCGTCCACCCTTAAATTCAAATAGCGAGGTCACTGACGAATTACTGTGAATCCGTTTGATGGCCTCACCCAGCAAACCCGCCACGGACAACGTGGTGAGCTTGATGCCGCTATAAGCGGGGCGGGGGACCGTATCAGTGGTAATCAGTTCGTCAATGTTCGATTTCCGCAATCGCTCCACCGCGACGTCCGTGAGGAGCGCGTGCGAGACGCAGGCGAAGATCTGTTTGGCCCCCTTCGACTCCAGCAAACGCGCCGCCGAGGTGAGCGTCCCCGCCGTCTCCGTGAGGTCGTCCACCATCAACACCGTCTTGCCCCGGATGTCCCCGATGACCGTCATGGATTCCACCTCCGTCGCGCTTTTCCGCCGCTTGGCGACAATCGCCAACCCCGCTCCGAGGACCTGCGAATAGGCGTGCGCCATCTTGATCCCGCCGACATCCGGGCTCACCACCACCAGGTTCTTAAGGTTCTTCTTCCGGACATGGTCATAGATCACCGGAGCCGCGTAGAGGTGATCCACGGGGATGTCGAAAAACCCCTGAATCTGCTGGGCATGCAGATCCATTGTGAGCACCCGGTGCGCCCCCGCGGCGACGATCAGATTCGCCACCAGTTTGGCCGTGATCGGCACCCGCGGCTGATCCTTGCGATCCTGGCGTGCATACCCGTAGAAGGGGATCACCGCCGTGATCCGGGACGCGCTCGCCCGCCGCAGCGCGTCCATCATGATGAACATCTCCATCAGATTGTGGTTCGTCGGCGGGCACGTCGACTGCACCACGTACACGTCCTCCCCGCGGACGTTTTCCTCGATCTTCACGAACGTCTCGCCGTCCGGAAACTGGTTGCACAACGAACGACCCAGTTCGACGCCGACGCTCGCCGCAATGGCCTCGGCAAGGGGACGATTGGAATTGCCGCTGAAAATCTTCACGGATGTCGCTGGTGGAGTTTGGGCCTGGCGCCGGCCCGTGAGGGAAAGCGCAAACCGCGAACCTAAGCGCCCCACCCAACGCGGCCAAGCGGTTTGTCGTAAATGTCATCCACGGCATGAAAGAGCCCGGCCGCCTTTCGGCGGCCGGGCTGGTTGATCTCCCACCTCCCGAGGGTTCCCGAAATCACTTCGAACCCGACTCATCCACCACCACGAACCGGTTCCCACCATCGCGCCATACCTTCAGGAGGATCCGGGCATTCTCCAGCGACTGCGCGGCTTCGATGGCCTCCTCCGCATCCCGAACCGGCTGGCGGTTGATGTCGCGGATGACATCACCGGGCCGGAGTGTGGCAGCCCACGCGGCGGAGTCCTCGTCCACCTCCGTGACCAGCGCGCCCTGGATTTCGCGCGAGATTTCATACTGCTGACGCGCCTGCGGAGTGAGGTCGGCCACCACCACGCCCTGGAGTCCCCCGACATCCTGTCCGGCCCCGCCACCGCCCCGGGGAGATCCGCGTCGGAGCCCGGCGCTGGCATTGTCGGGGAGTTCCTTGAGCACGATCTCGAACGTCTTTGCCTTGCCATCGCGGAGCAGCGCCACCTTCACCTCCCGGTCGGGGGCGGTCTGGCCCACCATCAGCTTGAGATGCCGGCTGTCGCGCACGACGTGACCATCGAACTCCGTGATGACGTCCCCGCTCTTCAACCCGGCCTTCTCCGCCGGACTCCGGGGGCTCACATCGGCCACCAGGGCCCCGGTGGCCTCCTTGAGTCCGAATTCCTTCGCCAGGCCGGGATCCACGTTCTGGATGTTGACGCCGAGGAACCCGCGCACCACGCGACCGTTCTCGACGATGCTCTCGAGCACCGACTTGGCGAGGTTGATCGGCACCGCGAAACCCACGCCCATGTTGCCGCCCGACCGGCTCAGGATGGCCGTGTTGATGCCCACCAGGCGACCCTGGGCATCCACCAGGGCACCGCCTGAATTGCCCGGATTGATCGCCGCATCGGTCTGGATGAAGTCCTCGTACTCCAACCCCGAGGGTCTTCCAAAAACGGCGCGGCTGGTCGCCCCGACGATCCCCAGCGTCACCGACTGTCCGACGCCGAACGGATTGCCGACCGCCAGCACCACGTCACCCACCTCCACAGCGTCGCTGTTGCCGAACCTGGCTGCCGTCAGACCCGAGGCCTCGATTTTGAGCACGGCCACGTCCGATTTGGGATCCCGCCCCACCACCTTGGCATCGTACTCCTTGCCGTCGGGATTCAGGGCCACCTTGATGGAGTCGGCCCCCTCCACGACATGGTTGTTGGTGAGGATGAAACCGTCCTCGGTCACGATCACTCCCGAGCCCAGCCCGTTCTGCCGGGGGGTCATCATGGGCCGCCCGCCCGGGACGGCATCGCCGAAGAACTCGCGGAACATTGGATTGTTGCCGAACGGGCTGGGCATGCCCTCGATGCGCTTGGGCTTGGTGGAGGTGAAGACGTTGACCACGCTGGGGGAGACTTCCTTGACGACGGGCGAGAAGCTGGAGCGCAGGTTGCTGTCGCGCTTCACCGCCTGTTCATCGATGCGGAGTTTCAGATCCTTGGCCTTGAGCCCGTCCTTGGCGGAGGCGACCTGAGTCACCCCAGCGCCGATGGCCGCCAGCGCCAGAACGGCGGCCAGCATGGCCAGGCGGGTGCTGAATGAGGGTTTCCGGTAAAGAGTCATGCGGGTGTTTCCTTTCATGGGAATCGCTGCGTTGTTCTCGAACACGCCCCCACCATGGACCCGCGCCCTTGGCGGGACCTTTCCGGATCATTACAGATTCGTAAGGATCCCCCTGCACCACGCGCCTCGCGTGGCCTCCGCACGCCCTCCTCCTGCTTCCGGAAACCGAACACGCAGAATCGCTTTCAAGTTTTCCCCGCATCCCGCCGATAAGCTTCCGAGCATGCGAACCAGCGCCAGGGAATGGGACCGGCCCCCCACGACCCCCCGGTGTCCGCGTTCCCATCGCTTGCGATCCGGGGGCGTGAGTTCCCGCCGCGTTTCCCGGGCCTTCGCGCCATGTGCGGCGATGACCGCCTGCCGTCCCCGCCGACCCGACCTCGGCCGGGCGGACCTGATCCCGTTTCCCTGATCATGTTCGGCCTTTGGTTCACGATTCAGTGTCTGGTTGCCGCCTGCGGGGCGGCGGCCACCCTTTTCCGCCGGGGGGTCCGCAGAAGCCCGATTGGCATCCCGGGTTGGGTCACCCCCTCGATTCTCGCCGCCCTTCCGTTCGCGGGCTGGCTCGCCGGGTCCATGCGCGGGTCCAACCTCGACGGTGAGCTGCGCCATCAGGTGCTCCACCAGGCGGTCGCCATTGCCAAGACCATTGATCCGGAGGTGATCGGCTCCCTTTCGTTCAGTCCGGCGGATCGGGAGAGCGAAGCGTTCCGCACGCTCCGGAGCCAGCTAACGGACTATGCCGGCACGGTGCGGCATCGGAGCATTTACAGCATGGCGATCCGGAACGGGGGCATTGTTTTCGGGCCGGAAAGCCTGGCCGACAACGACCCGCTTGCCTCCGCCCCGGGCACCCCCTATCTGCAGCCGCGGGAACAGGACTGGACCTGCCTCTCCAGCGGCGAGGCCGCGGTCTTCGGTCCTGTGCAGGATGAATACGGAACCTTCATCAGCGCCGTGGCCCCGGTCCTGGATCCCCGGAGCGGCATGCCGATTCTGGCCATCGGGCTCGATGTGCCGGCCAAGCACTGGGCATCCCTGATTTCCCGAGAGAAGGCCCTCCCGGTGAAATTCACCCTGGGATTGTCTCTGCTGGTGCTCGCCGGGGAACTGTTCCTGCGCCTGCGCGCACGCACCCCGGCCCCCTGGGGACCAGGTCTGAGGCACGCCGAAGCCATGCTCACCGGACTGGTCACGCTCGGGATCACCACCGCCATTGCCGCCTGGGTCCACGATTCGGAGTCCGCCGACAACGACCGCCTGCTCCGGCACCTGGCCGATTCCCAGACCGAACGCATCAGGCATTCCCTGAACAACCTGGAAAGCCGGATTCGATCCATCGCCCGCTTTCAGGAGGCGCACCATCCCACGACGGCCCGGGAATTCGAATCCTTCGCCGCCCCGCTTGCCCGAAGCTCCTCGATCCAGGCCTACCAGTGGATTCCCGCCATCCCCTTCGAGGACCTATCCCGTCATGAGTCCAATGTGATTCTGGAAACCCGCCATCCGTACTCCGTCTTCGAGCTCGGCCCCCGGGGGGAACGCAACCGGCCCGCGGGCCGCGACACGCTCTTCCCCATCCTGCACATCGAACCGAGGGCAGAGAACGAATCCGCCCTGGGATTCGATGTGGGTTCGGAGCCGGTTCGGCGCGCGGCGCTTGAGGATGCCGTCCGTTCCCGCAACTGCCGAGCCTCACTCCCCGTCTCTCTGGTCCAATCGCCCAACCAACCCGAGGCGTTCCTGGTCCTCCACCCGGTCTTCTCCACCGAGGATGCCCACACCAACACCCTGCGCGGCCTGATCGCGGCCGTGGTCCGCGGCGAGGACACCCTCCGGGAGGCCCTGGGCAGCATCGATCCCGAGGTCCAGATGGCGGACACGACCCTCTTGCAGCTGGACGGCCAGGGCCTCGAACGCCGGCTGGCCTCCTACCCCAACCCGCGTTCCCATGAAGAGAGCGACGACACCCGGGCCGGGCCCTCCGCCAGCCCGGGTCGTTTTCGTCAGATCTCCCCGCTCTTCGCTTTCGGCCGGTCCTACGCGGTCCTCATCCGTCCCGGAGCCGCCTTCCGGGCCGCTCATCCGTTCCGAGCCGGAGGAATCGTCTTCGTCACCGGCTCGATCCTCAGTGTCGCTGCCGCGTTCATGGTTGGCCTGCTCCTCCGGCAGCGGGAGGAACTTGCCACCCAGGTGGCTGACCGCACCCGCGATCTCGCCAACCGGACCATGGACCTCGAACGGCAGACCCAGCAGCTCCGCGCCAGCCGCAGTTCCACCGTCCGCCACCTCCAGGAGGCCCAGGCCGCCCGTCGCGAAGCCCAGATCGCCCGCCAGGCCTCGGAGCAGATCATCGACTCCGTCCCCGTCGGAATCCTCATCGTCGGAAAGGACGGATGCCTGCGCCGCTGCAACTCCGCGGCGCGCCGGCTGCTCGGCGCGGCCCCCGAAAGCAGCCTCGTGGGAATCCCTGCCGCCGCCTTTTTCGAAACCAACGAGCCTCCCTCCCCGGACGGCGCCGATCCGGACCGGCCCGCGGAACGCATTTGCACCCTGCGCCCCGCCTCCGGAAGCCCTGCCGTCCCCGTGCTCCGGACAGACCGCACGATCACCCTGGATGGCGAGGAGGTGATCCTGGAAGCCTTCGTCGACCTCACCCAGCAGAAGCGGTCCGAGGAAATCCTCACCGCCGCCGTGCGCCGCACGCGGAACCAACAACGCGCGGTGATAGCGGTCGCCGCCCTCCCCGCCCTGGCCGCTGGCGCCGTTGAAACCACCGCCGAGACCATCACGCAGCTCGGCAGCCGGGCCTCCGGCATCGCCCGGGTTGCGGTCTGGTTGTTCAACGAGGACCAGTCCGAGCTGCGCTGCATCGATCTGTACGAGGCGACGCAGGATTCCCACAGCCAAGGGGAAGTCCTTTTCGGCGACGAACTCAAGGACGGGTTCGAACCGCTGCAATCCTCGCGCTACATCGCCACCGAGGATCCCGCGGGCGATCCGCGCACCGCCGCCTACGCGCGGAACTACCTCATTCCCCGCGGCGTCACCTCGCTGCTCGGCGCCGTCATCCGCGCCACCGGCAAAACCGTCGGCATCATCAGCTTCGAGCACACCGGAAAGCCCCGGCCCTGGGAGCCCGACGAAATCACGTTCGCCTGCCAGCTGGCCGACCAGATGGCCCTCGCCCTGCTCAACCGTGAACGGCTCGGCGCCGAGACCGAGGTCCGGTCCATGCTGGCCCGGTACGAGGAAACCAACCTTCAACTGGAGGAACTCATCGCCACCAGCAACAAGCTGGCGCTTGATGCCGAGATGGCCAGCATCGCCAAGAGCCAGTTCCTGGCCAGCATGAGCCATGAGATCCGGACCCCGATGAACGGGGTCATCGGCATGACCGGTCTCCTGCTCGAAACCGAGCTGAACCCCGAGCAACGACGGTTCGCCGACACCGTCCGGTCCAGCGCCGAAAGCCTGCTCACGCTCATCAACGACATTCTCGATCTCTCCAAGGCCGAGGCCAAAAAACTCGAACTTGAGACCATCCCCTTCGACCTGGTCGTAACCCTCGAGGAGGCGGTCGAGATCCTCGCCGTGAAAGCCCAGGAGCGGGGACTCGAACTCACCTGCCGGATCGCGCCTGACGTCTCCTCCCTGCTGGAAGGCGACCCCGGCCGACTGCGCCAGATCGTTCTCAACCTCGCCGGCAACGCCATCAAGTTCACCCACCAGGGCGAGGTCGCCATCAACGTCCAGCTCGAATCCCAGGACCAGACCACCGTACGGCTGCGCTTCTCGATCCGGGACACCGGCATCGGCATTCCCGCCGAACACGTCGGCCGCCTCTTCACCGCCTTCACCCAGGTCGACTCCTCCACCACCCGCAGATACGGCGGCACCGGCCTCGGACTCGCCATCTCCAAGCAACTCGCCGAACTCATGCGCGGCCAGGTCGGCGTCGAAAGCCAGGAGGGCGTCGGCTCCACCTTCTGGTTCACCGCCGTGTTCGAGCGGCAGGTCGCCCCCCGGACCGCCGTCCAGCCCCAGGATCCCGCCCCGGCCGCCACCCCGGAACTGCTTTCCCGTGTTCGCGTGCTCGTCGTGGACCACCACGCAACCAGCCGGGATAACCTCCGTGAATTGCTCGCCACCTGGGGGTGTCGTGCCGAGATCGCCTCGAGCGGCTCCTCCGCGCTGGATCAACTCCGGGCCGCGAGCCGCGACGGCAACCCCTTCGGAGTCGCCCTGATCGAACGCCGCCTTCCCGACACCGAGGCACCCGCGTTGGCGCGCGTGATCCGGGCCGAGCCCGCGCTCGCCCGCATCGACATGGTCCTGCTCAGTTCGCTCACCCTCCCCGGAGACGAAGCGCGCATCAAATCGGAGGGATTCCTCGGACTGCTGCCCAAACCGGTCCGGCGCGCGCCCCTGCGACGCTGCCTTGAACTCGCCGCCCGCTCGGTGCGCCTGGAGTCCCAGGGTTCGCTGCCAGCCGCGACAGCGCCGGCGCCCACGATCGAACGATCCGCGAGCGACCTGCGGCTCCTGCTGGTCGAGGACAACCGCACCAACCAGCTGGTCGCCACCGAAATGCTCAAGCGCCTCGGTTACCGCACCGAGATCGCCGGGAACGGGAAGGAGGCCCTGGTCAAACTCACCGAGAAGCCGTTCGACATGGTGCTCATGGACTGCCTCATGCCGGAAATGGACGGCTTCGAGGCCACCCGCCAGATCCGCAGCGGCAATTCCAGCGTGCTCAATCCGAAGGTCACCATCATCGCCATGACCGCCAACGCCATGCAGGGCGACCGGGAAAAATGCCTCGCGGTCGGGATGAATGATTACGTCGCCAAACCCATCCGACGCGAGGATCTCGCCGGAGCCCTGGAACGCTGGATGACCCAGGCCTTCACCCAACGCTAGATGGTTTCCGGACGCGCCCCCCGGCGCCTCGGCTCCGCTCCCGCGACCGCCGGGCTACCGTTCAACGGCCCGGTAAAAGCGCCACGCGGCCCCGCCCTGATCCAGATGATCGAAGTAGCCGTCCGCCGGCGGCGTGTTGGTCTTCAAGGGAACCCAGGTTCGTAAATCCGGACCGCCCTCCAGCACATAACTCACCCCCGGGGTGCCCACCACCCGCACCAGGAACTCGCCCCGGCGAACCGCCCCCAGGGCCTCCAGCCGGGGCGGGATCTTCGTCACGGAATCCTCCGCCACCACCCGAAAATCATCGAACACCAGGAAGTTGTCGCCCGCGCTCCCCGGCTTCCGAATCGCCCACACCGCATCCACATCCCCGAAGTCCCGGTCCGCCCCGCGGGTGGTGATCGGAAGTTTCTCCACCAGCACCTCGCCCCCCAACGTGGCCGACCATTGGTTGGCCGGAAAATCCATCAGGATCTCCAGCCGATACGAGATCTCGTTCTCGAAATTCCAGCCCGTCGACACGAACTTGCCGTCGTCGAGCACGTGATTGATGCCCAGCGATTGGTTGTCGAAATCGAGGCTGAACAACCGGACCCCACGGGCGTTGTACACGCTCCACCGGAAATCGTCCCGGTTGGTCTTCGCTGCCGAATCCCCCACCAGCATGGTGACCGAGAAGCGGACCAGCGGCGGATTGGTCCCGCCCGGAACATGGTTCACCGGCCTCCAGACATTCAGGAATTCCGACCGGTTGGTGGGTGCCCCGAACCCCACAAAGGCGTGCTGCCCCGCCCCTTCAATGAACCCCGACAGCAGCCCGTTTCCCCCCGATCCCTCCCCCACCCACCCCCCCTGCCCGATCAACGTCAGCGTGTCGTCGAAGCCCTCCGACTTCTCAAAACCGGTCTGGTACAGGACCCGGCTCGCCCCCTCCGACGCCATCGTCATCAGAAACAGACACGCCAGCACCCACCGCCGGAGGCCCCCTGCCCGGGTCGTGATTGGATTCATTCGGTTTCGCCCCCGCTTAGTTCTGCTGATTCCGTCCACCGCCACGCATCGCCCCCGCATTCACGTTCCCCGGAGCCGGCCCCGCCTGCGCCGGAGCGGAATAACTCGGGCGCGGAGAGTTCATCACCGGGGCCGGCGACGCCGCCGGGGCCTGAGCCGGAGCCGAATAATTCTGCCGCGGCGAATTGTAGGTCGGCGACGGCATCGCCTGCACCGGAGCCTGGGAAGCGGCCGGGAAGGACGGCCGCGCTGAATTCGGAATCGGCGTCGGAGCGGAGAAACTCTGCCGCGGCGCGCTGAGGTTGGGAGCGGGACTCGCCGACGGCGCCGTCGGACGGGGAATGGCCCCGTTCGCGGTCGGCGTCGAATAGCCGCCCCGCGGCGACA
Source organism: uncultured Verrucomicrobiota bacterium (assembly GCA_964476125.1). Taxonomy (GTDB): domain Bacteria; phylum Verrucomicrobiota; class Verrucomicrobiia; order Limisphaerales; family CAIMTB01; genus CAIMTB01. Next base: position 4,415 of record CAYZAE010000070.1, on the reverse strand, counting down.
CCCTCCCTCCGCTGGGCGCGGGAGCCGCCACCGGCGCGTTCGGAGCCACCCCGGCCGATCCCGGGCTGCGCATCGATGGGGCCGTGCGCGCGGGCATGTTCTTGGAGGGATCCGCCGTGGGCACTCCCGTTGGCCGACCGCTTGATTCCACCGTCCGCCCGTCCCCACTCCGCGTCGCGCCACCCGCGCCGACTGCGCCGTTGGAATACGGCCGCGCCACACCGCTCGCAGGCACCCCGCCGGCATTCGGCGTCGCCACCCCCGCCCCACGCGAGGCGGGCACAGGACGCCCGGGAACCGTCGAACTCTGAGGCACCGGCGCGGAACTCACCCCACCTCCGAACGAGGCACCGGAAACCGGCCGGCCGGCTGCGGGCACGCCCCTCGACTCCACCGCCTTGCCGGAACCCGGGTTCACGGTTGAGAAGCCGGATGCGGCCGTGGGACGAACCGGCATTCCGGAGGCGGACCGGGTCGGCGCCACGGAAGCACTGGAAACCGGACGGACCTCGGACCGCAACGCCGGGCGGCCCCCGGCACTTTCCACTGCGGTCGGGCGGTAAATCACAAAGCCGTCCTTGGAACGTTCGAGTCGATCGGCTTTCAGCGGGGAGCGGGATTCACTGGGCAGGGGTTCCACGCGCGCCTTGGGGATTTCGTCACGCACCCGGGAGGCCACCTGGTTGTACCCGATGCCATTGTTCACGATGATGTTGTTGTCCCCGTTGATGACGTTGTTCACGACCGTGGATTGCCGGAAGGCGCCGTCGTGGGCGGATCCGCGCACCGCATGATGGGACACGTTGCGGTGGCAGAATCGTCCACTGGGAACGAACGTGTACCACCCGTGGGCGAGCCCGAAACCGAATCCCACGCTCACCGCACCGCCATGCCAGGTCAGCCCGACCCCGGTGGTCCAACCGCAGGCCGGCGGCAGCGGCGCCCAGCCAATGTAGGTGTCACAGGTCCTCCAGGTCACCCAACTCGGTCCCCACACGGTGTCCGGCACCCAGCACCAGCCAATGCCCGGATAGGTGCACCAACGGCCATAGTGAAAGGGCGCCCAGCCCCACGAATAATCCGAACACCAGTACCAGCCGAAGTTGCTCCAAACCCAACGGCCCCCGTGCTGGTACGGCATCCACGTCGCATCCACCGTCACCACCGAAGGCTGCCACACCCAGCCGTAGGTCGGCACCTGGTACCACGTCCCGTACTGCGTCAAAGGCGTGTAAAACTGCTGCACCGCCGGCGGCGCCTCGGCCGGCAACTGCACCGTCTGCACCGCCACCGGCGGCGCCGCGGGAGCTCCCGTATCCCCAGGCTGACCCACTGCGGCGGGAGGCGCCTCTCCACCCCCCGGAACCACCCCAGCCCCGGGAACCGGCGGCGCTCCACCTGCCAGCGACGCGGCTCCCGCCCCGTTCGCCGCAGTGCCATTCTGCACCGCCTGCGTCGAAGCCAGCCCCTGCTTGATCTGCTCCACGGCACTGACCAGGTTGGTCTGCAGGGCCGCCGATTCCGCGTCCTTCTCCCTCAACTCACTCCCCCGACGCATCATCGCCGCAATCACGCCGTCCGACACCCCGATGTCGCGCAGGTAAATGATCTGGTCCAACGAAAGCTCATAACGGACATCCGCCCCCCCCACGTAGGCGCGCACCACCTCCTCGCCCGCCCCCGACTCCACCAACTGCACCACCTTCGCAACGTCCTCGGGCAACGACGCGTTCGGTCGCAGCGATTTCTGCACCGGCGTCGCCTTCTCCTT